>NZ_JBHUCD010000001.1:0-418060 GCF_042786555.1 Paenarthrobacter sp. NPDC056912
ATGGTGGGCATCAACGTGCCCATTCCCGTCCCGATCGCCTACTACACCTTCGGCGGCTGGAAAGCCTCTGGTTTCGGCGACCTGAACCAGCACGGCGCCGACGCCTTCCGCTTCTACACCAAAACCAAGACCGTGACGTCGCGGTGGCCCTCCGGCATCCGCCAGGGCGCCAGCTTCATCATGCCGGCAGGCAGCTGATGGGGGTACCTGCGGAGGAAGAAGTTCTCTTTGAGCGCCGCGGCCACCTCGGCATCGTGACGCTCAACCGCCCCAAGGCAGTCAACGCCCTCAATGACGGCATGGTGAAAGCCATGCTCCGGAAGTTGACTGCTTGGGCGGACGACGACGCCGTTGCCACCGTGCTGGTGCGCGGCGCCGGGGATCGCGGGCTGTGTGCCGGCGGCGACATCGTGGCCATCTACAGGGACATGCTGCACGGCGGCGATGAAACCGCCGGCTTCTGGGCCGACGAGTACCGGCTGAACCTCCTCATTTCGCAGTACCCCAAGCCCTATGTGGCGTTCATGGACGGTCTTGTGCTGGGCGGCGGGGTGGGTGTCTCGGCGCACGGATCAGTCCGGGTGGTCACCGAGCGAACCCGCACCGGGATGCCCGAAACCACCATCGGCTTTGTGCCCGACGTCGGCGGCACGCTGCTGTTGTCGCGCTCACCGGGGGAGGCAGGAACCCACGCGGCACTGACAGGTGCCCACCTGTCCGGCGCGGACGCCCTGTTCCTCGGACTCGCGGACCACTTTGTGCCGTCCGAAAGCCTCCCCGCGTTGGCGGAAGCGCTGGAAAGCTCGACGGCGGAGGCCGCCGTCGAGCGCTTTGCCCAAGCGGCGCCGGACTCGGCACTGGCGGCGCAGCGTGAGTGGATCGACGCCGCCTACGCGCATGACGATGCCGAGGAAATCGTGCGGAGTCTGCGCTCTGCCGGGACCGAAGCTGTTGCCGCCGCGGACACCATCGATGCGAAGTCGCCCACGTCGGTGAAGGTCACGTTGGAGTCGCTGCGGCGGGTCCGTGGACTTTCGCTCGAGGAAGCGCTGGACCAGGAATACCGCGTGGGGCTGCGGTGCCTGGCCGGACCCGACTTCCGCGAGGGTGTTCGCGCGCAAGTTGTGGACAAGGACCGGAACCCCCAATGGAAGCCGGCGACACTCGCGGAAGTGCAAGCGTCCGACGTTGAGGGTTACTTCGCGCCGCTCGGCGAGCGTGAGCTGGGGCTTTCCACTTTGGCCGCGGAAGCAAGTTGACCTCAAATGAGAAGCCAGTCAAGGGAGACGACATGACAGAGAACGCAGCATCGGCCACGGGAGTCATTGCTTTCCTTGGACTGGGCCATATGGGCGGTCCCATGGCGGCCAACCTGATCAAGGCAGGACACGAAGTTGTGGGATATGACCCCGTTCCGGCGGCCGTCGAAGCAGCGTTGGCACACGGGATCCCCATGGCCTCCTCTGCCCATGAGGCTGCGGCGGGGGCGGCTGTTGTTTTGACCATGCTGCCCAGCGGCAAGCACGTCCTGGATGCCTACAGGGGTGTGGACGGGCCCGGATTGTTGGCGGTGGCCGGGCCGGACACGCTGTTCCTGGATTGTTCCACCATCAATGTGGACGAGGCCCGCGAGGCTGCCGCTCTTGCCGTGGACGCCGGCCACCGGTCCGTGGATGCCCCGGTTTCCGGCGGCGTGGTGGGAGCCGAAGCCGGCACGTTGACCTTCATGGTGGGAGCGCTGCCCGACGACTTCGAAACAGTGCGGCCGGTCCTTGAACTGATGGGCAAACGGATTGTCCACTGCGGTGATCATGGAGCAGGGCAAGCCGCCAAGGTCTGCAACAACATGATCCTGGGGGTGTCCATGATTGCCGTAGCCGAGGCGTTTGTCCTTGGAGAGAAGCTCGGGCTGACGCACCAGGCATTGTTCGATGTCGCCTCCAATGCCTCCGGGCAGTGCTGGGCGCTGACCACCAACTGTCCGGTGCCCGGCCCGGTGCCCGCCAGCCCTGCCAACCGCGACTACCAGCCGGGCTTTGCCGGGGCGCTCATGGCCAAGGACCTCCGCCTGGCCCTCAACGCGTTGGAAAGTACCGGAGTCGCCGCGGAAATGGGGCCCTTGGCTTCCAGGATTTACGATGCCTTTGCAGCCGGCGAAGGTGCGGGCAGGGACTTCTCGGGCATCATCACGGAGATCCGCGACAAGTCCGCGTGAGAGTTTTAGCCATGTACTTTAGTGTTTCCACGAGAGGGAGAGCATGACGGAGCAGTACCAGAACATTGTGGTGGAACGCAGGGGCCGCGTTGGGCTGGTGACACTGAATCGGCCGGAGGCGCTGAATGCCCTGAACACCGCTCTCATGGGTGAACTGGTGGACGCGGTGACGGCCATGGACACGGATCCGGACGTCGGGGCGGTGGTCATCACGGGTTCCGCCAAAGCTTTCGCCGCCGGTGCCGACATCAAGGAAATGTCGTCCAAGAGCTACATGGAAATGTATGCGGCAGACTGGTTCCGTCGCTGGGAGGACCTCACACGGTTGCGGATTCCCGTGATCGCCGCTGTCTCGGGATTCGCTTTGGGTGGTGGCTGCGAACTGGCCATGATGGCCGACTTCATCATCGCCGGCGACAACGCCAAGTTCGGCCAACCCGAAATCAACCTCGGAGTCATTCCGGGCATGGGCGGCTCCCAGCGGCTCACCCGGGCCGTGGGTAAGGCCAAAGCCATGGACATGGTGCTGACGGGGCGTTTCATGGGCGCCGAGGAAGCTGAGCGTTCCGGATTGGTCTCCCGCGTGGTTCCTGCGGCCGAGGTGATTGACGAGGCACTCAAGGCCGCGGAGGTTATTGCGTCGAAGTCCAAGCCCGTGGCCATGGTTGCCAAGGAAGCCGTCAACGCAGCGTTCGAAACGGGCTTGGCACAGGGGGTGCTGTTCGAGCGGCGCGTGTTCCACTCGCTCTTTGCCACCGAGGACCAGAAGGAAGGCATGGCCGCGTTTACCGAGAAGCGGCAGCCGGAGTTCAAACACCGGTAGATCCCCGGGATCCGGGCCCCGCGCGGATAGACTCAGGGCACTTACGAATGGGGAGAGAACATGTCAACGGAGATCGTTCAAACCGAGCAAACGGAATCGCCCGTCCAACCGATTAACCGCTTGGCCATCGTCGCGGCCGCCATGGCGGCTTTGTCGCTCGTCGGCCTGTTTCTCGCGGGCATGGCCGTCATTGCGGTGTTCGTGGTGGGCGCAGGACATGTTGCGCTGAACCAGATCCAACTTCGCGGGGAACGCGGTCGGGGCTTCGCCATTGCCGCGCTGGCTGTCGGCTATGGCATCGGAGTGTTGTCGTTGCTTTCAGCGCTGATTTTCACGTTCACCCTGGCCGGCCAATAGGGCCTACGTCACTGTCATTCCCTCGTCACGATCAGGGTGCTGCGTCCTCGTATTAACTGACACAGCGGCTACCCGATACTGCCGCGAGACTGAGGGACGCAATGACTTGGGAATTCTGCAACAACGACGACTGCCCGGACAGCTGGCACTGGACGGACCTGGCCGGTGTAGCCGAAGCCTGCCGGGACACTGACACGGATCGAGACGAGACTCCCCGCTTGGCGGCGTTGATGAGCTGCTAGGCAGTCATTGCTAGAGGCGCGGCTGCGTCGAAGAACGCACGCTCCAGCCGCACGGCTTCCGCGAATGTTTCGGCCACCCGGGCCCTGAGTTC
This sequence comes from Paenarthrobacter sp. NPDC056912, assembly GCF_042786555.1. NCBI lineage: Bacteria > Bacillati > Actinomycetota > Actinomycetes > Micrococcales > Micrococcaceae > Paenarthrobacter > Paenarthrobacter sp. NPDC056912. Next base: position 3,730 of record NZ_JBHUCD010000001.1, read on the forward strand.
AGGAGCGGCAGGCTCGACGGCGTCGAACTCGTCGCGCAGCCAGGTCACCCAGGCGTTGTACTCAGGGTTGTTGTGCAAGCGGATCCAATCTGAGTGCTTCGGTTGGGTAGGCCAGCCAGCGGGATCGCCGGCACGTGCTGCCCAGTCCCCGTACAGCCACTCGGCAACCAGGAGGACGGCCAACACGTCCGGGTAGGAGCGGGTGGCAAGGGCACTGCGCATGAGGGCGTCGAAATCGCGGGTTGCAGGTTCCAACGCAGGTCCGGACCGGTCCGGCCCGGGAACGTCCAGTTCGGAGAAGCAGTCCTGGAAATAAGTGTTCTCGTCCGAAGCGAATGCCCCCAGGACCTTGGCGAACACCAGCCGCGAAGGAAGCGACGGCGCCGAGGCCACAGCCTGCCCCAGCAGCGCAGTGAAGGCATCGCAGAACTGGTAGTCCTGCACGAGGTAGCGGCGGAGATCGTGGTCCGGGAGGCTGCCATCGAGCAGTTGACTGACGAACGGGTGGTTCACCGCGGCGTCCCAATCAGCGGAGCAGTTGTTCCTGAGTTCTTCGGCAAAGCCCACGTGTTTCCTCCTGGAAGTTCAGCCGCGAGCCTACCCGATACCGCCGAGGGGTTAGCTTTCAAGTCTTAGATGACCTAATTGGGCCGAGATGTCGCCCCTCGGCCACCCCTCAGTCGTCCGTGAAGTCCCCGGCGTCCCTGCGGAAGGTGCCCAGGACGCGGATGAGGTGATCGACGTCGTCGTCCCCGAATCCCGACTTGCCGAAGACCTCAGCGTTGAGTGCCGCCGTCGCTTTCTTTGCGAGGGCGCGGCCCTCGACGGTGAGCTCGATCAGGGTGGTGCGTCCGTCGGTCGGATGCGGGGAGCGGGCCACCAAGGCGGCCTTCTCCAAACGGTCGACGGCGTTGGTCACCGACGTAGGATGCACCTGCAGGAGCGCACTCGCCTTGTTCATGGGCAGTGCGCCGCTGCGGGCGAAACTCAGCAGGGCGAGGAGCTCGTAGCGCGCGAAGGTCAGCCCGAATGGTTTGAGGACCGTTTCGATGCGCGCGAGCAGGATCTGCTGCGTGCGCATGATCGCGGTGATGGCAGCCATGGGCGCGGCGACGTCGCCCCAACCATGCCGTTCCCAGTTGCGTTGGGCGTCGGCGATGGGATCGCGGGGGAGTGGCGTACCCATGGTCCTCCTTCTAGTCGGTTGGCTAGTCTTTCAGATTCGGGAACTCTTCTTCGGTGTACTCCACGCCCAAACCGGCAGGCAGCGGACCGGCGCCATGCCGGGCTACCTCCGTGCCGCGCAGCTCCACGCGGCGGATCTTGCCGGAAATGGTCTTGGGCAGCTCTCCGAATTCGAGCCGGCGGATCCGTTTGAACGGTGCCAAGTGCTCGCGGCAATAGCGGAGGATGTCCTCGGCGACGGCCGGCCCTGGCTCGTAGCCCGCGGCAAGCACCACGAACGCTTTCGGCACCGAAAGCTTCACCGCATCAGGCGAAGGCACGACGGCGGCCTCCGCCACTGCGGGATGTTCGATCAGGACGCTTTCCAGTTCGAAAGGCGACAAGCGGTAGTCGGATGACTTGAAGACGTCGTCGTCGCGGCCGACGTAGGTGATGACGCCGTTGGCATCCCGGCTGGCCATGTCGCCAGTGTGGTAGTAACCGTCGCGGAAGGCTTCGGCGGTCTTCGCATCATCGCCGAAGTAGCTCTTCATGAGTCCCACGGGCCGGGGGTCCAAGCGCAAGCAGAGTTCGCCGTCGTTGGATTCTTTCCCGGTGTTCGGATCCACCAGGACGACGTCGTACCCGGGGAGCGGCCTGCCCATGGAACCGATCTTCACCGGCTGGGCTGGTGTGTTGGCGATCTGGACCGTGGATTCGGTTTGCCCGAAACCATCGCGGATGGTCACGCCCCAGGCTTCCTCTACTTGGCCGATGACCTCCGCGTTCAGCGGCTCCCCGGCGGATACCGCCTTGAGGGGTGGGCTGGTGAGCTGGGTGAGGTCGGCCTGGATGAGCATGCGCCAGACCGTGGGCGGAGCGCAGAAACTGGTGACGCCTTCGCGGCCCATCTGGTCCATGAGGGCGGCGGCGTCGAAGCGGTCGTAGTTGTAGATGAAGACGGAGGCCTCGGCGATCCACGGCGTGAAGACGTTGGACCATGCGTGCTTGGCCCAGCCGGGGGAGGCGACGTTCAGGTGCACATCGCCGGGCTCAAGGCCGATCCAGTACATGGTGGACAGGTGGCCCACGGGGTAGGAGGTGTGCGTGTGCTCCACCAGTTTGGCCCGGGACGTGGTGCCGGAGGTGAAGTAGAGCAGCAGGGTTTCGTCCGCCTTGGTGGGGGCGTCGGGCGTGAAGTCCGTGCCGGCGTCGTACGAATCCGCGTACTGTTTTGCGTCGGCGTTGGTGCGCTCCGCACCGACCTCAACCAGCGTGTAGTCACCCTCGACGGCGGCGAACTTGCCGATGTTGGCACTGCCAACGGCCACCCAACCGGCCCCGCCGCGCTCAACGCGGTCCTGGAGATCGCGGGAGCCCATGAGCGTGGTGGTAGGGATCATGACGATGCCCAGCTTGATGCCCGCCAACATGAGCTCCCAAAGCTCCACCTGGTTGCCGAGCATGATGATCATGTGGTCGCCGCGTTGGACGCCTTGGCTCCGGAGCCAGTTGGCTACTTGGGACGACCTGCGCGAGAGGTCCTTGTAGCTGCGTCGAGTGGACGAGCCGTCCTGTTCCACGATGACAAGCGCGGGCTTGTTGCCCCTCGTCTGGTCTGCGGCGATCTGGTCGAACCAGTCGAGGGCGAAATTGAACTCCTCGAACCGCGGCCATTGGAACTCGCTGTGGGCCTGCTTGTAGTCCTCGCGCAGTTGGAGCAACCTGTCGCGGGCCGCACGGAAGTCTTCGGTGACTGTCATAGTCCGCCTTTCGCTTTCGGGTTGCACTGGCGCCGTTGCCCAGCATCGCGCCTAGTGATCCACATCACCTTGCAATATACTAGGACATCCAAGGGTTTGGAAGAGCCTGTGCGGGACTGACGAAGGGGTCTGATGCTCGACGAAAAAGCTGCCGGCACCATTACCAGTGGTGTGGCAACAGAACACGTCCTCCCTCCTTATCCGGAGGCGGACCTGATGCACGTAGTAGACCTGCTCCCTCCTGGGGAACGTTCGCGTTATCTGGAGGTGCGGGAATTCCTGCAGACCCGGATCCGTGCGGCCAGCATTGAGTACTGGAACCGGGAAGAGTTCCCGTTCGGCCTGTTGGCCGACATCGCCAAATACGGCCTCGGCGGACTTCAGACGGATGGTTCCTCCAAGCTGTTCAAGGGCCTCATGTACACCGAGATTGCCCGGGCCGATGTGTCTTTGTCGGCCTTGGTGGGCATCCACAATGAGCTCATTGTGGGCATGATCCACGAGCTTGGTTCGCCCGAACAAAAGCGGCGCTGGCTGCCCGGACTTGAAGCCTTCACGCAACTCGGCGCCTTCGCGCTGACGGAACCGGACCATGGTTCGGACATCGCCGGAGGACTTTCGACGGCGGCGCGGCGCGACGGCGGCGAATGGGTCATCAACGGTGCCAAGCGCTGGATCGGGGCCGGCACGATTGCCGACTTCGCGTTGGTCTGGGCACGCGATGAGGCCGACGGAAACATCAAGGGCTTCATTGTGGAGACGGACCGCCCAGGGTATTCGGCCACCAAGATCTCCAACAAGATCGGCCTCCGCATCATGCAGAATGCGGACATTGTGCTGGACAATGTCCGCATTCCGGCTGAGAACCTGCTGCCCGGTGCCACCGAGTTCTCCAGGGCAAATGACTTGTTGCGGGATTCCCGGGCTTGGGTCGGATGGCAAGCGGCGGGCATTCAGTTGGCAGCGTTCGATATCGCCCGGTCGTATGCACTGGAACGCAAGCAGTTCGGCAAGGAGCTGGCCCGCTTCCAGTTGGTGCAGCAGCAACTTGCGGACATCCTGGGCAACGCCAACGCATCGCTGTCCATGATGGTGGAGCTCGCGCGCATCCAGGAGGCAGGAAAGCTCGAAATGGTGCAGGCCGCCATGTGCAAAGCCACCACCACCCGATTGGCCCGTTCATCCGTGGCGATGGGCAGGTCCTTGCTGGGTGGGAACGGGATCACCACTGATTATGAGATGGGGAAGCTCTTTGGCGACGCCGAAATCCTGTACACCTACGAGGGCAGCTACGAGATCAACTCGATGATCGTGGCACGGGCCGTGACGGGGAAATCGGCTTTCGTTTAAGCTCTCACCCATCCCTGCTGCCGGTCCCTACGAACCACTAGCATGACAAACCTCGGACTCCGGACCAAAGGCCCCGACAGCATGGCCGCACTGGCAGGTGTGGTGTCGGCCGGCGTCGTGCTCGCCGTTGCGGAGCTGATCGGGGCGTTCTTCACTGCCAGGGCAACCCCGCTGTTTGCCCTGGGCTCGACGTTCATTGACTTCACGCCGCCTTGGATGAAGGACTTCGCGATCGCCACGTTCGGTACGAACGACAAGGCTGCGCTGTTCGTAGGCATGGGCCTGACGATCGCCGTGCTGGCCTGCGTTCTAGGAATAGTGGCCTACCGGAAGTGGGCCCTGGGCGTACTTGGCGTGCTGTTCATGGGCGCGGTCATTGTGGCTTGCGTGTTGACCCGCGCCGGAGTGGGACCCGCCGACGCCATCCCTTCGGTCCTGGGAACCATCTCGGGCCTCATCGTCCTGCGCCGCCTCATGGTGCCCTTGTGGGGTTTGAAGGCGTGGCCGGAAGCTCCCGCCGATATTGCGTCCGACGTCGAAGAGCGGGTTGGAAGCGCCGGCGCTGGAAGCGTTGGCACCAGCCGCCGTCGTTTCTTTGCTGCCGCGGGGATCACCGCGGTGGCCGCCGGAATCGCGGCGACCGGTGGGCGGCTGCTGGGTGCCGCGCGGAGCAATGTAGCCCAGGCCCGGGATGCCCTCCGGCTGCCTGCACCGGCAAGGGCTGCCGCTCCCGTGCCCTCGGGCGTCCAGTCCCCGGTTCAAGGGGTTTACCCCTGGCTGACACCGAACAACGAGTTCTACCGCATTGACACGGCCCTGAGCGTCCCGGAAATCAACATCAATGATTGGGAACTGCGGGTGCACGGAATGGTTGAAGAGGAAGTCACCCTCACCTTCCAAGACCTGCTCGACTCGGATCTGATCGAATCCCACGTCACCCTTACCTGCGTATCCAACCCGGTGGGTGGAAAGCTTGCCGGCAACGCCAAATGGCTGGGTCTCCCCATCCGCGAAGTCCTCGCCAGGGCCAAACCGAAGGAAGGCGCGGACATGGTGCTCTCAACATCCATTGACGGCTTCAGCGCCTCCACTCCACTGGAGGTCCTGCAGGATGATCGCGATGCCATGCTGGCAATTGGCATGAACGGGGAGCCGCTTCCGGTAGAGCACGGATACCCCGTGCGGATGGTGGTTCCGGGGCTGTACGGTTTCGTCTCTGCCACCAAGTGGGTGGTGGACCTGGAGGTCACCCGCTTCGCGGACAGCAAGGCCTACTGGACTGACCGCGGCTGGTCAGAACGTGGCCCCATCAAGACCATGGCACGTGTGGACGTGCCTAAGTCCTTTGCGAAGTTCCCGCCAGGAAAGGTCGCCGTGGGCGGCACGGCCTGGGCCCAGACCAGGGGAATCACCAAGGTGGAAGTCCAGATCGATGACGGCGAGTGGGTGGAAGCGACCCTTTCCGACGAAGCCTCCACCATCACCTGGCGCCAGTGGTCCTACGAATGGGACGCCACGCCCGGCCTGCACTACGTCAAGGCCCGCGCCACCGACGGCACCGGGGAAGTCCAAACGGAGATGCGCGCCGATCCGGTGCCTGACGGAGCCTCGGGCTGGCCGTCGGTGATGGTCACCGTGGAGTAGTTCGAGCGACAATTGACTCTGACACTGTGGAAGGCGAGAGAACTGAGACATGTTATCCATCGGAGCTTTCGCGCAGATCGGGCAGGTGACCCATCGGATGCTGCGGCATTGGGATGCCGCAGGTCTGCTCGTGCCAGCACACGTGGACGAGTTCAGCGGCTACCGATCCTACGATCCTTCTCAACTTGAGCGTCTGCATCGGATCGTTGCACTGCGCCAGCTCGGTTTTGGTCTTGACGACATCTCGTCGATTCTTGACCAGGGCGTCGAGGCCGATCGCATCGCAGTCCTGTTACGGATTCGCCGCGCAGAGGTTGAGCAGGAACACCGGATCGCTGCTGGCCGACTCGTAGACGTGCAACGGCGGCTCCACCTCATCGAGAAAGAGAACCACATGTCCCAGATCGAGATCATTGAGAAGCCCTTGCGCCCTGTCCGGCTCGCCGCCCGCCGTGCTGTCGTAGCCGACCAACCTGAGGTCGCAAGTGTCGTGGGTCCCTCCTTTGACGCTGTTGCCGGGATCATCGGCGATGAGCGTGGAACTCTGGAGACGCCGATCGCGCTGTACGAGACAGTTGAAGACGGCCTGCAAATAATTGCCGGCTATGCCTACACGGGACCCGCACGCGACGGCTTCGAGATTGTCGAACTGCCCGCTGTGGAAAATGCCGTCTGCGGCGTCCATCTCGGCTCCATGGACCACATTGCCGAAAGCTGGCAGGCTCTCCATTCTGAGATATTCGCTCGTGGGCTTGTCCACTCAGGGCCATGCCGGGAACTATACGTCCGAGCTATTTCAGAAGATCAGTCCGACTGGGTGACCGAGTTGCAGCAGCCTGTTCGTCGCAGCTGAAACGTTCGATTCACTGCGAAGGGGCGAAAGAGATTCGCTCGGTCCGCAACACGCCGAAGAGCCTCCCGGAGTTGCTGGTCCGTGGTTGAGGATGGCTCCGGTTCCACCAGCATGAGGTCGTGCTCTTCGATCTGGTGAGCACCGCACGGATCAAGCTCATTTTATCCTCGCAGTAGTAGTTCACCAGCCCCAGTGCCGCTTTGAGAATGCGTGTCTGCCTGGTCGTCTACAGGTTCTTCTCCGCGTAAAACCGCAGCGCATCCCGCACGAACGTCGCACCGGTTTCCCCGCCATAGTTGGCAGCAAAACGCGGATCGGCGACGTACATTTCGCCGAGCCCGGTGACGTAACCCTTCACGTCTCCGCCGGGTACCGCCGTCGGGGTTCCTGGGATCCCGCGGAGCCATTCGACCTGGCGCTTGGCCAGATCCTGCGCTTCGGCGCTCTCGGGCGCAATCCCGGACTCGGCGGCGGAAATCCAGTCGCTGCCCAGTTTCTGCGAGCGTTCCTTCCACTGCTGCTTGTCTCCGGCGCTCATGCCACGCCACCACGCGTCGCTCTTGGCGTAAGCGTCCTTACCCCAGCGTTCCTCCACCTCATCCTTGTACTGAGTGTGGTCGAAGCCGTCAAACATGTCCTGTGCCATGTACTGTCCATCCCCTTTCAATGTGTCGATGGTCTGCCGAACGGAGGCGATCTGCCGGGCCAGCCGTTCCTGCTCCTGCGCGAGCCACTCAAGGTGACCGCTCAACGCTTTGACGGTGTCCGTCTCGCGGCGGAGAACCTCGGCTATTGCCGGCAGGCCAAGTCCGAGTTCCCTGAGCAGGAGGATGCGCTGGAGCTGCACCAACGCCGGACCGTCGTAGTAGCGGTAGCCATTGTGGCCGGTCCGGGTTGGCGTGAGCAGCCCGATGTCGTCGTAGTGACGCAGCGTGCGGCTGGTTGTTCCAGCCATCTTGGCGATTTCCTGGATCGACCAGTCCATTCGTCCTCCGTTTGTCCCTGTACTTCGAGAGTAGAGGTTGACGTTACGTCAAGGTCAAGGGTGGCCAACAAATGGTCCATCTGAATATCCGGAGCTTGTTGGGATCGGGCGTAGTGCGGTGCGGGCGATGCACGATTTCCCTGAGGCAGCAGACCTAGGAGGGATTACCGGGACTGCGCGACGCGGTTCATCGAATACACGATTGGCCCGTCCTGGGTGGTGGTCGTGGCGGACGTCGTGAACCCAAGCCGTTGGTAAAGGCGCACGTTTCGCGTGTCCGATGTTTCGAGAGCGACGGCACCACCTTGCTGATCAATTATTGCTAAACCTGCTGCGGTAACCGCTGTCCCGAGGCCCGCGCCTTGAACGGAAGGATCGACGCCGACCGTTTCAAGAGTCCATGAACCTGCTGGAGCTTGAGGCAGAGACAATCCAAGGAGCACTGCAAGGCGTGGTCCGTGCAGCTCGCTTAGTCGTTGTTGCGTTTGTTCGGTTGGGGCCGGGGCGTCTGGGGGAAGGAACGCGGCGACTGCGCGTATTTGTTCGTCCACAACGACGATTCCGTGGTTCAAAGCGTGGGCGAGATATAGCCGCTGGATGTCTTCCAGGCGTTCAGCGTATTCGTCGGCGGGGAGAGCCCATCGTGTCCATGCGTACGTGTCGAACGCCGCGGCGAGGACCGATGCTGCGGAGTCAAGGTCTGCAGAAGTGGCAAGGCGGACGGGGTGGATCATGCGGTATTTCTCCTGAGGTGTTGATGTGAGTACCAATGGGCCACCGAGTCAGATTGTGAAAGTGGGTCTTGAGATGAGCATTGTGCCACGTCAGCACGTGCACGAAGGACCGCCCCGGAGCAATGAGGCGAAAGTCTGGTTGCCCCGCCCGCTGTGACTAGAACGCTCAGACCCACAAGCAACGGGGCGATTAGTCGGCCAGGATCAGGTAGAGCGCCCGACGCGTTTCGTCCAGCTTCTCGATCGCGGCCTGGCGCTGTTCATCGGTGGCTGCTCCGCGGAACTGGTGAATGACTCCCATGAGCTTGCCTACGCTCTGGTGGAATGCGGCTCCTGTTCCGTCGGCCTCGGTGTTCCAGGCGTTGGCGAGCTCTTCTTCATGCTCGGCGACGTAGGCCTTGCCGTCGTCAGTGAGCGTGAACTCGGTGCGCCGACCCTCGCCGACGGCGACGATCAGTTCCTCGTCCACCAGCTGCTGCAGCGTCGGGTAGACAGAGCCCGGGCTGGGACGCCATGCACCGGACGTCTTCTCGGCGATGGTCTTGATCAAGCCATAGCCGTTCGACGGCGCCTCCGCCAGCAGGGAGAGAATCGCTGCGCGGACGTCGCCTCGGTTGGCTCGGCGTGAACCGCCGGGACCGAAGCCCCTGGGTCCGAAACCGGGACCAAAGCCGGGACCAAAACCTGGACCAAAGCCCGGTCCGAATCCGCCGCCGCCGTGGCCGCCCGGCCCGCGCCGGCCCTTGCCGCGATTGAAGCGGCCCCGTCCGTATCCGTGGTCGGGATGGCCGTGTTCGTGGTCGTGCTCAGGGAAGGTGTTTTCGTTTTCGTTGATGCCTTTCATAACAGCATCGTCCTTTCGGTTGTTGTTACGCCGAAGGAGTATCGGCGATAGTTAACGATATATCGGTAACTATCGTGACGTCAACACCCAACCCTCGGTCACTTTCCGGCCGTTTTTCCCCAACCCTCTCGCAGCCCCGGGGAGGAGGTGCAAGAGGGTTGCCCGGAAAGTGTCGTCAAGTGAGAGAGCGTCCGGGGAAAGCACGACGGCGGGTGCGGACTTATCGAAAAGTCCGCACCCGCCGTCGAGGTTCTTTTGGTGCCAAGGCTTCCTTGGCGCCGGGTCAGGCTATTTCCACCACGTATCGAAGATGGTGACCGGCACTGTGCGCTTGTGGCGGGTCCGGAGGAACTTCTGCTCGATGAGTCCGGCCGCGGATTCGGGGATGTCGCGGCCTTCGAGATAGTCGTCGATCTGGTCGTAGGTAATACCAAGCTCGTCTTCGTCGGTGCGGCCGGGCTTGCCGTCCAGGAGGTCGGCAGTAGGGACCTTCTCCCAGACGCGGGAAGGCGCGCCCAGCTCTGCAAGCAGAGCCCGGTTCTGGCGCTTGTTCAGGCCGAACAGCGGCAGGATGTCCGCACCGCCGTCGCCGAATTTCGTGAAGAAGCCCGTCACGGACTCAGCGCCATGGTCGGTGCCGAGCACCAGGTAGTTGTGCTCGCCGGCCAGGGCGTACTGGGCGATCATGCGTGCGCGGGCCTTGGTGTTGCCCTTGTGGAAATCTGAAATGGGTGCGCCGGTGGTTTTCTCGAACTCGTCCTCGAAGCCGTCCACGGCCGGGGAGATGTTGAAGGTCCACTCGGTCTTGGCCTTGATGAAGTCCAAGGCAGCCTGGGCGTCGTCTTCGTCGTGCTGAATGCCGTAGGGGAGCCGGACCGCAACGAAGTTCGCGTCAACGCCCTCGGCTTCCAGTTCTTCAACGGCGAGCTGGGCGAGGCGCCCGGCAAGCGAGGAATCGATGCCGCCGGAGATGCCCAGCACGAAGCCTTTTGTGCCGGTCGCCTTGAGGTAATCCTTCAGGAACGTGACGCGCTTGCGGACCTCCTCTACTGGGTTGATCCGGGGCTGGACGCCCATTTCGGCAATGATCGTGGCCTGGAGTTCGCGCATGTGTTCCACACTAGTCAGCCGCGTCACAAAGGCTCAACTGTATTGCGCACCTAGTTGGGGGAGGCCGGACCTGTTGACCCGCGAACCGTGAGATGGGTGGGCATGACGGCCAAGCGTCGGCTGGAGCCGGCATGCAAAGGATCCAACTGTGCAAGCAGCATGGAGACGGCCACGCGTCCGGCTTGCTCGATGGGCGAGGCCATGGTGGTCAAAGGCGGGTTGCAGAAGTCCGCGCCGAAGATATCGTCGCAGCCCACGATGCTCATATCCTCGGGCACCCGTATGCCGCGTTCGCGAAGCCGCTGGAGCATGCCTATGGCCAGGAGGTCGTTGAAGACAATGCAGGCGGTAGCGCCCGTGCGGGCTGCAGCGTCCGCGGCTGCGGCGCCCGACGTTGTCTTGGGTGTGAATGGCCCCACCCGCGACGTCGTGAGTCCGCGCTCCCGGCATTCGTCTTCGAACGTCTTCCACCGCTTGGCATTTGACCATGACGACGCCGGTCCACCCACGTAGCAGATCCTGGAGTGGCCCAGGGAACTGAGGTGCTCCAAGGCCTGGACGACGGCGCCTGGGGTGTCGATCATTACGGTGGGTGCGTTGGCAGAGGACCTGTTGATTGTCACGATTGCCTGTGACGACGCCGCCTCCAGGATCTGCGCGTCAGTTAGTCGGGACGCGGCGAGGATGAACCCGTCGGCCGTGCGCTGCATCTTGCGGAGGGTGTCTGCTTCCATTTCGGCGGATTCCTCGGTATCCACCAGCAACTGCGTGTAGCCGGCAGCCTTGAGTTGGTTCTGCGTGCCCCTGATGATGTCGAAGTAGAACGGGTTGGTGACGTCGGGGACCAGCAGGGCGATGGCGTTGGTCCGTCCCGAACTCAATCCCCGTGCCTGGGAACTCGGTACGTAATTCAGTGTGGCGGCGGCCTGCTCGACGCGCTCCCGTGTCACGTGGTTCACCCGGCCCGGGTTGGAGAGCGCCCTGGAAACTGTGGAGGTAGCCACTCCGGCCAGCTCCGCCACGTCGCGGATGGTGGGCACTGCCGTCGCGGTACGGACTTTTTCTTCTGCCATGGTTGTCATTGGAGCACTTTTGGCAACTTTTGGCAAACGCTTGCCGCTTGGATTGCCATCTCCCTAGACTCGACAACGAAGCCCCTGTGACGCACGACACCACCACCTGCGGGCTTGGTATCCAAGGAGGAAACAATGAGGTTTGCACCATCAGCGAAGCTGGCCGCCGTCATAGCAACGGCCGCTCTGGCTTTGACTGCCTGCGGGGGCGGCGGCAGTAGTTCCGACAGTAGGGGAGGTGCCGTGGACGGCGCCGGGAAGAAGTTGAGCGTCCTGACCGGGGTTAACAACCAATACCCCGAGCAGCAAAAGGAATGGTTCAAAGACATTGCTGCGAAGTTCAAGGCAAAAACGGGTGCTGATGTTGAATTCGAAACGTTTGCCTCTGCCAACGACGAACTGACCCGGATCCAAACATCCGTGGTTTCAGGCCAAGGTCCGGACGTCTACAGCCTCGGCACCACCTTCACTCCCACGGCCTACGCCACCAAAGCCTTCGTGACCCTATCCGACGATGATTGGAAGAAGGTCGGCGGAAAGGACCGCTTCAACCAGGCCGCCCTGGGCATCTCCGGCCCGGACCCCGAGCACATGGCCGGCATTCCGTTCGTCAGCCGCCCGTTCGTCATGGCTTACAACAAAGACATCCTTGCAGCCGCAGGCATAGAGAAGCCCGCAACCACATGGGATGAGCTCGCTGAGCAAGCCAAGAAGATGACCAATGCCGGCACTGGTACGTATGGCCTCGCGACCGGCTACAAGGACAACTTTGACCCGTGGAAGTTCATTTGGGCCATGTCCGTACAAGCCGGCAACCCGCTAGTGGACGGCGACAAGCTCAAGATGGACGACCCCACCGTCAAGAAGGCCTACGAGACCTACTTCGGTTGGCTCACCAAGGACAAGGTTGTGGATCCGGCAGCGATCGGATGGAGCAACAGCAACGCCGTGGCGGCCTTCGCGTCCGGCAAGGCCGGCTACCTGATGATGACGACGTCCAGCTCCGTTCCTACTTTGGACAAGTCAGCCATCGCCGGTAAGTACGCCTACTCGATCATGCCCACCACGGCTCCCGGCGAGACATCGCCCAAGGGCGACGGCGACAAGGCCGCAAGCATCCTTTCCGGCGACAACGTGGTGGTTGCCGACTATTCCCAGCAGAAGGATCTGGCCTTCGCCTACATCGAGCTCATCACTTCCAAGGATGAGCAGTTGAACTACCAGAAGATCTTTGGCGAGCTTCCTGCGAACGCCGAGGCCCTGGCCTCGCTGACAGATCCGAAGCTTCAACCCATCGCCGATGCTGCAGGCAAGTCCAAGGCAACTCCATTTACCGGTGCGTGGGGCGACATCCAGCTTGGACTCCTGAACGTCACCGTCCAGTCCATTCCGGACCTGGCCAAGGGCTCCGTGGATGACTCTGCCCTGGAATCACGGCTCAATGACGCCCAGTCCAAGGGGCAAGCCTCCCTCGACCGGGCCGCGAAGTCCTAGACAGGAAACCCATGTCCACTGATTCCTTCAGGGAAATAAAGGCCGTCGCCGGCCCGGCTGCCGAAGGGCAGCTGGCCCGGTCCGGCACTGCAGCCCAAACGTCCGACGACGGCACGTCACCGAACACGGGCACAAGTACCCTCCAGCGTGGCGGCCGTGGGAAGAAGCCCGCCCGCCGTAAAGGCTTGAGCGAGCGCAACCGTCCACTGTGGATGCTGATCCCCGGCGGCCTGCTGATGTTCGTCATCATCGTGATTCCGCTGTTCCTGGGCATCTACATGTCGGCCCTCAACCTGGACCAGTACACGCTGCGCAAATGGGTCAGCGCACCGTTCATCGGCTTCGACAACTTTGTAGAGGCACTGACCGACTCACCGCTCCTCCACTCCGTATGGCTGAGCGTCAGCTATTCGTTGATCGCAATGCTGGTCACCTTGCCCCTGGGAATCGCAGCGGCCGTGGCCACGCAGAACGCGTTCAAGGGCAGGGCACTTGTCCGCTCAATCTTCCTGATCCCCTACGTCCTTCCATCCTTCGTGGTGGCCACTGTGTGGCGGACCATGTTTCAGCCGGATGGAGTGGTGGACTCGGCGTTGAGCGTGTTCGGCATGGACGGTGGACTGTGGCTCAATGGGCCGCAAACGTATTGGACGCTCATCCTGGTTCAGATCTGGGCTTCCTGGCCTTTCATCTACCTGCTGGCCCTTTCCGGCCTGCAGGCCGTGGACCATGAGGTCCACGAAGCCTCGGCCTTGGACGGCGCGCTGTGGTGGAACAAGCTGCGGTACGTCATCTTCCCCTATCTCAAGGGCCCGCTGGCACTGGCCTTCCTGATCGGCATGCTGCACCACATCAACAACTTCACTCTCCCGTTCGTGCTGTTTGGCGTCCCGGCTCCGGCCGATGTCGAAGTCCTTCCGATCCTCACGTACGTCACCAGCTTCCAGAGCTTCCGCTTCGGCCTCAGCGCCGCCATGGCGTTCGTGTCCCTGGTGCTGATCGCCATTCCGCTGTTCATCTACCTGCGCGCCGTCAAACTGGACGACGCCGAGACGCCTGGAGGCAAGAAGTGAGCGCATCAACCACCTCCGTCCGCGGCACGGCCAACCGGGGTTCGTCGGGAAGCACGTTCCGGCCCGGCTCCAAGCGGCAGCACGAAGTAACCCGTCTCCTGCCCGGTCCCATGCTGGCCATCATCCTGACGGTCCTGAGCGCCATTGTGCTGATCCCGGTCGCCTACATTTTCCTGGCCTCGGTGAACTCGGACATCGGCGTCGCCAACGGCGAGTTCTGGCCGTCGACATTCTCACTGGAGAACTACACCAAGATCTGGTCCAGCGTTGGCCTGGCCAAGGGCCTCGCCAACAGCGTGCTGGTAGCCGGAGCCACGGCCGTGGTCTCAGCGGCCATGTCGGTTTCCATCGCTTACGTGCTGGTCCGCTACCAGTTCCGGGGCAGGCTCACCGTTCTGCGAAGCCTCCTGGCGCTGCAGTCCGTACCCGGAACGCTCATGGTCCTGCCGGTGTTCGTTCTCTTCTCGTCGGCAGCCAGCTACCTGGGAGTCCAAGTGATCGGAACGCAATGGGGTCTGTTCATTACCTATCTGACGTTCGCCATGCCGTTCTCCACCTGGGTGATGGTCACCTACCTGCGCGGCTTGCCCCGTGAGCTGGAAGAAGCGGCCAAGATCGATGGCGCCAGCAACCTTGGTGTGCTGGTCCGCATCATCCTGCCGCTCAGCTGGCCTGGAATTGTGGTCTCGGGAATCTTCGCCTTCCTGCTGGGCTGGAACGATGTTCTGTTCGCTTCAGTGATGACCAGGCCTGACAGCCAGACGGCGGCAGTGGCCTTGCAGATCTTCGGCGCCTCGCAGGAGGGTGGAGCCATCCCCCTGTACGGCCAAATGATGGCGGCCTCGCTCGTCTGCGCGGCACCCGTCGTGATTCTTTACCTGATTTTCCAACGTTACCTAGTGGGCGGTCTCACCGCCGGAGGAGTCAAATAGCAATGACTGGTTCATCAACAGTGGAGTGGACGCTTTCGGGCTTCGGGGACGAGATCGACGACGACCCCGTACAGCA
Source organism: Paenarthrobacter sp. NPDC056912 (assembly GCF_042786555.1). Lineage (NCBI taxonomy): Bacteria > Bacillati > Actinomycetota > Actinomycetes > Micrococcales > Micrococcaceae > Paenarthrobacter > Paenarthrobacter sp. NPDC056912. Next base: position 18,825 of record NZ_JBHUCD010000001.1, read on the forward strand.
GATCGCGGTGCTCCAGGCCTTGGGCGCGAACCACATCGAGGTCCGCAGCGCATGGGGAACCAACATAGTGGACCTCACAGCGGAGCAGTTGGAGGAGCTCAAGAAACTCCTGGACACCGCGGGCATGGGGGTCTCCGCCATCGCATCGCCCATCGGCAAGGTAGACGTCTCACTGCCCGTGGAGCACGAGGTTGAGCGTCTGCGGCGTGCAGCCAACGCGGCCCGGGTGCTGGGCTCCAAGTACATTCGCATCTTCTCCTTCTACTACGGCGAAGGCGTTGCCGTGGAGAGCATCCGCGACGACGTCATTGAACGCATGCGGGCCTTGGCAGCCGTGGCTGAGGAAGCCGGGGTGGTGCTGCTCCACGAGAACGAGAAGGACATCTTCGGAGACACCCCCGACCGCGTGCTGGACATCATCGAATCGGTGGCGTCGCCGGCCCTGAAAGTGGCCTGGGACCCCGCTAACTTCGTCCAGGTGGGCGTCAAGCCGTTCGACGAAGGCTACGCCAAGCTTCGTCCCCACCTCGAGTACCTGCAGGTCAAGGACGCGCGGTTCGCTGACGGCGTCGTGGTTCCTGCCGGTGAAGGCGACGGCGACCTGCTGCGCACGGTGGAGGCGCTGAAAGCAGACGGATTCGTGGGCTTCGCCAGCCTCGAGCCGCACCTGGCCGGCGCCCACGGCCTGGGTGGCTTCTCAGGACCTACCGCGTTTGGAATGGCAGCCCGCGCCTTTGCCAAAGTCGTCAATGAAGCTGGAGTGGAAACCAAATGAGCAAAGAAACCATCAACGTCGCTATCGCCGGGTGCGGAAGCATCGGCCGCACTCACGCCGCCTCCGTCGGTGAGCTGCCTGACCTTCGCGTCACGGCGCTGGTGGACGAGATCACGGAAGCAGCTGACGCGCTGGCGCAGTACATCGAGGACAACGGCGCCGACCGCCCTGCCACCTTCCGCAGCCTGGCCGAAGCGTTCGCTGGTGCCGACGTCGATCTTGTCATCATCGCCACCCCCAGCGGACTGCACGTCCAGCAAGCCGTGGAAGTGCTCGCCGCCGGAAAACACGTGGTCATCGAGAAGCCGCTCGACGTGAACCTGGACCGTGCGGAGGAGATCCTCGCAGCAGCCAAGACGGCCGAAGAGAAGGGACTGGTGGCGAGTGTCATCAGCCAGCACCGCTTCGATCCGGCGAGCATCGTGGTGGACCAAGCCCGCCGTGAAGGGCGCTTCGGCCGCCTGACGTCCGCCATCGCTTCGGTGGGCTGGTACCGCAGCCAGGGCTACTACGATTCCGGCGCCTGGCGTGGAACGTGGGCCATGGATGGTGGGGGAGCCGTGATGAACCAGGGCGTCCACACCGTGGACCTGCTGCTCTGGTTCCTCGGCCGTCCGGTGGAAATCAGTGCCAAGACAGCGCTCCTGGCACACACGGACGTGGAGGTGGAAGACACCGCGGTGGCCACAGTGACGTTTGAGTCCGGCGCGCTCGCCGTGCTGCACGCCACCACGGCTGCCTATCCGGGACTCACAGTGAGGTTGCAGGTCATGGGCAGCAAGGGTTCCGCAGTAATCGACAATGACAACCTTGAGTACTTCCACGCTGCGGGTTCGGACGCGGAGACGCAAAGTGGACCCATGGGCCTGCGCGGTGCAGGTAACCAAGCTGAGGAAGAACTGGCCAAGTTCGCCGAACCGCCCGTGCAGACTAACCTCGATCCAACCGTCTACCCGGCGGGCCACATCCGTCAGTACCGGGACGTGGTGGACGCCATCCGGAGCGGCCGGCCAGCGGGCGTCACTATCCAGGATGCCGTCACGGCTCTTGCCACAGTGCGGGCACTCTATGTCTCGGCCACGCTGGGCCGTCCCGTCCTCATCGCCGACGTCGCTGCCGGCAAGTACAACGACGTTGAAGTACGTACCGGCAACGGCCACCTTGAGGAGGTAACGGCATGAAATTCTCCGTATTCACGGCCTCTACGCCGGAGTGGACTCCGCAGGAAGCAGCCACCGAGCTGTCGGCCCAGGGTTGGGACGGCATCGAGTGGCGGGTCACGGATCAGGCCGACGCGCCGGAACCTGGTTTTTGGGCAGGGAACAAAGCCACCTGGCCCATGACGGGGCTTGAGGACTCCCTTCCGGAGATCGCCCGGCTCACCTCAGAGGCAGGTCTTGAGTACTCAGGGTTGGGCGGCTACGCACGCTGCGACAACCACGACGGCGTCGAAAGGGTCCTGGCTGCCACGGCCGCCTTGGGTGCCCGCCAGGTCAGGGTCAACGTCCTGCCGTTGGGCAATTCCAGCATGGGCGGTGGGGAGCCCAGCGGACTGTCCTACCCGGAGCTGTTCGCAGCGACGCGGGAACACTACGAATGGGTAGCAGGCCGTGCCGCGCACTATGGCGTCAAGGCCTTGGTGGAGCTGCACCACGGCACGGTGACCGCCTCGGCATCATCGGCCCGCAGGCTCCTGGAAGGCCTGGACCCGCAGCACGTCGGGGTCATTCATGACCTGGGCAACCTGTTGATCGAAGGCTGGGAATCACCCCTGCCCGCGCTCCAGTTGCTCGGACCGTATCTTGCCCACATTCACGTCAAGAACGCCCGCTGGGTCCGCACGGATGAGCGTGACGAAGCCGGAGCCGCTGTTTGGGTGAATGAGTGGGCTCCGCTGGCCGAGGGCCAGGGGAGCGTCCTGGGTTACTTCAAGGCATTGGCCGAGGTGGGCTACGACGGGTGGGTAACTGTGGAGGACTTCTCCACGGACGTTCCACTTGCCGAGCGAACCGCAGGCAACCTGCGCTTCCTCCGACAGGTGGCAGAACTGTCCGGGCTGACCGTGCCCGGCAGTGCAAACCTCTCCGCCGGCTCCACCTCGAAAGGCTGACAATGTCACAGTCCCTCGCCGCGTCACAGTCCCTCGCCGCCAACCCTGACCGGCTGCTCCCCGCGGACCCCGGAACGCGTTCCATAGCCCGCTCCCTGCTGGAACGCGTCCAGGACCTGCCCATCATCTCCCCGCACGGCCACGTGGACGCTGCAGTCATCGAACAGAACACGCCATTCCCGGATCCGGCTGCGCTGCTGGTCTCCCCGGACCACTACGTGACCCGCCTTATCCACGCATCGGGAATTTCGATGGATCAGCTGCAGCCCGGCAAGGCCGCGCCACGCGAGATCTGGCGGCAGTTCTGCGCAGCCTGGCCGCTGTTCGATGGAACGGCTTCCGGGTATTGGCTGCGGACCCAGTTCGAGTCCGTGTTTGGGCTGAACGGCGAACTGAGCGCGGAGACGGCGGATTCCAGTTTCGATGCCATCTCGGCCAAGCTCGCGGAACCGGGATTCCGGCCACGTGAGCTGTTCAAGGACTTCAACATCGAAGTCCTCGCTACCACGGACGACCCCTTGGACAACCTGGAAAGCCACCGGACCCTTGCGGAGGACCCGTCCTTCCACGGCCGCGTGCTGCCAACCTTCCGTCCGGACGCTTACGTCAATATCGCCCACCCGTCGTGGGCCACCAACGTGGAGCGGCTCATCTCCGAGGCGTCCGACGGCGCCACAGGCTACCGGGGGTACGTCACCGCCCTGGAGAATCGCCGCCGCTACTTCGTGGACCATGGTGCGGTCTCCGCTGACCACGGAGTCAGGACGCCCGCGACGCTGAAACTGGACGACGCTGACGCGGAAGCCTTGTTCGAGAAAGCCCGCTCCGGCCAGGCGACAGTCCAGGACCGGGACGTGTTTGAAGCCCACATGATGTACCAAATGGCACGGATGTCCGTGGAGGACGGGCTGGTCATGACCATCCACCCGGGCTCCTTCCGCAACCACCACCAGCCCACTTTCGAAGCCTTCGGGGCCGACACCGGCCACGACATCCCCGTCGCCACCAACTACACCGAGACCATCCGCCCGTTGCTGCAGGATTTCGGCACCGCCAAGGATTTCCACTTGGTGCTGTTCACCCTGGACGAGACGGTCTTCTCCCGCGAACTTGCTCCGCTGGCAGGTTTTTACCCTTCCGTCTTCGTTGGCGCTCCGTGGTGGTTCCTGGACGCTCCGGACGCGATGCTGCGTTTCCGTTCGGCGGTCACAGAGACGGCCGGTTTCTCGCGCTCATCGGGGTTCATCGATGACACCAGGGCCTTCTGCTCCATCCCCGCGCGGCACGACGCTTCACGCAGGATCGAAGCGTCGTTCCTCGCGCGTCTGGTAGCCGAGCACCGCATCAGCGACGACCGCGCGCATGAGTTGATTGTCGACGTCGTGGATTCTTCACCTCGAAGGGTCTTCAAACTGTGAACAGCGACCAGACGCTGCCGCGGCTGGGTCGCAGTGAGTCCCAGCCCACGCCGCCGGTTCGGATAGTGCACCTCGGCTTGGGCGCGTTCCACCGCTCCCACCAGGCCTGGTACACCCAGCACGCAGGCGACTCGGCAGACTGGGGGATCGCCGCGTTCACGGGTCGGCGGCCTGACGCCGCCGAAGTCCTCGCAGGGCAGGGCGGCGTATTCACGGTGGTGGAAAGGTCGGGCAGCGGCGATTCATTCGAAGTAGTAGGCAGCATTGTGGAGGCCGTTGACGGGGCCGACGTCGGACGGTTGTCGGAGCTCGTGGCGGCACCTACTACGGCCGTCATCACGCTCACCATCACCGAGGCCGCCTACTCTGCGGATGCAGCAATCCAGGGGACGTCGTCGACGCCGCTCACCAGGTTGGTGACGGCCCTCGCCGCCCGCAGGGACGCCGGCGGTGGGCCGATCGCCGTGGTCAGTTGCGACAACCTCGCCGAAAACGGCACGGTGACCCGTGGTGCGATAGGCGTCCTCGCCGAGGCATTGGACCCGGCCCTTGCCGCGTGGATCGACGAAAACGTGAGCTTCGTCAGCACCTCGGTGGACCGCATCACTCCTCGAACCACCGAGGCGGACCTCGCCGTGGTTGCCCAGGCCTGCGGATACCGGGACGCGGCGCCGGTGGTTGCCGAACCGTTCCACAACTGGATCCTGAGCGGTGATTTCCCTGCTGGCAGGCCCCGTTGGGAGGACGCCGGCGCGGTGTTCGTGGACGACATCGAACCGTACGAGAACCGCAAACTGTGGCTGCTCAACGGCGCGCACTCGATCCTGGCCTATGCGGGGCTGGTGCGCGGCCATTCCACCGTGGCGGAGGCGCTGGCCGATGACCTCTGCCGGGACGCTGTGGAAGCTTTCTGGGACGAAGCTGCCCGGCACCTCTCCGATGATGCGCTGGACATCCCGGCGTACCGACAGGCCTTGTTGGAACGTTTCGGCAATTCCCGGATCGCCCACCACCTGACCCAGATCGCGATGGACGGAACCACCAAACTGCGCATGCGTGCGTTGCCCGTCCTGTCCGCCGAACGCGCTGAGGGACGTTCCGGCGATGGTGCCGCCCGGATGATCGCGGCCTGGATCGCCTACGCGTCCTCCACCACCGACTTTCACGATCCACTGGCAGCGAAGATGCAGGACGCGAAAACGCTCGACGGCGAGCCCCGCACCGCTGCGCTGCTGGCGCTCATCAGCACCGAACTGGCTGCCGACGCTGCCGTTGTTTCACAGATCCACCGGCAGCTGGACTCGTTTGCCGCCACCACCACCCACGCATAGACCTATCGGAAGGACTCCGTCACCATGAAAATCATTGCCGCTGAAGTCTTTGTGACCAGCCCGTCCCGCAACTTCGTCACTCTGCGCATCACCACGGAGGATGGTGTGACAGGAATCGGTGACGCGACGCTGAACGGCCGTGAGCTCGCCGTTGCTGCGTACCTCAAGGAGCACATCGCCCAGCTGCTGATCGGCAAGGATCCGCACCGGATCGAGGACACCTGGCAGTTCCTTTACCGCAGCTCCTACTGGCGCCGTGGCCCGGTGACCATGGCGGCCATTGCCGCCGTCGATATGGCTTTGTGGGATATCAAGGGCAAGGTGGCCGGGATGCCGGTCTACCAGCTGCTGGGCGGGGCGTCCCGGAACGGGTTGCGTGCTTACGGGCACGCGTCCGGCTCTGACATTCCCTCCCTGTTTGATTCCGTTCGAGAGCACCTGGAACTGGGCTATAAGTCCATCCGTATCCAGACCGCGGTGCCAGGCATCAAGGCCGTCTATGGCGTGGCCGCCCAAGCACAGTCCTCGGGCGAACGCTACGACTACGAGCCCGCCGGCCGCGGAGCGTTCCCGCTCGAAGAGGACTGGGACACCCGCGCGTACCTCCGCCACCTGCCTACCGTGTTCGAGGCCGTGCGCAACGAGTTCGGCCCCGAAATCCCGCTGCTGCACGACGGTCACCACCGCATGACGCCCATCCAGGCCGCCAAGCTCGGCAAGGCCTTGGAGCCGTATGACCTCTTCTGGCTGGAGGACTGCACCCCCGCCGAGAACCAGGAGGGCCTGCGCCTGGTCCGCCAGCACACCACCACCCCGCTGGCCATCGGCGAGATCTTCAACACCGTGTGGGACTACCAGACCCTCATCAAAGAACAGCTGATCGACTACGTTCGTGCCGCGTCCACCCACTTCGGCGGGATCTCCCCGCTGAAGAAGGTCATGGACTTCGCGGCCCAGTACCAGATCAAATCGGGCTTCCACGGCCCCACGGACATTTCCCCGGTGGGCTTCGCCGCCCAGCTGCATGTGGGCCTGGCCATCCACAACTACGGCATCCAGGAATACATGCAGCACTCGGACAAGACCAACGAGGTCTTCCAGCAGTCCATGACCTTCAAGGACGGCTACCTGCACCCCGGCGACGAGCCCGGCATCGGTGTGGAGTTCAACGAGGAAGCTGCCGCGGCGTTCCCGTACCAGCAGGCCTACCTGCCCTACAACCGCCTCGTGGACGGCACTGTTCATGACTGGTAAAGCGGGTTCCGGCGCTCGTCACCACATCGTGGTGATGGGCGTGGCGGGCTGCGGCAAGAGCACCATCGGTGCCGCCCTCGCCGAGCGTCTCGGTGCGGAATTTCTCGACGGCGATTCGCTGCACCCGCAGGCGAACATCGACAAGATGGCCTCGGGTACTCCGCTGAACGACGACGACCGCGCACCATGGCTGGCCGAAATCGGCAGGAGATTCACGGCGTCGAACGTTGCTCTTGTCATCGCGTGCAGCGCGCTCAAGCGCGCCTACCGGGACATCATCCGGGCCGGCGACCCTTCCGTGGTGTTCGTGCACCTGCATGGCACGAGGGACCTGCTGAACCAGCGCATGAACTCCCGGCCAGGGCACTTCATGCCGGCCTCGCTGCTGGACTCGCAATTGGCAACGCTGGAGCCATTGCAAGGCGATGAAGCCGGGGTGGTGGTGGATATCGCGACGCCGGTGAGCCAGATCGTCGACAGGGCTGTGAATACCTTGGTTGGCGCCCGCAACGATGCCACCCGGTTTCCCGTGGACCTCGGGGCAGCGCCCTTCAACTTGGACGACGCCGCCGTGGAGTGGGTCGAGTCCACCATCGGTTCCATGACGCTCGAGGAGAAGATCGGGCAGCTTTTCATCAACCACAACAACGACTACTCCCCGGAGTACTTGGATGGTGTGCTGGAAAACTTCCACGTGGGTGGCATGCGCTATCGGCCTGGACCTTCGGCGGCCGTGCAGGAGCACATCCGCTACGCGCAGTCCAAGACCCGGATCCCGCTGCTCATTGCATCCAACCCGGAAATGGGTGGCGCCGGCAGTTGCGACGACGGCACGTTCGTCTCCACGCACCTGCAGGCCGGTTCACACTCGGACAAGTCCATCGCCCGGCAGATGGGCCAAGTGGCGGGCGTCGAAACTGCCGCACTTGGCTGCAACTGGGCATTCGCGCCGATCGTGGACATCCACTACAACTGGCGGAACACGGTCATCTCCACGCGTTCGTTCGGGAACACCCCGGAGATCGTGGTTGAACGGGCCAAGGAGTACTTCGACGGCATCAGCGAATCACCCACGGTGTGTGCCATGAAGCATTTCCCGGGCGACGGCGTTGACGAGCGCGATCAGCACGTGGTCACGTCCTACAACACGCTGGGCTATGACGAGTGGAACGCGACATACGGGCACGTGTACCGCGAAATGATCGGGCACGGTGTGCAGTCCATCATGGTGGGGCACATTGGCGCCCCCGAGGTGTCCAAGCACTTCCGGCCGGGCCTGGAAGATCGCGACGTGCTGCCGGCGACGCTGGCCCCGGAACTGCTGCAGGACCTCCTGCGCGGTGAACTCGGGTTCAACGGACTGGTGCTCACGGATGCGTCGCTCATGGTCGGTTTGACGCAGGCGATGAAGCGGCGCGACTTGGTGCCTGCCACTATTGCCGCGGGCTGCGACATGTTCCTGTTCTTCCGTAACGGCGACGAGGATTTCCAATACATGCTGGACGGCTACAAGTCCGGCGTCATCACCGAGGCACGGCTGCAGGACGCGCTCCGCCGGATACTGGGACTGAAGGCGATCCTGGGGCTGCACGTTCGCCAAGAATTGGTGCCCCCGGTAGAAGCTCTGGGGGTTATCGGCAGTGAGGCGCACCGTGCCATCGCCGCCGACGTCGCGGACAAGACGGTCACGCTTGTTAAAGACACGGCCAACAACCTGCCGATCACGCCGGATACCCACAAGCGCATCCGCCTCTACGGGATCTCGGGCGGGGCAGACTTCACGCGCGCCGATCCGCTGGCTTACCTGGACACTGTCAAAGAGGAAATGGAAGCCGCGGGCTTTGAGGTGGACGTCTTCAAGACCGCAGAACAAAGGGAAGCTGCGGGCGAAGCCGGAATGAACTTCATGCGGGTGCTCTCCGAGGAAGCCACCGGCGATTACGCGGAACGCTACGACGCTGCCTTCGTCTTCGCCAATGTGAAGGGCTTCGCCCAGGAAGCGGCAATTCGCATCAAATGGTCTTCCCCGATGGCTGCTGAAATTCCTTGGTACGCCACGGAAGTTCCCACCGTGTTCGTCTCGCTCAACCAGCCGAACCACCTGATCGACGTGCCGATGGTCAAAACTGCCATCCACGCCCATGCGGGGACGCGCGAGGCCATTCGCGCGACACTCCAGAAGATCCAGGGCAAGTCCGAATTCCAGGGAACGTTCAACGAGAACGTGTTCTGCGATTCGTTCGACACCCGCCTCTGACTCCCCGCACCCAGCAGGGAAGTGCTCCTCCCCGCCATCACGGAGGAGCGCCCGAAAGCCCGGTACCGCCCACAACGCGGTGCCGGGCTTTTTGGTGGCGGGAGGGCCTGCTTGCTTTCGGCCGTCCTCCGTCGTAATCCTCCAGGGCTAGTCGGAATAGGTTTCAAGCCTGGCGTCACGAAACAGAATTCCCAGCCACTCAGAACTTGGCGGAGATTTCGCTCCGTACTGATTCTGGGGGAATGAATGAAACTTAGGTCACTACTATCACTGGCGACCGTTTCGGTGGTCGCCGTGTCTCTAGTGTGCCCGGTGAGTACTGCATTTGCTGCAGACGAATCCGGGTCGGGCGCCGATGCGCTGTCTGCCCTGAAGGACCTGACCGACGACGCAACATCGGAAGCGACAGAGGTCCTCACCGGCGTTGCGAGCGTTGCAACGGATGAAAGCGGTGGCAGTGCGGTTGACGCCAAGATCAACGACATACGTGTCGTCCTTCCGACCCATCCCGTCGATCCCATATCCCTCGAAACGAGCGCTGGTGCAAGCATCAAAATTTCATTGCCGTTCTCCAAGGAAGCAGCGAAGGCGGATGTGATTTCCGACGGGGTTGTAGCTTACGACAACAACAACGGCTCGACGACGGTGCCAGTCGTCAAGATCGATGGCTCCATCCAAATTGCGACTGTCATCGAACACTCGGATGCGCCAACAACATACTCTTACGACGTTGGGCTTGAACCTGGTTCTTCGCTCGAACGACAAAGTGACGGTACCGTTTCGGTGCTCGGTCCCGAAGGGGTACGTGTTGGTGCCTTCGCACCGCCTTGGGCAAAGGACGCAAACGGTTTTGATGTGAAGACGCACTACGAGATTGCGGGAACGACGCTGATACAGGTCGTGGAACATTGGACGGCGGGGATCGCCTACCCGGTCACAGCAGATCCTTACCTCGGTATCGACCTCATCCAATCGGGCCGTTGGATCGGAGCGACGTTTGAGGTGGTGCCCACGTGGTGGTTGCGAGTAAACGGAGCTAACGCAGCGGCCCACCTCACTCTCTTCGAAGAGTTCTGCACCAGGTACCGCAGCGCTTGCAACACTCAGTTGTGGTGGCAATTGGCTTGCCATGCGCAGTTTGCGGCTTGGAAGCCTGTGTGGCACCTCGATACTTGGCACTGGCAGCCGACGTATTGGGACTACGTGACTCACGGGTGCAACTAGTGGTATCAAATTCCGTAGCTATCGATAGGTCAGCACATGACAGCAATTGATTCCTCACGACGTCGGGATCGATCGGCCCCCGTTGCTTTTCTTGCATTAGGTAGCCTTTTCCTTGTTGTCTCAGCCACGGGCCTCAACGTTTCGGGGCTGCTGATTGATGACCATCACGTCATCCTCCATCACGGGTACTTATATCCCCTGTGGTTCGGTCTGGCGATTGGTGCCCTCCTGGCCCTCGGCGGCATCGTGTGGTTGAACATGGCTCGACGGGGCCACCAAAGGGCGTTGATCTTGGGCTCGGGGCACCTGGTGCCAGGACCTAACACTCTGATCATTGTGGGAGGAGTGCTCCTCGCCCTGTGGGTGTTGGCCATGCAGATCAGCGGCTACATCATCGACGAACAACACCTTGATCCCAGCGGCTCACTCTGGCAGTTGATGTGGTTCGGCGGGCCTCCGGCATTCATAGTGTTGGTCGTCGGCCTCATTTGGCGGGGTCTGAGGCGTCGGGCCGCTGCAAGGACAGCGTCACCCAACGTGCCCTGGCCCGGCTCATAGTGGGCGCGCGGTTTCCGTAGAATAGGAGCCATGACTTCCTCGCCTGAGACCTCAGTTGCCCGTGCCCGCCTTCTTGAACTCATCAAAGAACTGGCCGTGGTCCACGGCAAGGTGATCCTCTCCAGCGGCAAGGAAGCCGACTACTACATCGATCTGCGCCGTATCACCCTGCACCACGAGGCCTCCAAGCTGGTGGGTCAGGTCATGTTGGCCATGATCGACGACGCCGGCGTTGCAGTTGAGTGCGCCGGCGGCCTCACCATGGGTGCCGACCCTGTGGGTACCGCTGTGATGCACGCCGCCACCGACGCCGGCCGTGCCGTGGATGCCTTCGTGGTCCGCAAGGCCCAGAAGTCGTATGGCATGGGCCGACAGGTGGAAGGTCCCTCGGTTGAAGGCCGCAACGTGGTGGTCCTCGAGGATACGTCCACCACCGGCGGGTCCGCACTGGCCGCCGTCGAGGGTGTTCGTAAGGCAGGCGGCAATGTGGTTGCCGTCGCAGTGATTGTGGACCGCGACACCGGCGCCAAAGAGAAGATCGAAGCCGAAACCGGAGTGCCGTACCTCTTCGCTTTCGGCAAGGACGAACTGGGCCTCAACTGAGCCTCGGTTCGCACTCTGAACAGGCATGATGCGGGGCTGTAAGGCAGTGGCCGCGAAGCCTATGCTTGCTGCGTGGACGTTCAAGTAGGGAAGTTGCCGGCAGCGCCGGAGGTGAACGAGAACCTCCTGTTGCCGGCACTTACTGGACCCGGGCAGACTGACCGGGAGAAGGCTGAGGATCCGGGCGATTGGGCCCGGATCCTGCCTTACGCTGCCCGCCTGAAGAAGACTTCCCGCCGCAACTTCCTCATCACAGCGGGCGTTTCGGCCGCCTTGGCGGGGGACATGCTTTTCACACGGCGGGTGCAGGCCGAGCGTCGTGCCACCAAGATCCTCCGAGTTCCCGATTCCTTCTCCGACGTGTACTTCCCGAAGGCCAGCTGGATCCTCTTTCCGGGCTACAAGACCAGCTGGGAAGAGGCTCAGTGGATCCTGAACTCGTTGCGTACCGCCCTGCACCAGCGGGGCCGCCTTGCCGCCGTCGGGTATTCCAACCTGGGACTGGACGTGGACGAGATTGTTCGCGAAGTGATCCTGCACGTGCGCGAGTTCGAGCTGGAAAAGCTGTACTTCTATGGCCACAGCTTCGGCGGGATGCTCGCCACGCAGGTGGCTGCCCGCTTGCTGGAGCTCCATGGCGTGGAAACGCAGCTGATCGTCCTCGATTCCAGTCCGTTCAGCCGCGCTGACGTCCTGGACCAGAGTTGGTTTGACGGGGTGGTGTTCCTCTACGAAAACGGCTTCCGCATTCCGTCCGTCCTGCGCGGAGGATACGAACTGGGGGAGCGCGTGGTCCACAAGGACGAGCGGACGTGGCGGCAGATCCTGGACCAAACCATGGAACAGCTCTCGCCGATTGCCCCTTCGAGTGTGCTGATCCAGACGGAGTCGGCGTACATCTACCACTTTGACGGGCTGCGCCTTGCAGGCAAGATCGGTGGCACAAAAATGGCGTTCGTCGGCAATCCGGACGATGCCACCGTGGACTATGCCTCGGCGCGCGCAGGGTGGAGCACGGTGTTCGCTGCCAACATGGCCTTGCCGGAGCTCAGCACGGCGGGCGCCCGGCCGGCGCACGCGAGCCCGCAGTGGAACGGCGATGTTTACCGGCCCTTGTTGGAGCGGATCCAAAATGAACTACAGCCGCTTCCACCGGCGCCGGAGGAACCGTCTTACCGGGAACCGAACGGCCGCGTCGTCCGCCCGGCGTAGCGGCCTACGTCCCGGCCCCGCCCAGCGATTCGACCTCGACGGCGGTGAGGCCCGCCTCGCGCAGGAAGCCGCGGGCATTGCCGAATTCGCGAGCAAATCCGGCCAGGAAATGCCGCATGGCAGCTTCGGGGCTCTGCAGGATCATGAGGTCCGGGCTGAAATACTGCGCCGGGGTTGAAGGGACGTGGAGGCGCCATGTTTCGGCCATGACCTGCAGCATGTCCGGAAGGCTGTGGGTGGTAGTGCTGTAATCCTGCACCACCTGGTCCTCGGTCCCACCGGCGGCCAGGAGCCCGATTGCCGAGACCACGCCGGTCCGGTCCTTGCCCAGCGAACAATTGATCAGGGTGCGCTTGCCTTGCGCAGCGGGGCGAAGGGCGTCCGCTACCCACTCGGGCCGCAGCCGGACCCAGCCCAGATAAAGGTCTCCGAGGTCTTCGGCGGTCTCGACGGCTTGGAGCGACCCGGCAACAGCATTCGGGTCCAACGGGTTATGGATGAGTTCGACGGCGGGCGGGACGACGGCGGCAGGCTCGCCACCGCCGTCGGCAACCAGCCACGGAACCAGTGAGCGCTCAAGCTCGCTGCGCAAGTCCACGATGGCCTGGATGCCGTGTTCCGCCAGGAAACCCGACGTGGCTGCGGCATCCAGACCGAATGGCTGGCTGCCCCTGAGTATCCGGCCACCGGCCAGGGGACGCAGATTGAGCACAGCCATGGTTTGTCCTTGCTGCCTAGATTTGGCTCTTGAGGTCGGCCACCGAGTTCAGGATCTGGTTGGGCCGGAACGGGAAGGAGACGATTTCCTCGCGCTGCGTGATGCCGCTGAGCACCAGGACCGTGTGCAGACCCGCTTCCATACCGGCCACGATGTCCGTATCCATACGGTCACCGATCATGGCAGTGGTCTCGGAGTGTGCGTCGATCTGGTTCATCGCGGAGCGGAACATCATGGGGTTCGGCTTACCCACAATGTACGGCTCGCGGCCCGTGGCCTTGGTGATCATTGCCGCGATGGCGCCGGTTGCCGGCATGGGGCCGTCCTTGGAGGGGCCGGTGGCATCCGGGTTGGTGGCGATGAAGCGGGCGCCGGCCAGGATGTGGCGGACCGCCATGGTGATCGCTTCGAAGGAGTAGGTGCGGGTCTCGCCGAGCACCACGAAGTCGGGGTCGGTGTCCGTGAGGATGAACCCGGCCTCGTGCAGCGCGGTGGTGAGGCCGGCTTCGCCGATGGTGTAGGCGCGGTTGCCCGAATCCGAGGACTGAACCTGGTCCTTGAGGAACTGTGCCGTGGCCAGGGCGGACGTCCAGATGTTCTCTTCCGGAACTTCCAGGCCGGACGCGCGGAGGCGGGCCGCAAGGTCGCGAGGGGTGAAGATGGAGTTGTTGGTCAGCACCAGGAAGCGCTTGGACGTATCCACCCAGCGCTGAATGAGCTCGGCGGCACCAGGGATTGCCTGGTTTTCATGAACCAGGACGCCATCCATGTCAGTGAGCCAGCATTCGATTTCGTGGCCGTTGCGGTAAACCGATGCGGACGTGTGGGGCGTGGATTCTTCTGCCATATTTGCCTCCGGCTGGGGTTGGTCATGCACTGCGTCCCAGTCTTTCATTTTTCCGGCGGCTAGACATCCCGTTGAGGCGCAGGGCAGGCAACCTGCGGCTTGTGTGACTTGGAACAGCCTCCGTGCATCGCCAGATTATCGATCGGGAGTCATTGCGCGAACTCATACTGCGCGGCGGCCGTGACGTTCTCGATTTCGCTGGTGACCTCGAGGGCGTTCGATTCGAGTTCAGGATTACCTGTCATATGTCGTGGCGGGGCTGCCGGAGCGGCTTTAATGCAAGAGTGCGTGCTTGGGCGAAAGCAAACGATTTCAACGTCGCATCCCGGGACCGGGGTCCTCAATTGAACCGGCGTCAGATTCGTTGGCAACGCGCTCAGCGATCAACCACAAGACAACGAAAGTGAGCGCAAATGCCCCAGAATGAGGAGCCGATTCCCCTCTTGCGTGACGGCCAAGAGGAAGTCGTCAGAGCCATCAGGAAAGCGAGAGCACTCTGCGCTTGGTAAAAGAAGATGCTGAGCGGCACCCGTTGATTCAAATGGCCATTAACCAAGGTGAGACCCTGAACAAAGTCTGGCTGATTCAGCAAGGACAAGAGCTTGTTGCTCGGGTTCGGGTGAAGAAGAAGGAGACAGGTAGGTTCTTCATCACCGCGACCGTGACACTAGGTGTCGTTGTCGTGGCCGCTAAAACCATTCGTCATCGTAAAAACAGTGAATAGACACGATTACTAGGACGGCCGCCGCCCGTTCGGTGGTGAGGCTTGGATGTCCCGGGTTGCGAGGGCTTGACCTATCGTCCGCCAGTGGCCAGATCAGCGAACAGGCAACCTCAATGGCGGAGCTAAAGTTGAGTGGTGACTGACCTTCCCCCCAACACACCCCTGCCCGCCCCTGCCGAAACCACAGCGGAGGGCGAGGCCGAAGCCAAGGCGGAGGTCGGCGTCGGGCCCTGGGAAGGTGAGTGGCCCGTCGGTGACCACTGGGACCCGGACTTGCTCACGGACGGCGACCGCCGGAACGTGGTGGACCAGTACCGCTACTGGAAGCACGACGCGATCGTGGCGGACCTGGATTCCAAGCGGCACGAGTTCCACATCGCCATTGAGAACTGGCAGCACGACCTCAACATCGGCACCGTGGTGCGCACCGCCAACGCCTTCCTCGCCAAAGAAGTGCACATTATTGGCCGACGGCGCTGGAACCGTCGCGGGGCCATGGTCACCGACCGCTACCAGCATGTCCGCCACCACCCCACGGTTCAGGATTTCGTCCAGTGGGCTGAGGGGGAGGGGCTGGCCGTGATCGGGATCGATATCTTCCCGGATTCCGTGCCGCTGGAAACCTATGACCTTCCGAAGAAGTGCGTCCTGGTGTTCGGGCAGGAAGGCCCCGGCCTCACTCCCGAGGTGCATGACGCCGCCGTCGCAACGCTGTCCATTGAGCAGTTCGGCTCCACTCGATCCATGAACGCAGCGTCTGCCGCGGCGATCGCCATGCACGCCTGGGTCCGCCGGCACGTGTTCCAACAGCCGGTCTAAGTCCCCGCCGAGATGCCATTTAATGACAATCGCAGCGCGTGGGATTGTCATTAAATGGCATCTCGGCGCGGAGTGTGCTGCCCGGGCTGTGGATAACCTCCCGAAGGCATGGCCAAGCAGCAAAAATGGGGCATGCGCAGGGCAACACTTCCGGAACATCTGACCACGGGCTCTTTCTCTGTGCGCGCGTCGGACAAAGCCGGTGTGACCCGGTCCCGGACCCTGGCCAAGGACTTGGTGCTGGTGTCCCGCGGGATTCGGATGCCGGCCGCGTCCGACGCATCCGGAGCCGCGGCTCTGCGCGCTTACACGGACGTGGACGATTCCTCGATTCTGGTTTCGCTCTCGGCAGCAAGGATCTGGGGCATTCCTTTGCCCGCCAACCGCAGCGGGGACTGGCGCATCCATATCGCGCGGCGGCGGGGATTCAGTTTTCCGCGGCGGGTCAACGTTGCGGGGCACCTCCTCACCCTTCTTCCGGAGGAGGCAGTGGAGTACGACGGCGTCCGGCTCACCTCGCCTGCGCGGACGTGGTTGGACTTGGCCGCGCTATTGAGCGTGGAGGATCTGGTGGCTGCCGGCGACCACCTGGTGTGTTCCCACGGGCCAAGTTTCCCGGTTCCCAAGGAAGCGCTCTGCAGCATCGAGGAGCTGATAGTGATCGTGGGCCGGCATCCGGGCATGCGTGGAGTGAGGACGGCGCGGGCAGCGCTGGAACTCATCCGTGTTGGGGCTGATTCTGCCCCGGAAACGCACATGCGTGTTGCGTTGGTCTACGCGAACCTTCCTGAGCCCAAGCTGAATCATGTGGTCCGGAACCACTTTGGTCAGCCCGTGCTGTGGCCGGACGCTGCCTACCTCGAGTACCGGGTCTCCCTCCAGTACGACGGCCAATACCACGGGGACCCCCAGCAACATCTAAGGGACATCGATCGCCAGGAAAAGTCTCTCGCCCATGGCTGGCTGGAAGTCCGGATCTCCAAGCACGACCTCGAAGGTGAGCGGCCCGCCGTCGTACATAAGGTTCGTCGTGCGCTCCAAAGCCGAGGCTGGCGCGCGAGATAACACTTAATGGCAATGGCAACGCGTGGGATTGTCATCAAATGCCAACTCGGCGGAAGTGTTAAGAGGCCCAGTGACCGGAAACACGGCGTCCCGGCGGATATCGCTAGGATGGTGCTAGCCGTAAGCGGTCTACTCCAGGGTTACCAACCCACAGACGAATTCAGCATAGGAGTCACCATGCCCATTGCAACCCCAGAGATTTACTCCGAGATGATCGATCGTGCGAAGGCTGGCGGTTTCGCTTTCCCCGCGGTCAATGTGACGTCGTCGCAGACTCTGAATGCTGCGATCCGCGGTTTCGCCGAGGCCGAGTCCGATGGCATTATCCAGGTTTCCACCGGTGGGGCAGCCTACTGGTCCGGCGCTTCGGTCAAGGACATGGTGGCCGGTTCGCTCGGGTTCGCCGCGTTCGCCCGTGAGGTTGCCAAGAACTACAACGTCAACATCGCCCTGCACACGGACCACTGCCCGCAGGACAAGCTCGCGGATTTCGTTTTGCCGTTGCTGGCTGCTTCCGAGGAAGCGGTCAAGGCCGGCAAGGACCCGATCTTCAACTCGCACATGTGGGATGGTTCGCACGAGACCTTGTCGGAGAACCTGCGGATCGGCCGTGAACTGCTGGAGCGTGCCGCTGCTGCGAAGATCATCCTCGAGGTTGAAATCGGCACTGTTGGTGGCGAGGAAGACGGTGTGGAGAACGAGATCAACGAGAAGCTTTACACCACCACCGAGGATGCCCTGGCCACGATCGAGGCGCTGGGTGCGGGTGAGCACGGCCGCTACCTGACGGCGCTGACGTTCGGCAACGTGCATGGTGTGTACAAGCCGGGCAACGTGAAGCTCCGCCCGGAACTGCTTAAGCAGATCCAGGCCGAGGTTGGCGCGAAGATCGGCAAGGAAAACCCGTTTGATCTGGTCTTCCATGGTGGTTCGGGTTCCACGGAGCAGGAGATCGCGGACGCTGTTTCCTATGGTGTGATCAAGATGAACATCGACACCGACACGCAGTACGCGTTCACGCGTCCGGTGGCCGGTCACATGCTGGCCAACTACGACGGTGTTCTGAAGATCGACGGCGAGATGGGCAATAAGAAGACCTACGATCCCCGCGTCTGGGGCGCTTCGGCCGAGGCCGGCATGGCCGCGCGCATCGTCGAAGCAGCCCAGCAGCTCGGATCGGTCGGCAAGACCTTCTAATGTCCGACGAATTCCGGAAGAACCTGATGGGGCCGGAGCCCACGCTCCTGCCCGCCGAAACCGAGATCTACCAGCACCTTGCCCTCGGCAAGGAAGCCCTGGACCTCGTGGAAAAGAACCCCACGTCGTCGCTTCTCTGGGCGATCCTCGCGGAGGAAGCCTGGGCTGAAGGCCGGACCATCGAGTCCTACGCCTACGCCCGCGTTGGCTACCACCGCGGCCTGGATTCCCTGCGTCGCAACGGTTGGCGCGGCGTCGGTCCCATCCCGTGGGAGCACGAGCCGAACCAGGGCTTCCTGCGTGCGCTCTACGCGCTTGGCCGGGCTGCGTCCGCCATTGGCGAGGCCGAAGAGCCGGAGCGGATCGAGAAATTCCTGAACGACTCGGACCCGAAGGCCAAGGCAGCACTCGAAGCCCGCTAAAGCCTCAAAGCAAACAGCGACGGCGACCCTCACCGAAAAGGCGAGGGTCGCCGTCGTCGTTAGTCGCCCAAGTAGCTGGCATTAGTGGTTGTTATGAGCGCTCAGAACAACCACTAATGCGAGTCAGTTGGGTAGCCGGGGGCGGCCCAACGGGACCACCAGCGGCGTGTGCGTCACGGGGTCGTCGATGATCCGGCAGGCCATCCCGAACACTTCCTCCACCAAGGATTCGGTGATCACGGAAGCGGGCGCGCCTTCGGCCACCACCACACCGTCCTTCATGGCGATGATGTGATCGGCGTAGCGGCTGGCGTGGTTGAGGTCGTGCAGCACGGCAACCAGGGTGTGGCCCTTGTCCAGGTTGAGCTCGCGGAAGAGTTCCAGCAGCTCGATCTGGTGGGCGATGTCCAGGAAGGTGGTGGGCTCGTCGAGGAGCATCAGCGGGGTTTGCTGGGCGAGCACCATGGCCACCCACACGCGCTGCCGCTGGCCGCCGGACAGTTCATCCACCAGCCGCCCGGATAACGACGAAACGCCGGTGGCCTCCATGGCGTCAACAACTGCGGACTCGTCCTCCACACTCCACTGACGCAGGAGTTTCTGGTGCGGGTACCGGCCGCGGGCCACGAGGTCGGCCACGGTGATGCCGTCGGGCGCAATGGATGACTGTGGCAAGAGCCCGAGGCGCCGGGCGAGTTCCTTTGCCGGCAGGGATGTCACGGATTTCCCGTCCAGGAGCACCTGTCCGCTGCGGGGCTTGATGAGCCGGGCGAGGGCGCGCAGCAGCGTGGACTTGCCGCAGGCGTTGGGCCCGACGATCACCGTGAACTGGCCCTCGGGGATGCGCACGTTGAGGTTCTCGGAGATGATGCGCTGCTCGTAGCCGATGGTCAGTGCTTCGGCGTGTAGCTGCGGGGCAGCAGTGGTGAGGCTCATGATTTCCTTGCTTCCCTGGCCAGCAGCCAGACGAGGTAGATACCGCCGATGCACACCGTCACCACGCCCACCGGCAGCTGGATCGGGGCGAACAGGCGCTGCGCGGCGAGGTCGCTGGCGACCAGGAGGAACGCGCCCATCACCGCGGAGGGGACCAGCGTGATCCCGGCACTTCGTGTGAGCCGCCGGGCAAGTTGGGGCGCGGCGAGGGCCACGAACGCGATAGGGCCGGCGACAGCAGTCACGGCCGCAGTCAATGCGACGCCCAGGACCAGCAGCAGCAAACGGGTGGGTTCCGCCCGGACGCCCAAGGCGCGTGCGGCGTCGTCGCCCATTTCCAGCAACTGCATCCGGCGCGCGACGCCCAGCGTGGCCAAGCCAACCACAACAACCACGACGGCGGCAGGCGCCGCCTGCTCCCACGTGATGCCGTTGAGGGAACCGGCTCCCCAGACAGCTGCCGCCAAGGCGGCTTCGAGTTCTGCCTGCAGGATGAGCCAGTGGTTGAAAGCGGCCAGCATTGCACTGATGCCGATGCCCACGATGATGAGCCGGAAGCCTTGCGAACCGCGTCGGTAGGCGAGCAGATAGACGGCCAGGGCGGTGAGGATGCCGCCAACAAGGGCGCCTGTGGCCACGCCAAGGTACCCGCCACCAACGGTGAGCATCACGATCAGCGCACCGGTGTAGGCGCCCGTGTTGAAGCCGATGATGTCCGGGCTGCCGAGCGGGTTGCGGGTCATGGATTGGAAGATGCCTCCGCTCATGCCCAGTGCCGCGCCGAACACCAACGCCGCAAGCACACGGGGGAGCCGCCATTCCATCACGATGGTTTGCGCGAGTCCCGGGGCGTCGCCTGTGAAGGCTTGCAGCACCTGGGCCACGGTGACCTGGAAGTCCCCGGTGGCGAGGGAAACCACCGCCACGGCCAGGGATGCGAGGAGCAGCGGAACGCAGACGAGGATGCTGCGCACATCGAATCGCAGGCTCATCGAACGGTTGCGGACCACAGCAACAGGCCGGCCGAAGTCGATGGAGTCCAGGCGGCTCATAGCCCGCTCACCTTCCGGCGCCGCGCCAGCGCGATCAGCACGGGGGCACCAATGAACGCAGTCACTACGCCCACCTGCAGCTCACCCGGCGCGGCAACCCGGCCAACAACATCCGATACCAACAGCAGGATAGGGGAGAGGACCACGGTGGTGGCCATGATCCAGCGCTGATCCGGACCTACAATCCAGCGGGCCACATGAGGAATCATCAATCCCACAAAGCCGATGGCGCCCGCTCCCGCTGTTGCTGCGCCGCTCAGCAGCGTGATGGCCACTACGCCCATGATGCGCGTTCGGTTGACGTTGGCGCCCAGGGACGTGGCGAGGTCGTCACCCAGCGCCACGGCGTTGAGCCCGCGAACACAGAACAATGCGACCAGCAGCCCCACGGCCATGAACGGTGCCACGGTGGTAAATGCCTCCATGCTCCGGCTGTCCAGCGAACCGATGCTCCATGAACGAAGCTGGTCGAAGGCCTTGGGGTTGAGCAGGGTGAGTCCGGAGCCGATGCCCGTGAGGACCGCACCCAAGGCAACGCCGGCCAGGGTCAGGCGTATCGGATTCACGACGTTCCGGCCGGCCGTGCCGATCAGGTACACGGCCGCCGTCGTGAGGATGGCACCCACGAACGCAAACCAGATGTAGCCGCTCAGCGAGCCGATCCCGAACACGCCGATCGCAATGACAATCGCAAAGGACGCCCCCGCGTTGACGCCCAGGATGCCCGGATCTGCCAGCGGGTTCCGGGTGATGGCCTGGATGAGTGCTCCGGCCACGCCCAGGGCAACCCCCACCCCGATGCCCATCAGCGTGCGCGGCAACCGGTTTTGCAGGATGATCGCGTGATCCGCGGTGTCCTGCGGATTCGTGAATGCCTGAAGGACGGTGGAGGCCGGGATGAACTTGGCTCCGACCCCCAGGCTCAACATCACGGCACCGAGAAGTACTGCCGCGGCAAGGACCACGAAGAGGAAACGCCAGCGGGATTTACGCACGACGCCGGAACCTGCGGACGCGCTTTCGGCCTGCGGCGCGGCGGTTGGTGGCCCATCATCTTGTGGCTTTGGAGCGGGGGCCATCACTTGGGACACAACAGGGGACCATTCCGGAGAGAGGAGCAAGGAACAAGAACGCGGCGATTCCGTGACTGTCGTCACAACGTCACAGAAGCGTGCCTTAATTAGGTTAGCCTTACCCAGTGAAAAATGACGATTTTGAAGTACAGCCGCGTAAGGCCTCCCGCGTGCGAAACCTGGCCATGAAGGTGGCCGGAGCCGCCCTGGTCATGGGCCTCGTGGCAGGCTGCGGCGCCAGCGGTGGCTCAGGTTCTTCCGCCGGTAACGCCGATGTCGCCACCGGCGGTTCCAAGTTCACCACCGCTGACCAGGAAACTGCCAAGCTTGGCACGGACGCAGCTCCCGGCGTCTTCCCCCGCACGGTCAAGCACGCCAACGGCGAAACGGTCCTGGAGCAGAAGCCCAGCCGCGTGGTGGTCCTCGATACCGGCGAGCTCGACGACGTCGTGTCCCTCGGCGTAACTCCCGTGGGCATGGCAACCACCGAAGGTGCCAACCCGGTCCTCAGCTACCTCGCTGACAAGGTCAAGGACGTGCCCTCCATCGGCACCATCCAGAACCTCAACCTCGAGGCCATCGCCGCGCTGAAGCCGGACCTGATCCTGGGCAGCCAGCTTCGGGCTGACAAGCTGTACAAGCAGCTGTCCGCGATTGCTCCCACGGTCTTCAGCATCCGCCCGGGCTTCCCGTGGAAGGAGAACTTCCTCCTGGTGGGCAAGTCTCTGGGCGAGGAAGACAAGGCCGTGAAGGCCCTCAACGACTACCAGGCCGAAGCGGACGCCCTCAAAGCTGACGTGAAGGGCGATCCCAAGATCTCCCTGGTCCGGTTCCTCCCCGGCAAGATCCGCCTCTATGCGAACAAGTCGCTGATCGGCGTGATCCTGAAGGATGCTGGCCTGGCCCGCCCGGAGAACCAGAACATCGATGAGCTCGCCGCCGAGGTCTCGGCCGAGAACATCGAACAGGGCGATGCCGACTGGATCTTCTACAGCAGCTACGGCGAGCCCGCAGCTACCGGCGAAACCTCGGTTGTCGAAGGCGCTGTCTGGCCCAAGCTCAGCGCAGTCAAGGCCGGCCACGCCAAGGCCGTCAACGACGACGTGTGGTTCCTTGGCCTCGGTCCCACAGGCGCCCAGCTGATCCTCAAGGACCTCCGCAGCATGCTGGTCAGCTAACGCTAAAAGCCCAACAGAAGCACCCCAACGACGACGGCGGCCCCCACCGAAAGGTGAGGGCCGCCGTCGTTGGCTTGTTGCGGGGCCCGATCTGCGTGCTAACCCGGAGGTTTGGGGCGCAGAGCAGGCCTCACAACGGAGCAGTAATCAGGCCTTGCGCGGGATACCGGTGCGGGCCATGGCCTCGGCGTAGGCGCCGTGGATGGCGTCCAGGTATTCCTGCTGGCGGGCTGGGGTGCCGGCGAAGGAACGGCCACCCAGCGAGCGGACCTTGAAGGTCTTGAAGCCGCGGCGGGCGATGCTTGCCGGTGCGGCCTTCATGAGCTGGTCGGCGAGGCGGTGTGCCTCGTTGCCGTGTGCCACCAGGGCGGAAGTACGCGGCAGGAGCTGGAGGAGGCGCAGCAACGGCTTGAGGCCTTCGGTGATGTTGGCCGGCGTCAGCTTGCCCGGTTCCTCGTTGGGTTCGATCCACGGGTACGCGTTCCACGGCATCATGAGCTCGGGACGCAGGCCCAGCTGCCACTGCATGCCGAGCATGCGGGTGTGGGCTTCGTCGTCACCCGGGGTGATGAAACCCTCGCCGGTGTTGGTGCGCTGATTGGAGAAAAGGCTGACGATGCGGCAGTCATCCATGCTGTGGGCGGGGTCGATGTACAGGACCTCGCTGCCCGGCTTCTGCTCCTTGATGGAGTCGCACAGCCCGTTGACCTCGGCGATGTGCGGTTCGTAGCGGCGGTTCCAGAGGATTTCTTCAGGTGATTCAGTCGCCAGTTCTTGCATCAGGGGTTAGGTCTCCTAGGTGTTACAGCGCACCGTTCCAAGGGGCCGCGGGCATGCCGCAGCCGAACCTCAAAGGGTGCTGTTGGGGGCTAACTAACCTTACCGGACTATGGGCGGCAGTGGGTGCTGCTTCGGCGCGCCCCCGAATGCGACGCGGCGTGTTGCCCGGGAAACGTGTCGGGTGTCTCGACGTCGGCGGTCGACTCTCGACGCCGGTACGCGCCTTCCGGCATGATGCGGCCTATGGAGAAACACGAATCGTCCGCTGCCGCTGTGTCCGCGTTTGAAGGCCTTGGTGCTGATCTTGCCCAAGCCGGCGTTGTGCAGGGCAAGATGTTCGGCGCCAGCTCGCTGATGCTGGAGAAGAAGGCGATCGCATGCCTGAACGGAGACAGGGTGGTCTTCAAGCTCGGCCGGGACACTGACCACCACGCCCGCGCGTTGGCGCTGCCCGGGGCCGTTCTGTTCGATCCGTCCGGAATGAAACGCCCTTTCAAGGACTGGGTGGAAGTCCCTTTGGAATCGGCGGCGGAGTGGCCGGCGCTTGCCGAAGCGGCGCTGGCATTTGTGGCAGGAGGGTAGCCCTCACACGCAGGATCCGTGGCGACGAGCGCGATATCTTAATCCATTAGTGCAGGTCAACCCCGTTGACTTTGGCCCGGCCGGATGATGGGTTGGGGCTATTGGTTTGGGGGGCCTGTCCCAGGGACCCCCGCATCCTGGCACCGAACTTCGTTCGACAGCATCATCTACCGTGGGGGTAACAGTGGTTGCATCAACAGAAGCGTCACCGGAAACACAGCATCGTCCGGGCAAGGCTCCGAAAGTCAGGGCGATCCTGGCCGGTGGCCTCGTCCTTGGAGTAGGTGCGGCGGTGACTTTGGCCGCTTGGAACAGCTCCGAGTTCGCGCAAGGTACGTTCACTGCCGGCTCCTTCAACCTGCAGGGCAGCATCAACGGAACAACCTTCACGGAGAACCCTGTGGGTTCGCCGGCAACACTGGGGTTCACCACGAATCCTTCCAACTTGTCGCCCGGCGACGTGGTCACGGCCCCCTTCGCCGTCAGGTTGGATGGAGCGTCCACCTATGACGCCACTGTCACCCTGTCCACCGAGGCCTCCACAGGCTCGCTGGCCGGCCTGACCTACGAACTCACACAGTCGGAAGATTTTGGCTGCGCCGAGGCCGTCACGGAAACACTGGTCACCGCCGGACAAACGCTGGGATCGACGCCGGCAAGCATCACTTTCGACCTTGCCCAAGGAGCGGGCACCGACCCCGGAGCCCCAGTGAACCTGTGCTTCAGGGTCACTGCGGGGGCAGTTGTCCAAGCCCAAACAGGGTCCACCACCTGGGAATTCGCCGCACAATCGCAGTGATCCATGGGTGATCGACGAGCACATACCAAACGCGGTGTGGTGTTTCTCCGCATCCGTGCCCTCCTTGCCGGGGCCTTGGCGCTCGGGTTGGGCGGCTCAGTGACGCTGGCCTCGTGGACGGACAGCGATTTTTCCCGGGGATCGTTCGGGACCAGCGTCTTCGTGACCGAATCCAACGTCACAAAGCCCTATGACGCCCTGGGGGCGTGGGCCACCAATGACGTCTCTCCGGGCGCAGCGCTGGTGTTCAATGCCACCGCCATGAGTCCGGGCACGGTTGTCTATGCGCCGTTCGCCATCCGTACCAAGGCAACGTCAGTGGCCGGAGAAGTGGTCCTTGGGATTCCGGTGGTCACCAGCTCCGGTACCGGGACCGGTGACTTGGGCGCGGCGCTTCGATACCGGGTGGTGCGGTCGGCCGCCTGCGATGCGTCTGCCTTCACGGGCTCACCCGCCTTCGTGGTGGGCAGCGACGGCGCCAAAGCGTTCACGGTGGGCCAGGCGGCCGGCGTCGTGAATCCGTTGGCGGCGGCAACGGCCACGTTGCCCGGGGTGCCAACGCAATTCTGTTTCGAGGTCACGCTCCCGGCGGGCGCGGACAACGCGTTGCAGGGTAAAACGGCAACTGCGACCTGGCAGTTCACTGCCACCTCAAGCTCATGAAGCACCGTGCCACGCTCGCCGAGCAGCAGTCACCCCGCCGTGCACGCCCGCGTCGCCGTCAGCGGACCGTCAGCCGGCTGCGCGAGTTCGTGCTCAACGTCGCGGCGGTGGGCGGCGCGGTCTGCATTATTGCGGTCATCTGTGCGTTGCTGTTCCACATATCGCTGATCCTGTTCAAGACCGGCTCAATGTCGCCCGCCATCCCGGCGGGATCGCTGGCCGTGGTGCGTGAGATTCCTGCGAGCGAGATCCGGACCGGGGACGTTGTGACGGTCGACCGGCCGGGGAAGCTGCCCATCACGCACCTCGTTCAGACCATCGAGCCTGCCGACGGACCCGCACGGACCATCACCATGAAGGGAGACGCCAACGCCGACCCGGACCCTGCACCGTATGTCGTGGAACGTGTCCGGCTGGTCCTCTGGTCCGCGCCGGGGCTGGCGTATCCAGTGTCCGCGGCGTCGAGCCCCTTGGCTCTGGGCGCGGTGACTGTGGGGGTGGCCGCGCTGGTGACGTGGGTGTTATGGCCCCGGCGTCAGGGCGGCGAGGATGCGGCGTAGTTGGCGGGTTCCGCAGCGGCACTATGGGCGTGGGGTGCTGCTCGCCGCGCTCACAGTGCTGTCGGTGGGGATTGCGCCGGCCAACGCGGCCGCCCAGGACGGTCCAGCCGGCTGGTTGGAGCTCGACGCCGGTCCGGCCGGGGAAGTGCATCGGCTCACCCCGGGCGATCACGCGGATTGGGCTGTGTCTGTTGACGTGCCAGGGGAGGTAGCCACATCGCTGGCGGTCACGCTGGGGTCCGAGCCGCAGCCCGTGGGGGCCGCGGCGGGATCTGCTTCGGAAAATCTGGCCGATTTCCTTTCGGTAGGGCTCCGGGCGTGCGATCAACCGTGGGTCGGCAGCACATGTGGCCAAGGAGAACGGACTTTACTGACACCTGTGGCAGTGAATCTGGTGGAGGACCAGTGGATCAGCATGATGGAGCCTGGGACTTCCTGGTCTGCCGGTACCTATGTCCTGGTGTCTGCGAGCCTTGCTGAAGATGCTCCCCGGGAGATACAGGGGAGCAGGATGAACCTTTGGGTGGGGGTCCACGGTTCCGGCGATGAAGGTGGTGGCGGGGAAACGGGTCTCGCGAACAGCGGTTTCCGTCTGGGCGGTGCAGTTGTCCTGGGAGTGTTGGCAGTGGGTGCGGGCTTTGGCCTCGCGAGGCTACGGGGTGCCGGGACATGAAGAGGCGGCTTGCATTCCTTGGTGCCCTGGTCTTTCCCCTTGCTTTGCTCTTCCCGGGCTCCGGCCCCCTCCCGGTGACAGAAGCGGCGTGGCAGCGCGGCGAGTTTACCCGGGGGAACTTCGGGACGATCACGCTGCCGCCGGCGAGCTTGAATGGACCCTGCGAGTTCCATCCTGTTTTTCTGGGCGTTGGGGCGTATGTCAGGGTCTTCTGGAAACCGCCGGCGGGTTACCCGAACCTGACGGACGCAGTGATCGATGTCCACTTGATTACTGCGGGATCCGCCGTCACCACGTTGCAGGGTTATCCGGGAGTGGCCAATACGACGGGGACGTCGGCCGGCTATACAACGGACATTCCTGCCACCCTGCTCGGCGGCCTGTTGGGTTTCAACACGCAGTTCCAAGTGGATATCTACACCGCGGCCGCGGGTTGGAAATCCACGCCGGTGTCAGTCAGGGCGAATGCCGGGGTCATTGCGGGCATCGGGGGATCGTGTACCAACGTCGCCTGAGAACAAAACGTCACCTGCCCGTCGTCGTCCGGTGGTTGACACAAGGTATTCCGGTGCCATCGGCTAAACTTGGGTGGTAAGAGCCCCGAAACTCTTGCGTATGCCGCGCCTTACGGCAGGCTGCACCAGGTTAGCGTCGGGGCATTCTCATGTACGGCGTCGAGTCCTGGTCATCCGGCTGGGTCTCGCCCGAAAGAATGGGGGAGGATCCCATGCCCGCTATCGTGATCGTCGGAGCCCAGTGGGGCGACGAAGGCAAAGGCAAAGCAACCGATCTGCTCGGTGGTCGAGTTGACTACGTAGTCAAGCCCAACGGCGGTAACAACGCCGGGCACACCGTGGTTGTTGGCGGTGAGAAGTATGAGCTGAAGCTCCTTCCCGCGGGCATCCTGAGCCCCAACGCAATTCCCATTATCGGCAACGGTTGCGTGGTGAACCTCGAGGCCCTTTTCCAGGAAATCGACGGCCTTGAAGCCCGCGGCGCGGACACCTCCCGCCTGCGTGTTTCGGCCAACGCCCACCTTGTGGCCCCGTACCACCAGGTGCTGGATAAGGTCACCGAGCGTTTCCTCGGCAGCCGCGCCATTGGCACCACCGGCCGCGGCATCGGACCGGCGTACATGGACAAGGTGGCCCGCCTGGGCATCCGCGTCCAGGACGTCTTCGACGAGTCGATCCTCCGCCAGAAGGTGGAAGGTTCGCTGCGCCAGAAGAACGAGCTCCTGGTCAAGGTCTACAACCGCCGGGACATCGTGGCGGACGAGATCGTGGAGTACTTCCTGTCCTTCGCTGAGCGCCTGCGTCCGCTGGTCATCGACAGCACGCTTGTCCTGAACAACGCCTTGGATGAGGGCAAGGTTGTGCTCATGGAAGGCGGCCAGGCAACGTTCCTGGACGTTGACCACGGCACCTACCCGTTCGTCACCTCTTCCAACCCCACGGCCGGCGGCGCTTCTGTTGGCTCGGGCATTGGCCCCACCCGCATCTCGCGTTCCATCGGCATCATCAAGGCGTACACCACCCGTGTTGGCGCCGGCCCGTTCCCCACGGAGCTGTTCGACGAGATGGGTGTCTACCTGCAGAAGACCGGTGGCGAGTTCGGTGTGAACACCGGCCGTCCCCGCCGCTGTGGTTGGTACGACGCCGTCCTGGCCCGCCACGCTTCCCGCGTCAACGGCTTCACGGACTACTTCGTCACCAAGCTGGACGTCCTCACGGGCATCGAGCAGATCCCGGTCTGCGTCGCCTACGACGTTGACGGCGTCCGCCACGACGAAATGCCCATGACGCAGACCGAATTCCACCACGCGGTGCCGATCTTCGAGTACTTCGATGGATGGACCGAGGACATCACCGGCGCCCGCACCATGGAGGACCTCCCGGAGAACGCACGCAACTACGTGCTGGCCCTCGAGAAGCTTTCCGGCACGCGCTTCTCGGCAATCGGTGTTGGCCCGGACCGCGATCAGACGATTGTGGTCCACGACCTCATCAACGACTAGCTCTTACTGGCTTGCAGCGGCGGGTCACCCTGGTTCCTCACGGAACCGACGGGTGGCCCGCCGTTGTCGTTTCCGGCCTAACGACCCGGCTCGCTCGGCGGGAGGCTTGAGGGGAAGTCCTGGCGCGCCGACGAATGGTGTATTCGGCCACCCCCAGGTTTATGACCCAGGAGGCGCCCATGAGCACCGCCCGCATTGTCTCGTCTGTAGGACCTGCAACCAGCATCCATGACAGGATCACCAGGGCTTGCGTTCCGGCGCCCAGGGCGATTGCGTACGCACGGGTCATCCATGCGCCGTGGGTTGCGTAGTCCCGGCGTCGAATCGCAAAGAGACCCAGGATGATGCTCGCAACCATGGCGGAACCAAAGATCAGCCGAAGGACCAGAAGGGCCGGGCCGTCACCTTCCGGGAGGGTGTAGAACATGGACATCCACAGGCCGGATAAGGCAGCGAGCAAGCCGGCCGGCACCAGGATGCGTCCGGCCCTCCGGTGCCACGACCGCTTGCCGGGTCGAAGCGAGGGGGCGAACTGAAGTGCCCCGAGCAGGCTGTACACCGTGACTGTGATGATGTGGGTAACCACGGGGATGGGCGAACCGAAGAATCTGGCGTTTTGCGGAGTGACCGTTGCGCTGCCCGTCAATTCAGAGAGACGCGCCGCTCCGGCAATGACCGGGATGAGGCTGAGGACGATCAATGCCACAGGTGCCGCCCATTGTGCCCGGTAGCGGCCGCGGAAGGATGTGGCGGTTTTTTCTGTCATGGCTCTGGCCTGTCTTTCGAGGTGTACGGCGTACACCTTTATGATTGACAGGTTAGGTGTACGCTGTATACCTGTCAATCCCGGACCCCGGTCCTGGCGGTATTTTTCGGAAGGTAAGACACATGACTCAGCTGGCGGAGGCGGCCCGTCGCGTACCACTGAACCGTGGCCGGGTGCTGGACGCTGCGGTCACGCTCGCGGACGAGGTGGGTATCGAGGCACTGAGCATGCGCCGGCTCGCCCAGGAACTCGGCGTTGTTCCGATGGCGCTGTACAAGCACGTCGCAAACAAGGAAGAACTCCTCGACGGCATGGTGGACACCCTCGTCAGCGAGATCGATCCGCCCGCTGCGGATGCCCCTTGGAAGACTGCGGTCCGGCTCCGGGTGCTTTCGGCCAGGCGGGCTCTCCTGCGGCATCCCTGGGCCCGCCCCGTGATTGAGACCCGAACTACTGCGACGCCGGCCGTGCTCGGGTACATGGACGCATTCGTGGGAATGTTCCTGGCGGGTGGACTGTCCGTGGATCTCACGCACCATGTCATGCACGCCTTGGGCAGCCGGATGTGGGGCTTTACCCAAGAGGTCTTCGACGACTCGGCGGGACGGGACGCCAACGAACATCCGACCATCACGGTGGAGGCCCGGGCGGCCATGGCACGGCACATGGCCGGGAGCTACCCCAATCTCTTTCGGATCGCCTTGGCGGCAGCACATGACGACGAGTCAGTTGTCGGGAACGGCTGTGACGACCAATTCGAGTTCGAATTTGCCCTCGACCTGCTCCTGGATGGTTTCGAACGGCTCCACGAGCGGAATTGGACGAGCAAATGACCACAATGACCGATGATGGAATCGGGTTCCGATCCCGTCGCGGTCCCATCCTGATTGCTTTGATGCTCTCCACCGGCCTGGTGGCGATCGATGCCACCATTGTTGCCACGGCTGTGCCGTCAATTGTTGGGGACATTGGCGGATTTACCTCGTTCCCGTGGCTCTTTTCCGCCTACCTTTTGGCGCAGGCCGTCTCCGTGCCCGTCTACGCCAAGCTTTCCGACGTCCTGGGCCGCAAGCCGGTCATCCTCAGCGGCATCGGCCTTTTCCTGCTTGGATCGATCCTCTGCGGAGTTGCTTGGAGCATGCCGGCACTCATTGCCTTCCGGGTGCTTCAGGGTCTCGGGGCCGGTGCAGTCCAGCCTGTGGCGATCACCATTGCCGGCGATATCTACACGCTGGCTGAACGGGCAAAGGTACAGGGCTATCTGGCCAGCGTGTGGGCTGTTTCTTCTGTTGTGGGACCAACGCTGGGCGGCGTCTTCGCCTCACTGGGGATCTGGCGGGGGATCTTCCTCATCAACATTCCGCTGTGCCTTCTGGCTGGCTGGATGCTGATCCGTACGTTTCACGAGAGCATCGAGCGCACCAAGCACCGCATCGATTACCCGGGGGCGGCACTGCTCACCATTTCCTTGAGCCTGCTCATCCTTGGGGCGCTGGAGGGCGGTCAGGCCTGGGCCTGGAACTCACCGGTCAGCATCACCGTCTTTGCCGCGGGAGCCTTGGTGTTCGCCGTGTTTCTCCTGGTCGAGAGGAAGGCGGCGGAGCCCATCCTGCCGCCGTGGATCGTCTCCCGCCGGCTGCTGGCGACCACCGCTATGGTCGCCTTCGGTGTCGGCGCGGTCATGCTTGGCCTGACCTCCTATGTCCCCACGTTCCTTGAGGGCGCGCTTTCCACCTCGCCGCTTCTGGCTGGGCTCGCCTTGGCGGCTTTGACCTTAGGTTGGCCGATCAGTGCGTCCCAAGCCGGCCGGTTCTACCTCCGCATCGGGTTCCGGAGGACAGCCATCATCGGCATCCTGGTCACGGTCACCGGCACGGCTGTCCTTGCCCTGACGGCGTCATCGCCCAGCGTTCTCCTGGTTGCCATGGCGTGCTTCATCGTCGGACTCGGACTGGGGCTGGTGGCAACGCCGAGCCTCATTGCCGCCCAGACCAGTGTGGAATGGAACGAGCGGGGCGTTGTCACCGGAACCAACCTTTTTGCCCGATCGATTGGTAGCTCCATCGGTGTCGCCGTTTTCGGTGCGGTTGCCAACGCGATCTATGCCAACGGGCCAAGCGGTGGTCCCGATCCGCAAACTACCGTGCACGCCTCCATGGCCGTCTTCCTGGCCGTCCTTGTCAGTGCCGTCCTGACTGTTGCGGCGGTTCTTGCCATGCCGGCAGAGGGCAAGGCGGGCACTGCGGAACCGGCCAGGAAGCCCAGTTCGGAACCTGCGAGCGAGTAGTCTCGAACGCATGGAAGATCTGATCACCGGCACCCTGGAGAAGTTGTTTGAAGGAACGGTCTGGGCAGAGGGCCCTGTCTGGATTCCGCAGTCGCAGACGGTTCGCTGGAGCGACATCCCCAACAATCGGATCCTCGAGTTCAGCCCGGCTTCCGGTCTGACGCGCGAGTATGCCACCGCCGTCGAATACACCAACGGGCGGACTTTGGATCATGACGGCAGCGTGGTGCAGTGCAGCCACGGCCGACGCCGCGTTGAGAGGGACCACGACGGCGTAGTGACGGCAATCGTCGAATCGTTCGGTGAGCATCGGCTCAATTCGCCCAACGATGTTGTGGTGGCCGCGGACGGCACAGTGTGGTTCACGGATCCGCCCTACGGAATCCTCCCCGGAACAACCGAAGGCCACGAAGGCGAGCAGGAATACGAAGCCTGCCATGTTTTCCGATTCGACCCGTCAACGGAAGAGTTGGCTCCGGTGGTCAAGGACCTCATCCACCCCAACGGCTTGGCGTTCTCCTCGGATGAATCCTTGCTCTACGTGGCGGATACGGCTGGTCCAGGCCGGGGAGTGCCTTTCCGAATTGCTGTCTATCCGGTTGAAGGCGGCGCGTGCGGGGAAGGCAGGACTTTTGTTGAGCTTGAGGACGACGCGGCCTCGGACGGGTTCCGCGTTGACGTCCAGGGACGCGTCTGGACCTCCGCCGGGGCTTCGGTGCGCGTTTACGCCCCCGACGGCGGACTGCTGGCCGCCGTCGACGTTCCGGAGAGAGTCTCCAATCTCTGTTTTGGCGGCCCGGATGGCAGCGACCTTTACATCACCGCCACCACGAGCTTGTATCGACTGCGCACGTCCACCCGGGATGCCGCGGCCCGGTAGAAGGAAACGCTCATCACATCCCATGGACAACATCCGGGGGAGGGGAGCATGATAGTTAGCGGAGCTAATTAGCACTGCTAACTATTATCCCTACCTCAGGAGGCGCCTCCCAGTGACAGCGGCCAGCGCAACACCCGCCCCGGCGAGCAACCCACATCAGGAACCAGACGACATCCGGCCCGACATGCTGGCCATCGACCTCCGAACCGCAGTGATGCGGACATCCCGGAGACTTCGCATCGAAGCCACTGGAGACGTCATTACTCCCGGGCAGTACACGGTACTGGCCCATTTGAATGCCGGTTCGCAGACGCTCAGGGAACTGGCCGAGCGCGAGCACGTGCAGGCGCCCTCCATGACACGGATCGTCAATGCCCTGACCGACCAGGGTTTCGCCCAGAGGCAGCCCCATCCCGTGGACGGGCGGCAGGTCCACATCAGCATCACTCCCGCCGGGCAGGAAGTCCTGGCCGAAGCCCGCAGCCAACGGACCGCCTGGCTGGCCCGACGCGTTGCCGGACTCAGCGAGGAGGACCGACTGACGCTCAGCCGCGCCGCGCACATCATGCAGGAAATGAGTGCCAAATGACTGCGATGTTCCGCGCCTTGGAGAACCCCAACTACCGGCTATGGGCCGGCGGTGCCCTGGTGTCCAATATCGGCACGTGGATGCAGCGCGTCGCCCAGGACTGGCTGGTCCTGACTGTCCTCACGAACCACTCGGGAACGGCCGTCGGTATCACCACCGCGCTGCAGTTCCTGCCCATGCTGCTGCTGGGCCCCTACGCAGGCGTGCTGGCCGACCGCTACCGCAAGCGCGTGATCCTCCTCTGGACACAGACTGCCATGGGAATCTGCGGCTTACTGGTCGGGCTGCTGGTGGTCACGGGCGTGGCGCAATTGTGGCACGTTTACCTTGCAGCCCTCGCGCTCGGAGTTGCCGCAGCGATAGATGGCCCGGCCCGGCAGTCGTTCGTCTCCGAACTGGTGGGACCGGACAAAATCTCCAATGCCGTGGCGCTGAACTCCGCTTCCTTCAACAGTGCCCGCCTTACCGGCCCGGCCATCGCCGGTGTGCTGATTGCGTGGATCGGCACAGGTCCGGTGTTCCTGCTCAATGCGGCCAGCTTTGTCGCGGTCATTATTTCCCTTCTCCGCGTCAAGGTCTCCCAGCTTGAGCCGAGCATTCCAGTGGTTCGCGGCAAGCACCAGGTCACCGATGGCCTGCGGTATGTCCGCCAGCGCCCGGACCTTGTCCTCATCCTGGTCATGGTGGGGCTGCTGGGCGCTTTCGGCATGAACTTCCCTGTCACGAATTCGTTGATGTCCACTGCCGAATTCGGCATGGGTCCGGAGGAGTTTGGCCTCCTTGGCTCCATCATGGCCGTGGGGACCCTGGCCGGCGCCCTGCTCGCTGCCCGCCGCCAAGGTCCACGGTTGCGCTTCATGCTCGGTGGCGCCCTGAGCCTCGGCGCCTTCACCCTCCTGGCCAGCATTTCGCCAACATTCTGGATCTACGCCGCAGTCCTTGTCCCGGTGGGGCTGGCCTCCATCACGTTCCTGAACAGCTGCAACACCACCATCCAACTATCCGTCGAGCCCCAATTCCGGGGACGGGTGCTGGCCCTGTATCTGGCGATCCTGCAAGGCGGGACAGCGATTGGTGCTCCCCTGATGGGCTGGATCGGTACTGAATTTGGTGCTCGATGGGCCGTGGCCGTCGGCGGGGCCGTAGTACTCGGTACCGGCATAGCTTCGGTGATCCTGGTCAGCCGGCGCAGCCAGCGCACCATCCGTGAGCAAGTGCGCGGCGCCTGGCTGCGGAGGCGCGAAGCCCAAGCATCCTAGGGGTGCAACAAACGCAAGCGGACGACGACGGGAAGCACCCGCCGTCGTCCGCTTTTGTTGCAGCCACAACCGCAACGTAAGATTCTGTCGTCATCCACCATCCCGCACAGCAAAAGCACGACGGGCAACCCTGAAGGAACACCATGGAACTGCTGTGGGAAATCGCCGGTTGGACGGGAGCGGCCTTGATCCTGAGTGCCTACCTGTCAGTCTCCATGGGCTGGCTCAAAGCGGGAAGGCGCTTCCAGATCGCCAACCTGATCGGCGCCTGTACCTTCATCGCCAACGGTGCCCTTCACGAAGCGTGGCCTTCGGTGGTGACCAACATTGCGTGGTTCCTGATCTCCGCCGTCGCGCTGCTGCGCATGCGCTCGCAGAATGCGCCCTTGGCGGTAGACGAAGAACCCCAACTTCAGTTTCCCGGCGTCCCTGATACGACGGGGCAGATTGCCGTAGTGGAGGCAGTGACGGCCGCCGTCCACGGAGACGTCGAAGGGCGTGCGGCAGCATGCCAGGCCAGTCTCAGGGAAACGCACGCGGCAGGACCCGTGCGCGCTTAGGCGATACCCGGATACAGTTGCCGGCGGCTCGCGTCCGTTCTGGCACCGTTCCCTCCTTCATCAATATTTTCGATTTGGTTTCGCAGTTTTATTCGCTATGCAGATGCGCTTTTCGCAGTGAGAATGAATTAACCGTCACAGAAAATGGCCACAGCGACAGCCATTCCGGGGCTCCCAACGACGGGAGCCCCGATGCACGCTGTGACAATTCGCCAAAGAGGAGATCCACATGACAAGCCAAGAGGTTGAGGTCCTCGTCGTCGGCGCAGGTCAGGCCGGAGTTGCGATGAGCGAGCACCTGAGCGAGCGCGGAATATCGCACCTGGTCCTGGAGCGGCACAGGATCGCCGAGCGCTGGCGCACCATGAGGTGGGACTCGCTGGTGGCGAATGGCCCGGCATGGCATGACCGCTTTCCGGGACTGGAATTCACGGACGTCGAGCCCGGCGAATTCCCCTCGAAAGAACAGGTGGCAGACTACTTCGTCGCCTACGCAGAAAAGATCGGCGCACCCATCCGCTGCGGCGTTGAGGTGCAGTCCGTCCGCAGGAACGTCGGCACGCCGGGCTTCCAGGTGGAGACCTCCGACGGCGAGTTCAAGGCCCGCTACGTGGTGGCAGCAACCGGACCTTTCCAGCGGCCGGTGATCCCCGCCGTCGTGCCTGAAACCGCTGACTTGGTCCAGATGCACTCCAGCTCATACCGCAACCCTGGCCAACTGCCCGAAGGTGCCGTGCTGGTTGTTGGCGCGGGATCGTCAGGTGTCCAGATCGCGGCCGAAATCCAGCGCTCGGGCCGTCAGGTCTTCCTCTCGGTCGGACCCCATGACAGGCCGCCGCGGAACTATCGCGGACGTGACTTCTGCTGGTGGCTGGGAGTGCTCGGCAAGTGGGACGCTTCAACGCCCGCAGCGGGTGCGGAGCACGTCACCATCGCCGTGAGTGGAGCCGATGGCGGCCACACGGTGGACTTTCGGGCCCTCGCGGAGAGCGGCATCAAGCTGGTGGGACGGACCACGGCGTTCGACAACGGGACCATGCGCTTCGCCGGGGACCTTCGAGACAACATCGAGAACGGCGACGCCCACTACCTTGAGCTGCTCGACGAGGCTGACGCCTACATTGAGCGCAACGGTCTGGACCTCCCGGACGAGCCGGAAGCCCGCCTCCTGCGCCCCGACCCCGAGAGCCTCACCAACCCCATCCGTGAGCTCGACCTCGCCGGAGCCGGAGTTGCCTCAATCGTGTGGGCCACTGGATTCGCCGTGGATTACAGCTGGCTGCAGGTGGATGCTTTCGATGAGAAAGGCAAGCCGCTGCAGCAACGCGGAGTGTCCACCGAGCCGGGGGTCTATTTCCTCGGATTGCCGTGGCAGTCGCGCCGTGGATCAAGCTTCATTTGGGGCGTCTGGCACGACGCCAAGTACGTCGCTGACCAGATCACCATCCAGCGGAGCTACCTGGACCACAACCAGCAGCACGCACTGGTGACGAGCGGCGCTGTCTAACCCTCCATGCTCTGAGCCTCCACGGCAAAAGGGACCATGCCACAGCGGCATGGTCCCTTTTGCTGTGCGGGACGTTTGGCTGTGGTTCCGCACAAAAAAGCCCGACGTCGGCACTCGCGTGAGTGCCGCCGTCGGGCCTTGCGGGGTTGTTGACTCAGTCCAGCCCTGCCAGTGACTTCGCTGAAAGAGCCGACTCCATCCTTTGCGGGTCAAGCAGCCCGCGCTCAAGCACAAGTTCTGCAATGCCGCGGTGTGAAGCGAGAGCTTCCTTGGCGAGTTCGGCGGCAGCCGCGTATCCGATCAAAGGCGCCAAGCCGGTGACGACGCTGATCGAGTCAAGCATGCGCTGCTGCAACACCTGGGTGTTCGCCGTGATGCCGTCCACGCAGTGGGTCCGGAGCTGGCGGCAGGCCACTGTCAGCCACGCAATCGACTCCAGCAGGGAATCAGCGATGACCGGTTCGAACGCATTGAGCTGGAGCTGCCCGGCCTCCACAGCCATGGTCACGGTCGCATCCGCGCCGATGACGCGGAAGGCAACCTGGTTGACCATCTCGGGGATGACCGGGTTGACCTTGCCGGGCATGATGGATGACCCCGCCTGGACTGCCGGGAGGAAGATCTCCGCGAAGCCCGTCTGCGGGCCCGAGGACAGCAGCCGGAGATCGTTGCAGATCTTGGACAGCTTCACTGCCGCCCTCTTGAGCACACCGGAAACGAGCATGAACACGCCGGTGTCGCTGGTGGCCTCCACGAGGTTGGTCGCCGAGATGAGTTCCAAGCCGGTCACTGAACTGAGCTCGCTGATGACAGCTGCACGGTACGCCGGGGGAGCCGTGATGCCTGTCCCGATGGCCGTGGCTCCCAGGTTGGATTCGCGCAGGTGCGGCAAGAGTTCCAAAAGCCGGTTCCCATCCTCACGCAGGGTCTCCGCGAACGCCCCGAACTCCTGTCCCATGGACATGGGGACAGCGTCCTGGAGTTGGGTGCGGCCCACCTTGATGATGCCGGCGAACTCGGCAGCTTTGGCATCGAAGGCCCGGATAAGCCTGCCGTGTTCGGCGCAGAACTCCGAGATTTCCCGCTGCAGGGCGATCTTGATGGCCGTCGGGTAGACGTCGTTGGTGGACTGGCTGCGGTTCACATCGTCAATGGGATGCAGTGCGGCGTAGGCGCCCCTGGCGTGACCCATGAGTTCAAGGGCACGGTTGGCTATGACCTCGTTGGCGTTCATGTTGGTACTGGTCCCGGCTCCGCCTTGGATGGTGTCCACGACGAACTGCTCGTCAAGGAGCCCGTCCATGACTTCCAGGGAAGCCTGTTGGATGGCAGCGGACTTCCCCGGGTCCAGGAGGCCCAGGCCCTCATTGGCGCGGGCCGCCGCGCACTTCACGGCACCCAGTCCCCAAACCAGGGAACGCAGGGTGCCGATGGTTCGTCCGCTGACCGGGAAATTGTCTACTGCCCGCAGCGTGCTGATGCCCCAATAGGAAGCCTCCGGGACATCGGCGTCCCCGAGGCTGTCGTGCTCGCGCCGCGATCCGGGGATGGGGGCGGGAGCGGAAGGTTGATCTGTCATGGTCCTGTTCCGTAGAAGTCCGGCTACTCCGCCAGGTAATCCAGCGCCGTAAGCGCCAAGGCGGCTGCGCCGTCGTGAATCGCCAGGTTGGCTGCCTCGCCAACGCAATGCGCGGCGAACTCCGGCTGGTGGTTGGCTGCAGGGAAGCAGCCGAGCCCTATATAGGGATGAATGGCCGGAACCAGCTGGGAAACATTGCCCATGTCGGTGGAGGCCCGGTTCATGGTGGCCTGCTCCGGCGGTGCGTTGAAGTCCCTGCCGAGCGATTCTGCATGGCCCACGTAAAGCTCCAGTGCTCGCAGGTCCGTGCGGAACTCCGAGTATGGCTCTGATTCCGGGGTTACTGACAACTCGCAGCCCGACGCCACAGCACCGGCTTCAAAGCAGCGGTGGACACGTTCTTCGAGCTTGCCCAACTGGGCGAGCGACTCGGCGCGGACGTACCAGCGGCCTTCTGTCTTCTCCGGGATGGCATTGGGTGCTTCGCCGCCGCGGGTTTGGATGCCGTGGACGCGGGTGCCGGGGGGGAGCTGCTGACGGAGAAGTCCCAAGGCCACCTGGGCAACAATGAATGCATCGTTGGCGTTCACGCCCTGGTCCGGATAAGCCGCAGCATGGGCAGATTTGCCCCGGTACTCCACGTGGTTGTGGGCCACGGCGTAGGGGCGGGCTTCTGCGGAATCGACCGGGCTGGGGTGGACCATCATGGCAAGGTCCAGCCCCAGGAACGCGCCCTTTTTGAGCAGCTCGATCTTTCCGCCGCCGCCTTCCTCGGCCGGCGTTCCGTAGAGTTCCACGGTCAGGTCACGCTCGGCGGCAAATTCAGCCAGGGCAACCGCCGCGCCGCAGGAGACTGCGGTGATGATGTTGTGGCCGCAAGCGTGGCCCAAGCCCGGCAGTGCGTCGTACTCGGCCATGAGCCCAACGCGCCGCGTGCCTGTTCCGAACACGGCACGGATGGCCGTGGGAAAGCCCAGGTATTCACGTTCCACCTTGAAGCCGTGGCCGGCCAGGTAGTCGGCGGTCCATGCTGCGGCGCGGTGCTCCTGCCACCCGAGTTCCGGGTTGGCGTGGAGAGTTTCCGAGAGGCCGATCAGGGAGGCCTGCCGGGACGTCACGGCCTCCAGAACCCGCGCACGTTGAACCGCCGGGCTGGTGGTGGTTGCCTGCTCAGCGCTCATCGCCGGCCACCCCGTAACCGACGGAAGCTGCGGGGTCGAGCCCGCGAATCACATAGTCCTGCCGCTGCGGAAGCCACACGTTCAGCAATTGACCGAGTTCTGCGATGGGGTCCTCATGCCAGTCCACACGCAGGTCCGTGTCCCTCCATCCATGGCCGGAAACCACGGAGATGCCGGCCGAGCGCACTGGCCCGGCCTCGCCGCCGGCAGCTTCGGCCGCTTGGAGGGCGGCCATGAGGCGCACTTCGAGCTCGCCTGCTTCTGACTCAAAGGCGTCGCAGAGGGCCTGCGCGACACCTGGATGAGCCAGCATATTGCCTGCCGCCACGCTTTGGGGACCGCGGCCTTCGCCGAACACGCCCAATGTATGCGCCCCGCTAAACACAGCGGACCCGCCGGTTGCGTCCAGGACCACCAGTTGCCGGTAGTCCACCGCGGGCGATTCCTGCACGACGGCGTCAATCGCCTCTTGCGCGGAATAGCCCGCTTGGAGCCGGTCAAGCAGCGCGGAGCCAAGCCTCGGATCGGTGATGTTCTGCGAACTGACGGCGCCGACGCCGTCGCGAAGGTGCGCGCAGCGTGCGGCAACCGCGGGCGAAGATGAGGAGACGGCTATGCCAAACCTGCCGTGGCCGTCCGTGGCGGCAACGCTGAACGTCACTGCTGTCCCTCCGTGGAGAGCACTGCTGTGGCATCAATTTCCACGAGCCATTCCGGGCGGGCAAGTGCTTGGACAACGATTCCGGTGGACACCGGGAAAACGCCCTTGAGCCAGCGCCCCATGGTGCGGTAGACGGTTTCGCGGTAGCGCGGATCGATGAGGTAGACCGTCACCTTGACGATGTCTTCGAGGCTGCTGCCGGCCTCTTTGAGCAGCATGTCGATGTTGGCCATGGCCTTTTCCGTCTGTGCCTCGACGTCGCCGATGCCCACTGATTCCCGGGTGTCGAGGTCTTGTCCGATCTGGCCCCGAAGATACACAACGCCATTGGCCACCACGGCCTGGCAGAGATCGTTGTCCAGGTTCTGCTCGGGGTAGGTGTCCTTCGTATTAAACGTGCGGATACGCTGGTGCTTCACTTGGCAGCTGCCTTTCGGTCGGGGTTTGTAGCGGATGCTTGTAACCTTCAGCTTCCGTGGGCGGCCTGAATCTGTCCAACAGTTCTTTTAGAACGATTGCATCGGCATTTCAGATGAAAGGTGTATTCTCGTCGAATGGACGTAACCCTGACGCAACTGCGCTACTTCGTCGAAGCGGCGGCGCAGCTCTCCATGACCGGCGCGGCCCTCCGCCTGAATGTGGCGCAGTCCGCGGTGTCGGCCGCCATTGCGCAGTTGGAGCGGCATGTCGGCACCCAGTTCTTCATCAGGCAGCGCTCCAAGGGCTTGGTCCTCACGCCCGCGGGAGAGCTTTTTGTGCGCGACGCGCAGGCCATCCTGGCCCAGGTCGAGGAGAGCATCGACCATGCACGTGGTGAACACCAGAGCGTTGCCGGGCGCATCCGCATTGCCTGCTTCAGCACCTTGGCGCCGTTCCTGCTCCCGGGAGTCCTGACCAAGCTCAGGGAGGACCACCCTGCCCTCGAAACAGAGGTCATCGAAACCGACACCCCCGGCTGCATCAATGCGTTGCTCAGCGGTCAGGCGGATGTGGCCCTGTGCTATGACCTGGACCTGCCGGACGCAATCGCTAGTTCCGTGGTGGATACGGTCCGCCCCTATGTGGCCCTTCCGCCCGACCATAAGCTCGCCGGGGCGGCGAACGTGCAGTTGTCGGCACTGGCCGGTGAGGCTTTCGTGCTGCTGGATTTGCCGCATACCCGCGACCTCATGCTGTCCATTGCGAGGTTGGGCGGCCGGGAGCCGGACGTTCGTTTCCGCTCGGGAAGCTATGAAACGGTCCGTACTTTCGTGGCCCGGGGACTCGGGTATTCGATTCTTCACCAGCGCCCGCAGCACCAGTTGACGTACGACGGCGGCCAGCTGGCTACCGTGGAAATCCGCGACGAAGTGCCGGAGCTGAAGACGGTCCTGGCCCACCTGAAATCGCACCGCCCTACCGCCCGGGTGCGGGCCGTGGCGCAGGCTGTCAGGCATCAGATCGTCGCTGCGCGCGCGGCACGCGCCTGATTCAAGTACATCTGCTGAATAGATGCACTTAGTGTTAAAAATCTATTCGACAGATCGAGTAGTCGCGTCCGAAAATGGTTATACCAGCAAACGGGCGTGACCCAAGTCACGTGTTCTGGTGGCGCAGCCCCCGGTCGGTCAACGTCGACCGCCCCAGGCTCGCTCTCCCCATCCAGCATCGGATCTTTTCCTCCAGGAGGAACTGTGAACACCAATAACAACGAGGGGCAGATCGGCCGGAAGGGCTTGCGCACCAGCGTCGCTGCCGGTTCCATCGGCGTCTTTGTCCACTGGTTCGAGTGGGCCATCTACGCCTACCTCGCCTCCACCATCGCCGTCGTCTTCTTCCCCCAGCAGGACAGCACCGCGGCCTTGCTGTCCGTCTTCGCCGTCTTCGCCATCAGCTTCGGCGTCCGCCCCTTGGGCGCCTTGGTCTTCGGAACACTCGGCGACAAGATCGGCCGCAAGAAGACGCTCTCCATCGTCATCCTCTCCATGAGTGCGGCGACGCTGGTGGTGGGACTGCTGCCCACCTATGACGCCATCGGCCTGTGGGCACCCATCCTGCTCGTCTCTGCCCGCGTGGTTCAGGGACTCGCGGCCGGCGGCGAGTTCGGCAGCGCGGCGGCGTTCCTCGCAGAATACTCACCCCGCAAGCACCGTGGCTTCGGCGTCAGCTGGCTTGAGTTCGGAAGCCTCCTTGGCTTCCTGGCGGCCTCGCTGGTGGTGTTCGTGCTGACCAGCGTCATGGACGCCCAAACAATTGCCGACGGCGGTTGGCGGATTCCGTTCTTGATCGCCGTTCCGATGGGAATCGTCGGCTTCTACATCCGGTCCAAGATCGAGGACACTCCGGAATTCCGTTCCGTGGAGCAACTGGGCAATGTTCCGCAGAGCCCGGTCAAGGAAGTCTTCACCCGCCACTGGAAGCAGCTCCTGCAGATGAGTGGCCTGGAAATCATGATGCACGTGACCTTCTACGTGGTCCTTGTCTACCTGTTGACGTACCAGGAGAAGATCCTGGGATTCGACGCCGGGACCGCAGCCCTGCTCTCCACCGCAGCTTCCGTGGCGGGCCTGATCCTGGTGCCCTTGGTGGGTGCGCTTTCGGACAGGATCGGCAGAAGGCCGCTGCTGATCGCCGCCGCTGTTTCACTGGTGGTGCTGGCCTACCCGCTGTTCCTGATCATGCACTCCGGCACGCCCTGGGCCGGCATCGTCAGCACCATCGGCCTGGGCGTTATCTTGGCCCTCATCCTCGGCGTCCATGCCGCGGCTGCCGCTGAACTGTTCCCCACCCGGACACGGCAGACCGGTCTTTCCATCGCCTACAGCGTCACCGCAGCCATTTTCGCCGGCACCGTGCCCTACGTCCTGACCTGGCTCATCGCCCGGACCGGCAACGAGATGATGCCTGCGTTCTACCTCATCCTGGTCGGCTTGGTAGGACTGGCCGCCGTTCTGAGCATGAAGGAAAGCAAAGGCAAGGACCTTCTTGGCGAAGAGGACATCACATCGGCCCGGCCTGCAGCCGTGAAGACACCTGCAGCCGTGAAGACACCTGCAGCACCAAAGGTCCGCAGCTGACACAGTGGCCGTTCACACCGTAGCCCGGGCTTGAATCCAAGCCCGGGCTACGGCAGTTTCTGCGCCGAGAGCCGCGCCAGCGCCCGCTCCACCAGATGCCGCTGCCGGGAACCAGTGACGGCATCGGGATCCAGCATTGACGTGACATGCAGGCCCATCATGATGTTCAGCAGTTCATCGGCAACCGCATCCGGGTCCGCTAACGGTTCGCAGTCGCCGTCGTGCTGTGCTTGGGCCAGGAAGCCCATCACCAGTCCGCGCCAGTGCAGCAAAGCGTCCCGGCCGACGGCGCGCAACGCGTCTTCCGTCTGGGCGCGCTGCCAGAAGGAGACCGCTACGCGGGCTTCCACCACGGTGAGCGGATCCGCGGGAATGATCTCCAGGCAAAGGCTGCGCAGCGCGGACAGACCACGGCGGCCGGTGGTGCCAGCGGCGATGCGTTCGTTGGTCCGCTCGCAAATCAGCTCGTAGGAGGCCAGCAGCAGGGCGTCCTTGTTGGGGAAGTAATGGGCCAGCACGCCGGGCGCCGCATAGCCGCATTCCCGCGCTATGTCCCGCATGCTGGCGTTTTCGATGCCTTGGTCCGCGATCAACCGCCACGTGGTCTCGATGATGGAACGGCGCCGTTCCTGGTGATCGACCAAGCGGGGCATGCTGCTCCTTCATTCGCGGCGGTTCATGGCTGGGACCGTGAGCACCCTACCACCGCGGGAGCGCGCCTGCGCGCCCGCGGTGGTGAGTGCGGTGGGCTTCAGTGCCCGCAGTGGCCGGGCTCGGCCTGCCCGACGGCGGTGCCGCAGTGGTTGGTGGCCGACGACGGAACATTGAGGGTGGGGTTCTCGTCGAAGAAACCGTGCGG
Source organism: Paenarthrobacter sp. NPDC056912 (assembly GCF_042786555.1). Taxonomy (NCBI): domain Bacteria; kingdom Bacillati; phylum Actinomycetota; class Actinomycetes; order Micrococcales; family Micrococcaceae; genus Paenarthrobacter; species Paenarthrobacter sp. NPDC056912. The sequence goes on from NZ_JBHUCD010000001.1 coordinate 62,856, forward strand.
CTTCAAGGTGAAGCCGGTGGTGTCCACGGGCATGATGGGCCAGTCCTCCGGGCGCGGGAAGTGCGTCAACCCGAACGAGTGCCACACCACGAGGTCCTGGCCATCGAGGTCGCGGTCCTGTGCCACATACGCGGGAAGCCCCGCGCCGCCCGGGTGCTGGTTGACGAAGTCGCCGGCTGCGTACAGCTCGTGGTCGGCGTGCTGCGTGACCCAGAGGTGGTGGCGGGCGAAGGCTGCCCGTGAGGCGATGGAGGAATCGTCCGCCATGGCCAGGGTGGGGTTGCCCTCGGGATAGAGCGTGTAGCCCACAGCGTGGCCCAGGTGGTTCAGGGACTCGGGGTTGCTGATGTGCCACACCCGTCCCTTGGCGCCGTCGGCGTCGCGGATTGCTTCCGATTCGCGGGCAAGCACCGTGCGCTTCTGGGTGAAGGCGTTGCCGTGCGGGTTTCCGGGTCCTTTCGGGAGGCGCACGAGGTCCAGTTCCTCAACACGGTTCGTGGCGCCGTCGATCATCATGTCCAGGCGGGCGCTGAAGAGGTGCTGGTGATAGGGCGCGCCAAGGCCGGGAGCGATCTCCGAGGCGTAGGCGTAGTCCTTGTCCGGCAGTGCGGCGGTGAAGACTATGCCCGTGGCTTTCGCCTCGAATTCGATGGTGCCGTCCAGGTAGAGGTACCAGTAGAAGCCGTAGTCGTAGTTGCCCACCGTGGTGAAGAACGAAATCACAAGCCGGCGATTTCGGCGGACCTCGTTGGAGCCGGCCCACTCGTCCGTGTGCTTCCAGAGTATCCCGGCGTCTTCTTCGTGGATGCAGATGCCGTTCTCAATGGCTCTGGGGTTGCCGAAGTCATCCGCCACCACGGGGGACATGTACGTGATGTCGCCCAGGCAGTCGCACCCAAGCTTGAGGGAGTTCGCGTCCCGGCCCACCAGGTATTCGCCGGAATCGAAGTAGTTCTGCCAGCTCCGGTAAGGGGAGGGGTCGCCGTAGGGAACCACCATTTCGGAGATGGACGCGCGATGGACCACCGGGCGCCGGCGTCCCTTGAGCGAGTGGTGGAGCTGGTGGAGCACCAATCCTTCGCGGGCATCGAATCCCACGCGCAGGTCCCAGCCGGCCCAAAACAGGTGGTTGCCTTCCAAGGTGAAGCTGGGGCCCTCGGGCTGGGTGATCTCGATCGGCTTCAGGTCGGTGCGAAGCTCGCCGTGGATCGCGGGGTCGGTGTAGTTGCCGTTGACCTCCGGGACGGGAACCGGGCCGTCGTCGATCAGATGGTTGACCCGGCGGTTCTCCACGTCCACAAACGCCACCAGGCCGTCGATCGGGTGTGCCCAGGGGTGGTCTGCGGGGTGGTCCTGGCGGAATCCGAGGCCTCGCAGCAGCCGCTTGCCCTCCTCGTTGCCGTACTCGAAGACGCCTGCCGACAGGGGAGCGACACGGACCTGGGCCGGGCTCAGGCCGCGGGCTTCGAGGGCTGCCTTCCACTGCGGGTCTTCGGCCAGGATGTCCTCGATGATCCCGAATTCCTCCAAGAGGACCGGAAGCTGGCCGTCGATTTCCGGGTTGAGTTCCCGCTGGTCCAGGACCAAGCCAGTAGTCAGCGAAAGGCGAATATCCAGCGAGCGTGACTGCGCGGCATCCCAGAGCATGGCCCGGACCAGGCGAGGGGCAGCTGCGGCGTCTCCCAGGAAGGCGGCTTTGGGCGGTTCGATCAGGCCCACGTAGGCGAAACGGGTGGTCTCTGCGACGAGGCCGGCCCCTGCCAGAATCCGGCGGGCCTGGTGGATTTCCTGTGCCGAGAGCTGCTCAAGCGGATGGTGCCCCAGGGGAGCCTGCGTCGTTGCGGCCAGAGGGGTGGTTTGAAGGGTCATGGCACTTCCTGAAGTCGAATTTTGATGGTACAACTGTTCAACCAACGCTTTGATGTTACCCACCTCACAAGCCCGGCGTAAAGTCCTAGACCCAAACCACGCCGGCCAGCCAGGAGAACCATGGACCAGCAACCCCGACCACCCTGGCGGAGCTTTCCCGTTGCCCCCGTTCCGGCGGGCCTCGTCGGTACAGCCGCTGCGGGCAGCGCTACAGCACACGTGCTGGCTGCCGTAACCGGTCCGGTAGGAGTAATGGCGTGGTGGATGGGCGCCATGGGCATAGCCTGCCTTGCCTGCATCGCGCCCCTGATGCGGGGGAGGCTTTGCGGCAGGAGGGCGGGCCATGACGGCCACGCCAGGATGCCGGCTCAGCGGGCCGCCGGGCACTTGGCGGCCATGAGCGCGGTCATGATCCTTGTCCACATGGTCCTGCTGGTGACGCCTGGGCTGCTGGTAACGCACGGCGCCGGCGGCCACCACGGCGGGACGGAATCGGCATCCTCTCCGGCCCACGATGTCACCATGCTGACCCTTATCGCCGTTGAACTGGTCTGCCTCATGGGCGCTTCGGCCGCCCTGCGCCTCGCACGCCGCGGCCCGCACCGCCGTCGAGCACTAACTTACTGAGTCACCGAAAACCCAACCCAGGAGCCACAATGAACAGCACCTCAACCATGATTTCCACCGACTGGCAGGCCCGGGCGGATGCCTTGGCCATCGACGGACGGGCGTTCGTGGACGGCCGCCGCGCAACCGGCCTTGGCAATCGAATCCGCCCCACCAGCAGCCCCATTGACGGCAGGGTCCTGGCTGAGCTGGCCGCCTGTGGTCCAGGCGACGTGGACGTCGCGGTGGCAGCGGCGCGGCAAGCCTTTCCGTCGTGGTCCCGCCTGGGAGCTGAAAAACGGAAGGGTTTGCTGCTGGCGCTGGCCGCCCTGATGGAGCGGCATGCTGACCAGCTGGCGCTTCTGGAAACCCTTGATAGCGGCAAGCCCATTCTGCAGACCACCACCGTGGATGTGCCGGGGGCCATCTCCACGCTGCGCTGGTACGCGGAGGCTGCGGACAAGCAGAGCGGCGAACTTCCGGCGGTTCCGCAGGGGGCAACGGCCCTTGTGACGCGCGAACCGTTGGGTGTTGTTGCCGCGATCGTGCCGTGGAATTTCCCCCTGGAGATCGCCGTGTGGAAGCTGGCCCCGGCGCTCGCTTCAGGCAATACGGTGGTGTTGAAGCCTGCGGAGCAGACGTCCTTGAGCGTCCTGCTGCTGGCCGAACTGGCCGCGGAGGCCGGGCTGCCGGATGGCGTGTTGAACGTCATTACCGGCACGGGCCGGGAAGTAGGCGCTGCGTTGGCGCACCACATGGACGTGGATGCGTTGGCGTTTACGGGCTCCACTGCCGTCTCCCGCACGCTGCTTGAAGCCTCCGGCCGCAGCAACCTCAAGAGGCTGGGCCTCGAGGCAGGGGGCAAGAGTTCGAACATCATTTTCTCGGACACCGCTGATCTTGCTACGGCTGCGGCGAAGGCGGCGTTCGGCGCCTTCTACAACCAAGGCCAAGTGTGTTCGGCCAACTCCCGCATCCTGGTCCAGCGCGGGATCCACGACGAATTCGCAGCATTGTTCGCCCTCGCCGCCGCCGGTTACGGTCCTGCGGATCCGCTCGCGGGCCTGGACGGCAACGGTGCGCTGATCAGCAGCGCCCATACCGACGACGTCGAAGGCTGGATCGTGCGTGGCCGAACCGACGGTGAGGTGCTTTTCGGCGGTGAGCGGCGGGTGATCCGCGGTTCTGACGCCTACCTGGAGCCCACACTGCTGGGCGGCCTCCCGGCTGACCATGACGTGCACCGCGAGGAGATTTTTGGCCCCGTTGCCGTGCTGCACGCCTTCGATACGGAGGACGAGGCCGTGTCCATGGCGAATGCCACGGACTATGGTTTGGCCGCGTCCGTGTGGACGTCGGACTTGTCCCGGGCGCATCGAGTGGCGGGTGACCTGCTGGCCGGAACAGTGTCCGTGAACACGGTGGACGCCTTGGGTAACACCACGCCTTTCGGGGGCTTCAAGCAGTCCGGATTTGGGCGTGATTTGTCGCTGCATGCGTTCGACAACTACACGGCGCCAAAGACCACCTGGATCCAATTCGGCTGATCCGATTCATCTAAAAAATCGATGATGTGGATCGTAGTTCCCTTGTTTACGTGATGCGAATCACGAGCCTACGCTGATGCTCATCTCCCCTTCCCACCCTTCTTGCGCAGTAGCAAACTTAAGCAGTAGCAAAGGACCGATCATGGATCAGCCAGCCCAAACCCAATTAGCCCAAGAGCAAAGCAACCATCTGCAGAAATCCCTGGGCCGTTTCGACATCCTCTTGTTGGTGGTCGCAGCCGTCATCTCCGTGGAGGTCCTGGGCCAGGTCTCCGGCTTCGGCGGAGAAACCTTCACCTGGACCCTCATCCTCGCCGTCACGTTCATGGTCCCGTATGGCCTGATCTTCGCTGAGACCGGCGGCGCGTTCACGGAGGAGGGCGGCGTTTACGTCTGGACCAAGATGGCCTTCGGCCGGGTGGTCGCAGCCATCACTTCCCTCTTCACCTGGGTGACGCAGCCTGTCTGGGTGGGTGGGGCCATGGCGTTCGTGGCTGTGGAAACGTGGTCCGAGTATGTAGGCCACGTGGAAGCAGGCGGCGTCAGCGACTACATTTTCAAGCTGGTCTTCATTTGGATCACGGTGACCTCGGCCATCATCAGCTTGAAGCACGGAAAGTGGCTGCCATCGCTCGGCGCCATCCTGAAGGTCGCATTCCTGACCTTCTTCATCATCGTCACCTTGATCTACGGGCTGCAGCACGGCTTCAACGGACTGGATCTGGGCTTCTTCTCACCCACGCTGGCCGGCTTCCTCGGCGTCACCCCGTTGCTGCTGTTCTCATTCCTTGGCTTCGAATCCGGCAACAGCGCAGCGGGGGAAATGAAGAACCCGGCCAAGGACGTGCCGATCTCGGTTGCCAGGTCCTCCATGATCGCCGCGGCGAGCTACCTCCTGCCGATCCTGGCCATCCTGCTGGTGGTGCCTCTTGACCAGATCACCGGCATCGGTGGACTCTTCGGCGCAGTGTCCACGGTCTATGCCGTGTTCGGACCCGCCGCCGACGCCATGCTGGCCGTCTCCGCCGTCGTGTTCTGTTTTGTCCTGGTGTCCCAAGGCGCGGCGTGGATGATCATCAGCGACCGCATGCAGGCCATGGCCGCCGCCGATGGCTCGTTCTTTGGCGGCTTCTTTGGCCGCTTCCATCCCAAGCTCGGTACCCCCATCCGTGTGAATACGCTCTCCGGAGTAGTGGCGACACTGTTCATGCTCGCCGCCATGCAACTCAGCGGCACCAGCAGTGCCCTGTTCGGGGTGGTCCTGGCGATCGCCATCTCCACGTTCCTGCTCAGCTACCTGCTCGCCATCCCCGCTGCCGTCAGGCTGAGGAGCAAGTATCCGCTGACGGAGCGCCCCTTCAAGGTTCCGGTTTCCGACCTCGGCTTCCGCGTCCTCGGTGCCATCTGCTTCCTTTGGATACTGGTGGGCTCGTGGGTGGCTATCTTCCCGGGAACACTGGAGATCCTTTTCGGCCTGGAATACGACTTCGAAGCAACCTGGGGCGTTTCGCAGTTCACCTTTGAGGCCTTCGCCCTGGGTACTCTCGGCTGCATCCTGGCTTTGGGCCTGGTGGGTTATGTCCGCGGTAAGAAGGTGCGGGAGGCCGTGGCTCCTGTCAGTCAGGCAGCTGAACTGGTCAGCGACTGACTCCGAGATCGCCGGAGACGTGCGAAATCGCCGGAAAGGACCAGCGAACTGGAGCCTTTCCGGCGATTTCGACGATCTAGCGTGTTTCGAGGTCGTCCAGCGACTTGCCCCTGGTGTCCGGGGACAGGAGGGTGGCGACGGCCGAGACCAAGCAGATACCGAGGGTGGTCAGGCCGATGACCAGGGGGATGTTGGCTGATCCGGGCGGGGCAATCGCGGTGAACAGGCTCGGGAAGAAGGAAGCGATCATGAGCCCGATGTTTTGTGAGACAGCGAAGCCCGTCACCCGCATGCGCATGGGGAACTGCTCCTGGAAGAACGTGGCAAAGGTGGCGTTCCACATCTGGAAGAGGATGCCTTGCACTATCACCACGCAGATGAACACCAGGGGCAGGCTTCCCTGTTGGATCGCCCACAGGTAACCCATGGTCAGCAATCCACCGGTGACCCCACCGGCCACCATGAGTGCCCTGCGGCCGATCCGGTCGGACAGAGCGCCGAAGATCGGAATGGTCACAACCGCAGCCACATTGGCTGCCATGGTTACCCAAAGGAACTCGCTGCTGGAGAACCCGATGCCGTAGCCCTTTTGGGTCGCGAAGGATACGCCGAAGATGAGTGTGGCCATGCCGATGACGTTGGTGAAGGTCATTGCGATGCATCGGACCAAAACCCAGGGGTGGGTGCGGAGGAGGTCTACCAGCGGGAAGCGGCGTTTGGCGCCGGCTTCTTCGGCCTGCGCCAGGTAGGCGGGCGGCTCCTCCACACGGCGGCGGATGACGTACCCGGCGATAATCACCACGGCGCTGAGCAGGAACGGCAGTCGCCAGCCCCATGAGTGGAATTCTTCATCGGGGAGGAGTGCGGCGAGCGGAATCAGCACGGCGGTGGCGAGGATGGAGCCAACCTGCGTGCCCTGCAGGCTGAAGCTCGCGAAGAAGCCGCGTTTTGCATCGGGGGAGTGCTCCACGATCATTGCGCTCGCACCACCAAGTTCGCCCGCCACCGCGAAACCCTGGATCAAACGGAGGATCACCAGGAGTACGGGAGCAAGAAGTCCGACCTGCCCGTACGTGGGCAACAGCCCGACGGCAAAGGTAGCGAAGCCCATGAGCAGCATCGCGAAGACGAGCACCTTCTTGCGTCCGTGCCGGTCGCCGTAAGCGCCCAGGACTACGGCGCCGAGCGGACGGGAAACGTAGCCGACGGCGTACGTCGCCAGCGAGGCGATGATGCCCACTGTCGGATTCTCGGTGGGGAAGAAGATGGTGGGAAAGAGAAGCGTTGCCGCCAGCGAGTACAAAGCGAAGTCGTAGTACTCCAGTGCGCTGCCGATCCAGCCGCTCATCGCGGCTTTCTTCGGATCTTTGCGGCCGGCGGCGTCGTGGTGGGTGGAGGGGACATCCCTCCCATGCATAACCGTCATTGCGTCTGAACTCCTATGTCGTCTTTGGCAAGGAACAAGAGCTCTTCCCATCCAGGACTGAACTGGTGGTCATTCAGCGTGAGGAAGGTTACTTCTTGAATCGATTCATAAAGCATAGGGCGTGACCTGCGCTACGTCAACGTGCGACGACGACAGGTCGCCCTGGGTTCCGTTGGAACCGTGAGGCGACCTGCCGCCGTCGTACGTCTTCTGTGTCGGTGGCAGCCGGGCCGGCGGCCTACTTCGCCAGGAAGCGCAGCAGGATGTCGTTGATTTCGGTGCCGTGCGTCCAGAGCATGCCGTGCGGAGCGTCCTCGATCTCGACATACTCGGCGGAGGGCAGGCGCTTGGTGAACTCGCGTCCGGTTGCGTCGATGGGCAAGATGCGGTCACCTGTTCCGTGGACAATCAGGGCGGGGACGGTCACCTTTTCGATGTCGGAGCGGAAGTCCGTGAGCCAGGAGTCCACCACTGCGAAGGATGCGCACCAGGATGAGCCGGAGGCCACGTTCCAGGCGTTGCGCAGGGCTTCCTCGCTGAGTCGGTTCCCGAGGAAGTTGTCCGTGTTGAAGAAGTCGTTGTAGAAGTTGGTGAACCAGGCGTAGCGGTCCTCGATGGCGGCGTTGCGGATGCCGTCGAAGACCGAGGATGGAACGCCGGTGGGGTTGTCGTCGGTCTGCAGGAGGAACGGTTCCAGGGATGCGAGGAAGGCCGCCTTGGCCACGCGGGCTTCGCCGTACGTGCCGATGTAGCGCCCCACCTCTCCCGTGCCCATCGAGAAGCCGACCAGCACGGTGTTTTGCAGATCCAGCGTTTCCAGGACCGTGTTGAGGTCTGCCGCGAAGGTGTCGTAGTCGTAGCCCGTAGTGGGCTTGCTGGACTTGCCGAATCCGCGGCGGTCATAGGTGATGACGCGGTAGCCGGCGTTCAAAAGGGCCGCCGACTGCTTCTCCCACGACCCGCCATCCAAGGGGTAGCCGTGGATCAGGACAACGGGCTGACCGGTGCCGTGGTCCTCGTAGTAGAGCTCGATGTCCGTGCTGTTCTCGGTTCCAACTTTGATGAAGCCCATGGGGTCTGTTCCTTGTCTTGAGTGGGAGAACGTTCGTTCTCTCTCGTGGTTTCAATAGTAGAGAACGATCGTTCTTCTTTCAAGTACTATTGGAGAATGAATATTTCCGAGCCCCGTACGCGCATCGTCGAGACCGCCGATGAGCTGTACAACGCCAAGGGAATCCAAGCCGTTGGCATGGACGAACTGCGCGCGGCGGCAGGAGTTTCGCTCAAGAAGCTGTACCAGGAGTTCCCGTCCAAGAGCGCCATCGTGATGGCGGTGCTGGAGCGGCGGCACGACTCCTGGACCCAAGGTTTGGACGCAACAGTCCGCCAGGCCGCAGCGCCGCGTGAAAGGCTGCTGGCGATCTTCGACTACCTCGCAGGCTGGTTCTGCCAGGACTCGTTCCGGGGATGCGGGTTCATCAACAGCTTCGCCGAACTCGGTGCCATCAGCCCCGAAGTTGCCGAGTACGCCCGCAAGCACAAGGAATCGTTCCAGGAATACGTCGGCAAGCTTTCAGAAGAGGCAGGTGCGCCGGCTTTCCTTGCGCCGCAGCTTGCGATCCTCGCCGAGGGCGCGCAAACCACGGCCGCGATCTCGGGAACCGCGGATGCTGCCGGACAGGCCCGGCACGCTGCCCAGGTCCTGATCGACGCAGCGTTGGGCAACGTGGCCCCGCAGCCCTAGGAAGGCTCCGGCCCGCGACCCCTCGACCGGCCGCGCGCTCGTCGCTAGGGTGACCGCGGTGGCGGCTTTGAGTTCGGCGGTTGGCAGGCAGCGTATTCGGACGAAGAGACAGGTGCCGTGATCGTCGCGGGCATCAATCGGATGGACGCCTTGCTTCTGGGACGCAAACGTGCGACATCTTCTCCGGATTCTGGCCCACCCGGGGCGAGGACGATTCGATGGCAATGACGCTCAACGCCCTGCCGAAATTTGTCGTATCGCGCTCGTTTGTGAGTGTGCCGGCGCGCCCGTCACAGGCATAGACATCAGCCAGGCATAGGAGAACTCCGGCTCGCTTCACAACGGGGACCGGCGGAACTCGTCCGTGTTCTCCCGTGCCAGACTGGACGCATGTGTCCCCGTCCCGTGAAGCCGCGTGCCCTGTCCGTCAACCATGAGAGCGGCGGGCAGACGCCGGCCAAGTCTCCGGGCCGCCATTTCGCGTTAAGGCTCGACGACGCGTGGCTCAGGTTCCAGACACGCCTCGCCATCCGCCGTGGCCGGGTAGTGACTGTCATCCCCTACGCCGGTTACGGGACCACCTCCTGGGTCCGGGTGCTGGCCCGGGTTGTCCGCAGCGATCCGCGCGATAGCGGGAAGGGTTCCCGCGCGGGGAACCTAAAACCGTTACAGGAGAGCATGCGTGGCTGGCGCAACTTCACCAGCGCGCCAGTAGCCCACGCCGCCGTGCAGGTGACTATCGCGGGGACCGTCCACGACGTCGAGGCGGACCGTGGCGGTGTGGTGGATGCGCGGATCCCGGTGGCCCTCCACGCAGGCTGGCACACCATCACCCTCCAATCAGGGGAATCCGGGACGGTAGAAGCTCCCGTGGAGATCGTCGCGGACGACACCGACTTTGGCGTGGTCTCCGACATTGACGACACCGTCATGGTCACAGCCCTGCCGCGTCCATTCCTTGCCGCCTGGAACACCTTTGTACTGAACGAGCATGCAAGGACCCCGACGCCGGGCATGGCCGTGTTGTACGAACGGATCGTGAGGACGGCGCCCAAGGCACCCGTGCTGTATCTGTCTACCGGAGCCTGGAACGTGGCGCCCACGCTGTCGCGGTTCCTCTCCCGCAATTTGTATCCCGCCGGCCCCAAGCTCCTGACCGACTGGGGGCCAACCCCGGACCGCTGGTTCCGCAGCGGCCAGGAGCACAAGAGAAGCTCCTTGGAACGCCTCGCGGAGGAGTTCCCGGGCATCAAGTGGCTGCTGGTGGGAGACGACGGACAGCACGACGAAGCCATCTACTCCGACTTCGCGCAGCGCCACCCGCAGAACGTCAAGGCCATCGCCATCCGTCAACTCTCGCCCGGCGAAGCAGTGCTCGCCGGCGGGCGGTCCAAGTCAGGGGAGCAGCCCACTCCGGGCATCCCCTGGGTCTATGCCCCGGACGGCGCAGGGATGTCGGATCAGCTGGAGCAGCTGGGGATCATCCACGGCAACGTGCGGTCCTCGGATTCGCCGGAAGAAGCTGACGAGACCAAGGAAAGCGGCTGAAGAGCGGTCACACCACGTCGATAAAGACGGGGTTCGCGTAGAACCACGTGTCTGACCAAGGATCGGCGTCGCCAAGATTGTTGCCGTGGCGAATGGGACCCGCGGGATCCACTGTCGCGCCATAGTAGCCAGCGCCGTGGCGGTTGCCGTCGCTGCCGCGGAGGCGGAAGTAGCAGGACTTCTGGACGTCCATGATGACGTGTTTGATGGTGAACGTGCCAGTACGCCCTGATACATCGATCTGTTTCCAGACGCTGGTTCCCGGTGCCTTCATCGTGTCGCGATCGCCCGCTGCCCCGCTAATGGAACCGCCGATCACGTCCACATGGGCAAGCTTTGGCAGGATACCGGCGAAGTTGCGGTAGCCCGTCGTCGTAATGGTGATGGAAATTTCGACGTCGGCACCTCGCCTCACGCTCAGGCGTGAACCCAACGTAACGCCGTTGCGGCCGTTGCGGCCGTTGCCGTTGCCGCGCGCCTCGCGAACCCGGACGTCCAAGCCCTGGAGCAGGTGCCCGTGGTCAACCCACATACGGCCATTCCGCATGGCGTCCAGCACTCCCGAGTAAGAGCGCTTGGTGACGCCGGTGTGGAGTCGGCTGAACTGTCCTGGCCAGTAGTCGCTGCCACCCTGCTTCTCACCGGTCTCGATCGGGTCGGGCCGCTTGCCGGTGACAGACCAGCGATCAAATTCGTTGGGCAGGCTCAGGTAAGGTTCCTCCGCCGGGTAGGGGCCGGTTTTCCACGTGTCCTTGATGGTGAGGTGGTTATCGGAGTTGGACGTGATCCAGAACGGCAAACCTTCGGCAAGCATCGAATCCCACAGGCCGCCCACAGTGGCAGTGGCCCAGTCGAAACCGCCGTAGGGACGGAAGGCATCCGCCGGGTAGCCAGGGAAGCTGAACTGTGTGGGGTTGTTGTTGTATTCGCCGCGCTGGTCGCCAGCACTTGCGAACTGGCTGACTCCTGAGCCTTGGGCGCCCGGGGCACCTTCCATTCCGATCATGATCTCGCGGGCGGCATCGCGCCACGCCCGGAGTTCGTGAGGGGAGTCGATGCCCAGCCGCATGGGGTGGTTGGCGAAGGCGACGACGTCGTCGATGTAGCCGGAGTGCCGCTGTTTGGCCAGCCAAGCGATGGCTTCCACTGCTTTGCGTTCGAAAGTCTCCACTTGGGCTGTCCCGGGGACCGGTTTCTCCCACTGGTTCAGCTTGCCGTCCCACACGAGCTCGAAGGTCCGCAGAAGGTTCACTTCGTTAGGGCCCGGGGCAACGAGTATCGCGGCGTGCTCGGCGCCAGGGATGTACCACTCCAAGCCCTGGAAAATCAGCAAGTCAGGGCGTGCAGCACGCTGCGTCCGGATTTCCTTGTTGGCGTTGACGGCACCCCCATTGTTGGCGTGGCCGAAGTTGCTGTGCTCTGTCAGGGCCAGCCAGTCCACGCCGTAGGACCGGGCCGCGTCCAGCTGCTGCTTGATCATGTACTTCGCATCGTGGCTGAACTGGGTGTGCACGTGGTGGTCTCCCACGAGCCATTTCAGCTGGGGGTCGTTGCCACCCGGGTTGGCCATCGCCGGCTGTGCCACCGCTGCCGAGGCTGCGGTACCGGCCGCCAGAATACCTGCCGACTGCAGAATGCGCCGGCGGCTCAAGCCCATGGCTTTCAGCTCAGCGTCGGCCAGTTCCACACTGCGGCTGTGGGTAGTCCTGTTTTCGTCCGTGGTACACATCGCGTCTCCTGTTGTTGGTGCCGGGTCCTCGGCGGAATCACACTAGGGAAGCGCCATGGCAAGGAGGTTAACTGCGTGGGAACGGTGGGTGGTGTGAGGCCCGCTATGCGCTCGATGCAGCGTTCCAGGAACGCAAAGCGGGCCCCGCAACGGGTTAGAACAGTGGGATTTGGACTTCCTTGATCCACTCGCCACGACGGTAGTCACGGGCCTTGACCACTACGCAGTCCTTGTAGACCTCTACTTGGAGCCCGCTGGCCTCGTGGCCATCCAGGGCGCGCTCGCCGCCAGTGCCATTGTCTTCCCAGAGGGTCTGGACCGCGCCGGTGTTGATGACTTGGAAGCCCTGAAGGTTGCCGGTGCCGGGGACGGTGCGGCGCACTTCCCAGTCGGCCAGTTGTAGTGCCCAGTGCGTGTGGGCCGTGAAGACAAAGACATTCTGGTACTTGCCCAGGATTCCCAGTAGCCGGTCAACCTGCAGGTAGTCCTTCTTGTAGAGGTTGTTGCGGGTGCCGGAGACGGTGTCCGGAAACGGGTGGTGGGTAAAGACCATGACGGGCTGGCCGCGATCGTCCCAGTATGCCAATCGCCGCTCCAACCACGTGATCTGTTCCTCGCTGAGCCAGACCTCGTCCCAGAGCTTGGTGTCGTGGTAGTGCATGTACTTCTCAGTGCCCAGGATCAGCCCGGGAACACCGCCAAGGTCGATTTCGGTGTACACCTTGTCGCGCCCGGCGAACGTGTAGAAGCTCTGGAAAAGAGAGGCCTCGGTGGTGCCGTTGGGCCAGGTGGCTTGGGCAAGGGTGTTGGGGTCGGAGTATTTGGGGACGTAGAACTCGTGGTTGCCGATGCCCCAGTGGACGTTTCGGGCGTGTGGGTTTGCATCCAGGACCTTGCGTACGGCCTGGTACTCAAAGTCGTAGCCGCGCGGAGTGATGTCGCCGTTGACTACCAGGCCGGCACTCCGCTTGCCGGGGTTGGTCTTTTCGATGTCCTTGAGGGCAAGGTCGAAATCGCCGAGGTCGCCTTGGATGTCGCTGATGACTGTGAAGACAGTGGCCTTGCCGGAGGGGCGGTTGCTGCCGTGCCCATGCCCGGTTGCTTGTGCAGGGGACGCGGCGACGGCGGTGGCGCCGATGGTTGCCAATCCCGCGATTGACGCTGCGATCGCCGAGCGGCGGCTGGGGGAACTCATGATGGAACCTTTCACTCAAAGGGTGTGTTGACCCTCAGAATGTAGAGACATCAGATGAATCGCCGGCAAATGCTCCGTGGCCAACTTGTCATGACAAGTTGGCCGTTAGTTGATCAGGAGGCCGAAGCCGCGGCTGCCACCAGCACAAGGGTGAATGAAGCCCAGTCGTTGAGGATGTGGGCTCCTGTAGAGACAAGGATGTTCTTGGTGCGAATGAAGGCCAGCGTCAGCACGATTCGGGCGGTGCCGATGATGAGGAGAGCTTGGGCCACATTCCACCCGTACGTTGGAAGGTGCGCCGCGCCAAACCACAGGGCCGTGATCAACCATGCGAGCAGCATTGACGTGGTGCGGTTCAGCTTCGCCTTGGTGTAGAGGAAGTACATGACTGCGAGGAACGGCAGGATGGTGAAGACTTCCTCGCCGAGCAATTGAATGCCGGTTCCCACGTAGAAGGCCACTATCTCACCCGGGCCGCCTTCCAGGATTCCTTCGGTGGCCTTGTTGGCATTGGCTCCGAAGATGGATGCAACGATGATGCCCACTATGAAACTCACGGCCAGGTTGAGGAGCCAGAAGACCACCATGGCGAGGTAATCCGCGCCGGTTGGTTTACGGAAAATCGATTTCCAGAAAGGGCCCGTGAGCCAGATGAAAACAGCCATGGGAATGGCGACGAACAGGAATCGTGGGAGGAGGGCTGTCACGTTCGAGGTCTGGGGAATCAAGATCAGGGCTGCGAAGCCAACAGCGCACGCAGCGATGATGAGGACCCATTTCCACGCGGCCACCTCCACCGGGTGCCCGTCGTAGAATGGCACGTCACGGCCGTCATCCCGCTCGATGAGGCGTCCGAACCGCTTCTTGCGGTCGTCCACGGTCGGCACACTTATTGAATCGTCCACGCGAATTCCCCTTAAACGCTGAGCCAAGCAATAGCTAAATTATGGCCCAAGACCTTTTCGGGTTTCCCATCAGCGGACACATCGTCCCCGGCTGGTTCACTGCCACGTCGTCCGGAGCGGAGATCCTCAACGTCGGCGCGTACGGCCCCGAGGGCGGCCTTCTCGGCATGCTGTCGCGCGTCCTGGTCGTCGCGCTCGTCTTCCTTTACGTGAAGCGGCGTTGGCCGAACGGCAGTATCGCGACCTTGAGGTTCGCTCCCGATCCGGAGAAAAGGACTCGTCCACGGGGGAAGGAAACACTTCGACCAACGTGACCCGTTCACGATTTTAGGTCAAATGACCTATTATCAAGTTCATGATCGATCATCTGGAACATGAGATAGCCGGCCCCGTGCTCATCGTCGGCGGGTATGGAACCGTGGGCACCGCTTTGACACGGCTTGCCGCTCCCCTGTGGCCCCTGGTGTTGACGGGCCGGAACCCTGAACGTGGCAGCCACCTCGGCAGTGAAAACGTAGTCGTCCGCACATGGGACCTGAATGATCCGGCTCCGTTCACTGCCAAAGTCAGGGCTGTGATCAGCGTGGTCAACGATCCCGAGGACCGCGTCCTCCGGGCCGCGGTCACTGCCGGAATTCCCTACGTGGACGTCACGCGATGGACTACCCGCCTCACCCGCGCTGTTGCGCTGGCGAGCCTCCTCAACCCGAGCGCGCCCGTACTCCTGAGTTCCGGATGGATGGGTGGCGTCACCAATCTTGTGGCGGCGGCACTTGCCAAGGAAGTCGGTGGTGCGCGTGAGATCGATGTTGCGATCCGCTACGACGTCAACGACCAAGCCGGTGTGGACTCCGTTGATTTCGTCGACAGGCTCGGCCTGGATTTCGAAGCCCGCAAAGGCGGGCGTCCCGTGGTCGTGAGTCCTCTAAGCGACACCCGCTGGGTGGACATCGCCGGCCACCGTACAAGGGTCGCGCGCCTGGACACGCCCGAACAGTTCACGCTTCCGCTGACCCTCGGCGCGGAGACGGTGGCCACGCGCATCGGCTTCAGTTCAAATACGTCCACGACGGCGTTGCTCGCCGCGAAGGCCATCGGACTGTTTCGCTGGGGTAGTGGCGAGCGGTGGACGGCCGCGAGGCGATCTTTGCTCTACTCTCCGGGCGAAGGCGGAACGGCGCACATCAGGGTAGACGTCAAGGGCCGGAATGGTGAGCGGACTGCTGTCATATCGGACCCGCAAGGCCAGGCCCACCTCACCGCCCTGGGAGGATTCATAGGCCTTCAGGCTGTCCTGAATCCCGCCGCCCGGGCCGGTGTAACTTTCCCGGAGACCATGCCGGAACCTTCGGAAGCATTGGGGAATTTGGCCCGGAACGGTGTGACAATATTGACCTCATGACCGAAAGCAAGGGCGCCCTGAGAAAGGCTGCGCTCCTTGACGCCGCTGAAGAAGTGCTGGTCACCCGGGGCAACGCCAACGCCGCAATGCGGGATTTCGCCGCCGCGGCGGGTGTCCGGATCGGGCACCTTCAGCACTATTTCCCCACCAGAGCTGACCTCATCCGTGCCGTCCTCGAACGTACCCTGGACCGCTCATTGGCGCGGCTCAGCGAAATGTCCGGAATCGACGTCGGACCCGGCGCGGGGGAGCGGCTCGCGCGGGAGGAATCGGCGCGTGTTTTCTCCGCCCTGCTCCAAGAGCACTCTGATCCGGCCGGCATCAATATGCACCTTGAGATCTGGGCGCTGGCGTCAAGCGATGAACAGGCGGCCGTTGCCCTGAGGGCCTTCTACGTACTGTACGCGGAGCATGTCCGTGACCTCGTGCGCCGTGCCAGGCCGGAATTGGGCGGATCGCAACAGGCCGGCATCGCCAACGCGATCGTGAGCCTCTTTGAAGGCGCAGCCGTGATGCGCTCGGACATCGCCGGGCTCCGGACGGACGACGCGGACCGGGCGCTGATCCGCACGGCCCAATGGCTGATCCACGATAGCTCCTAGCAGCTCAGCGAGCCTTTAAGGACTTTGCCGGTCCAGGCGTTGTTGGAGCCGGGAACCTTGTAGTACCCGCGGATTTCGTAGCTCCAGGTTCCGATGACCTCATAGCCCGAGGTGTAGCTCTTTCCGGCCGCTTTACTGAGATCGCCGGTGAATTCGAGGTTGCCGGACCGGTCAAAGATCTTGACCTCGTGGTAGTTGGCGTTGGCCACGGTGCTGAAGGTATTCACCGTGACGGTGGCGCGGATGCCGAACTGGCAGCTCATGGTGACGTTTGCAGCGGCAGGTGCCGCGAGGCTCGCGGCCGAGAACTGCGGCGTGGCCCGCTCGGTGTCGGTGAAGGCGGCGAATGCCGCTGTTGGTGCTGCTATCAGGCCAAGAACGACGACGGCGACGATCACCAAGGTGCGTAGGAAGCTGTTCGGCTTTGTCATGGTGATCATCTCCTTGTCTTGTCCTGGTTTGTTGGAATGGGGTCTTTCGCCGGGACTGATCGGGCTGGGGTAGTGAATCCGATCAGGCCCGGCGAAGCTTTTGGTGTTACTTGACGGTTTCGGTGCGCTGGGTGCCGGTGAAGGAGAAGGCGATGGTGGAGGTGGCGCCTTGGAAGGTGTCGCCGGCGGTGGTGGGGAACGCGGTGGTGACTTTGAGGTTGTCGGTTTTGGCCGAGGTCAGGGAGGTCAGGTTGTTCAGGACTTTGTTCGCGGTGATGACCGGGGCTGCGGCCATGACGGTGGTTTTGGTTCCCGCGCAGGTGTAGGGGGCTGCGGCTCCGGTCCAGGCAACACTGCAGTTTTCGATGGTCAGTTGCAGGCCGTTGGTGGTGTCGGTGGTGAGCAGGGATCCGGTGGCGCCGGCGGAGGTGGTCAGGGTGACGTTGTTCAGGTCCGAGTTGCCGCTGTTGGCCAGGGTGACGAGCTTTTCGACTTTGTCTCCGGGCAGCAGGCCCGCGACCGGGACGTTGAGGGTGTTGTTCGCTCCGGTGCCCAGGGCGATGGTGACGGTGCCTGCGGTGACGGCTTGGGAGGCGGAGGTCGAGGAGGTGAAGGCGCCGTAGGTGCCCATCCCGGCGACGGCGGCTGCGGTGCCGACCAGTGCGACGGAAGCGAGGATCTTGCCGGAGGTGGTCTTGAGGCTGATGGCCATGGGAATCAGTGTCCTTTCAGTGGGCCACCCGTCCGGGCCGGCCGTTGCTCTTTCCAGCCTGTCTGGCTGATGAGGACTACTCTGCCGGGCCAGAATCAAGAACAAATCATGCAAACCCGCAACAGTTCCTCAGGAAAACCTCAAGACTCCCGCAGTGGCCAAGTACCTGTTCCAAACCGAGCAGTTTCGGAGAAGCTCACGCTGCCATTGACCCGTAGCGTGGGGATATACGCAAGAAATCCAGCAGAGAAGAGGGGCCTGCCATGGCTGACACCGGAACAACTGACAAAACCAAGTCCTACGACGGGTTCACCGAAGAAGAACGCGCCGCAATGAAGGAACGCGCGCAGGAGTTGAAGAAGGCACCCCGCAAGAAGGCGTCCAAGGAGGACGGCGAAGCCGACGTACTGGCCAAGATCGCCGAAATGCCTGAAACGGACAAGGTCATGGCCCAGCGGCTCCACGCGATCGTCAAGGAGCACGCGCCGGACCTCACCCCCAAGACCTGGTACGGAATGCCGGCCTACGCCAGGAATGGGAAGAACATCGTTTTCTTCCAGAGCTCACACAAGTTCAAGGCCCGCTACGCCACGCTCGGCTTCGAGGAGAACGCCAACCTCGACGACGGTGCCATGTGGCCCACGTCCTTCGCCCTCACCGAAATCACGCCTGAGATTGAAGCGAGGATCGTGGAACTCATCAAGCGCGCCGTCGCCTGAAGCCCCCGGAACACACGACGGCGGGGGGGGGGCCCCCCCCCCCCCCCCCCCCCCCGCGTATAAAAATAAAAAACTAAATACAGGGGGGGAGGGGTCGCCCACCCAGGCGACCAGCCGCCGTCGTTATCCATTCAAAGACGTCAGTACGTGGGGTCAGGGTTCGGGTGCGGAGGCACCGGTCCGGGATCGGGAACCGGCAAGGGGCCAGGCGCCGGATTCGGGTCCGGAATGGGACTCGGCGGGAACGGCGTTGTGGGGTCCGGCGGTGGCTGGACGGGACCGGGTTCTGGTGGAAACGGCTCAGGTTCGTGGTGTGGAGGAAGGGTCATCGTCTCTCCTTTATGAACAGAGATCTATGAATCCAAAGGCTGGTAGTTTGCAGCCTACTCCCCGCTCCGGGCGGGCTACAGAGGACAGCACCTCCGCTTGGGAGCCATCCGTATTACCCTGCAGAAATGGAATCCATCGCGCTCCTGTTCGTCATTGGCGTGCTGCTGGTTATTGGCGGCAGCTGGATCGCCCCGCGCATCGGAGTTGCGGCGCCGATCATCCTTGTTCTGGTGGGGATCGGCTGCAGCATCATTCCCGGCCAAGAGCCCCTGGAGATCGAGCCGGAGTGGATCCTCGCGGTGGTCCTGCCACCCATCCTCTATGCCGCGGCGGTCAACGTTCCGATCACCGACTTCAAGCGCAATTTCCGGGCTATCAGCGGGCTGTCAGTCACGCTGGTGGCGCTGTCCGCCGTCGCGGTTGGATTCCTGCTCACGTGGCTGATCCCAGGCCTGCCCCTCGCTGCCGGCATAGCACTGGGCGCTGTTGTCTCACCACCTGACGCGGTTGCCGCCACCTCCATCGGTAAACGCCTGGGTCTTCCGTCCCGGCTGGTCACAGTGCTGGAGGGAGAGGGGCTGCTCAACGATGCAACAGCCCTTGTCATCATGCGCGCCGCCATTGCGGCAATAGGCGGAACCGTCACGTTGGGAAGCGTTGCCGGCGGATTCGTCCTGGCGGTGGCACTCGGCGTCGGCATTGGGTTGGTAGTGGGCGTTGCGACGGTCTGGGCGCGCGGACGCATCGGCCAGCCCACCCTGACCACAGCGATCTCCTTCGTTGTCCCGTTCTTGGCGTTCCTCCCGGCGGAAGCTGTGCATGCGTCCGGTGTCCTGGCAGTTGTCGTGGCGGGACTGGTCACCGGCTTCAAATCGGCCCGGCACCTCACCGCCCAGGACCGGATCAGCGAGAGGATGAACTGGCGCACCATCCAACTCCTGCTGGAGAACGGCGTTTTCCTGGTGATGGGGTACCAGATGACCCGGGTTATCGAGGGGGTCGAAAAGGACCACCTCAGCGTGTGGGGTGCTGTGGGCGTCGGGCTACTCGTCGTGGTGGCATTGCTGGTCATCCGCGGGGTGTTCATGGTGCCGTTGATCTTCTCCCTCCGACGGCAGCAACGCAGGGCTACCCGGATGATTGCCCGCGCGGATGACGCCCTCATCCGGATCGAGGAAGTTGAAAAGAGCGGAAACGCAGACGCCCGGCGCACGGACCTCGCCCGGCGCCACCTCGACAAGCGACGTGCCGACTGGCAGATGCTGTCCCGGGACGGCCTTGGCTGGCGGGGCGGTGCTGTCCTCACGTGGTCCGGCATGCGAGGCGTAGTCACGCTTGCCGCCGCCCAGTCGTTGCCGTTGGATGTGCCGTTCCGATCAGAGCTGATCCTGATCGCCTTCACCGTTGCCGTTGTCACCCTGCTGCTGCACGGGATGACGCTGCCGCTGGTGATCAGGCTGCTCGGGGTGCGCGCCGACGATCGCGACGCACTCCAAGTCGAAATCAGTGAACTCGTGGAACAGATCGTCGCAGCGGGCGCCCAGCAGCTTTCCTCGCCTGAACTGACAACCCCGGAGGGGAAGCCATACTCGGCCAAGTTGATTGCCGAAACCACCAGCAATCGGCGGCGACTTGCGGATGCCTACACCGCGCAGTTCGCCGCCGTGCAGAACGAAGAACAACTACAGCGCGGGGCCCTGTTCCGCATCATGATCGATGCTGAGCAAGCCGCGCTGCTGGATGCGCGCGCCAGCGGCCGGTACTCCTCGCACACGCTCGAACTTGGCCAGATGGTCATCGACGCTGACGCCGCACGGATGGCGCAGCGGGGCATCGTCGGGTAGGCCGCGCTACTTTCGATGGCTCAACGACGTCGAAGCAGCCAGGCGGTGGTCAGGTGAACGGCGCCCAGCACGAAGGCAGCGATGGCTACTGCCGAATTTCCTGCCAGGATGCTGATCGGCACATCGGCGAATTGGACCGCCGCAGCGCCCAGCAACACAACCGGCAGCGGACCAGGCCTGCGGGAGGCGATTGCCTTGATCGCCAAGATCAGCACGGCCAGGGCGATGACCACGGCACGCACTGCAAAGTAGCCCGCGGCCGCCCGTCCTTCCGCGTCTGCCCCGGCAATAACCTCCATGGCTGAAATGACACCGCCAACCCCGGCGAGTGCGGCCATCGTCCCGTTCACTGCCGCAAGAACCGAGTCCCGCAGGCGCCAGACGCCATCACTGTGGGACACGGCCGGCGTCATTTTGCCTGAGTTAGTCACGAGCTAAGTATGGCTTCCGGATAGCATGACTCCGAAGCCAGATACATCTGATGTTTCAACACCCGAGCCCATCACGCCCAACCGATCACGCCCAACCGCCAGGAGTGCCGCTGTGACCCACCTTGTCCCTACCGCCGCCCAGCTCCGCTGGCAGCAGCTCGAGTTCGGCGTGTTCATCCACTTTGGCATCAACACTTTCGCGGGCAAGGAATGGAGCGATGGAACGCTTCCGGCTGCCGGTTTCAATCCGACAGAGCTCGACGCCGGCAGCTGGGTCCGCGTGGCCAAGGACGCGGGTGCCAGGTACTTGGTCCTCACCGCCAAGCATCACGACGGCTTCTGTCTGTGGCCCACGGCCACCACTGGGTACTCAGTGGCCTCCTCGCCATGGCGCGGCGGTCAAGGGGACGTGGTGCGGGAAGTGGCGGAAGCCTGCCAGGAACAGGGGATCGGCCTGGGGCTCTACCTGTCACCCTGGGACCGGAATGCAGAGTGCTACAGCGACCCTGTTGCCTACGACGACTTCTATGTTCAGCAACTCACTGAGCTCTGCACTGGCTATGGGCCGCTCATGGAACTGTGGTTCGACGGCGCTGGCTCAGTGGGCCGCGAATACAACTGGGACCGGATCATCGCCGTGGTCAGGGAACACCAGCCCGACGCCATGATCTTCAACATGGGCCAGCCCACCATCCGCTGGGTGGGCAACGAGAACGGACTGGCCTCGGATCCCGTTAACTACGTGGTGGACCGGACAGCCGACACCCAATACACCGATTCGAACTCGCAGCTCGGGTACGCGGGATACCTGCCGCCTGAGTGCGATGTTTCCCTTCGCCGCGGCTGGTTCTGGCATCCGGACGACCAGCCGAAGACCACAGAACATCTGCTGGCCATCTACTATCGCTCGGTCGGAATGGGCGCCAACCTCCTCCTGAATCTTCCGCCGGACACCAGGGGCCTCATTCCCGATGAAGACCAAGCGATCCTCCTTGAATGGAAGGCCGAGTTGGACGCCCGGCTTTCGGGCGAGATGGAGGCCAGGGTCGAACATCACGACGGCGGAGCCACCTTGACCTTCCCGGCTGAGGTCACGTTCAATCACCTGGAACTTGTGGAGGACTTGAGTTCGGGGCAGCGGATTACGCGCTACGCCGTCTCCACTGATGAGGGGGCCCTCGTTGAGGGCATGACGGTGGGCAACAGGCGACTCCACCAATTCCCCGTTGTCACCGCCAAGAGGTTGCACGTGAAACTATCCGGCATCGGCGGCAGGTTGAGTTCTGCCCGCGTCTTTACCGGGGCGCTGGAAGCCAGTGTGCCGGTTATTCCCGCGGGCTACGAAGCGCCGACGGACGCGCCTGACTAGTTCTTCAGGCCCTGCGGGCTCTCCCGGTTTTCACATACGGTCTTTTTCCACATAGGGCGGTTGCGGGCTGATGCTGCTGCGTGCTGGCTGGAAGAGTTGAGTCATGGAGCAGATTCGAGGCGGGCAGACGGGCGCAGTGGTTGCGCCGGCAGTCGCCACGCGTGCTCGTGGCTCCGCGGCTCGGTCGGGTGGCTCCGTGGCCCTCTCCGGTGGCTCGGCGCCCCGGGTGTCTGATCTCCTCGCACTCTTGGGCGCCGTCCGTCTTGGTGCCGGGAGCGGCGAGCTGATCGATCAGATCCGTGGGCTGGAAGACTTGAAGTCCGCCATCACCGGGTTGCAGGCGCGTGCCGCGGTGGCCTTCGAACTGGCGCAGCGCGGCGAGCAGGAGGCGGCCGGTGTGCCCGCTTCTGAGCAGGGCCAGGGTGTCGGGGCGCAGGTGGCGTTGGCCCGGCGGGAGTCCCCGAACCGGGGATCACGGTTGCTTGGACTCGCGAAGGCGTTGGTGACGGAGATGCCGCGCACCATGGCCGCGTTGGAGTCGGGCCAGCTCAATGAGTGGCGCGCCACCCTACTGGTGAAAGAGACCGCCTGCCTGTCTGTGGAAGACCGGTCTGCCGTGGACGAGGAACTCGCCGCCGATACCGGGACGTTCGAGGGGAAGGGTGACCGGGCCATCATCGCCGCCGCGAAAGCTGCGGCGTATCGCCGGGATCCGCGCTCGGTGGCCCAGCGTGCCAGTCACGCCGCGGGCGAGCGGACGGTGAGCCTGCGCCCGGCCCCTGACACCATGACCTATCTGACCGCCCTGCTGCCCGTCGCCCAGGGTGTGGCCGCCTACGCCGCCCTTACCCGGGCCGCAGACTCCGCCCGTTCCAGCGGGGATTCTCGGACCCGAGGCCAGGTCATGGCCGACACCCTGGTGGAGCGACTCGCCGGAACCCCGGGCGGTGTCAGCGGGATCAACCTCGACCTGGTCATGACCGACCGAACCCTGTTCCAGGGCGACAGCGAACCAGCCCGCCTCAAAGGCTACGGAATCGTCCCGTCGGAATGGGCCAGGACCCTTGTTGGCACGGGAAGAACTGCCTCGAACGAGGCCCGCACCAAACGGCAGAAACCCGATAGCGGCCCTCAGACCATGACCAGGCATGCCCCCAGCGCTACCCACCCGTCCGCAACAGGCAAAGGTCCCACCCTAGAGCAGGATGATCAGTTCAAAGTGTGGCTCCGCCGCCTCTACACCGCACCGGCCACCGGTGAGCTGTTGACCATGGACTCCAAAGCAAGGCTCTTCCCACCACGGCTCAGACGTTTCATCGAAACCCGGGACGATACCTGCCGCACGCCTTACTGCGACGCGCCGATCAGGCACATCGACCACGTCGTGCCCTGGCACGCAGGCGGAACCACCACGGTGGCCAACGGCGCCGGACTCTGCGAAGCCTGCAACCACACCAAAGAAAAGCCCGGCTGGACCGCCAAAACCACGCCCGCGGACGTCCATACCCTCGAAATCAGCACACCCACCGGACACAGCTACCAATCGAAATCGCCGCTACTGCCGGGGCATCGGCCCTCCAGAACATAGCCCTCCAGAACACAGTCATGCGACGCTGAATCACGCCCGGGACGGTGACCTTCAAAAAATTCTCAAAAAAGTTTGTACCCCGCGTAACCCTTTGGCGTCCTCCGACGATTACCTCTTTGAAAGGGCCGAGCTGGAATTTGTCCCCCATCATGTTCCAGCTCGGCTCTTCCTTTTTGTCCTGATGAGTTTTTGAACTGACATGCCAGGCTGTCCTTGGGACGACACGGCAGAGCAGATACCCTAGGTGGGTTGCCCGTCGAGCAAAGGCGGATGACCTGGTTCAAGCCCCGGACCTGCTGCCGATCGAAAGTCTCTTCTGTGACCGACGCATTGACCGATGAAGCGCTCCACGCACTCAAGGGCAATAACGCCGATCTGTTCAGCGCCGTGTACCAGGCGTACGCTGGCCCGGTTCTCGGCTACTTGGCGGCCAAAGGTGTGTCAGATCCGGAGGCCATCACCCAGGACGTGTTCCTCGCTGTCCTGCCTCGGCTGGAGACCATCAGCGGCGGGGTCAGCGGCCTCCGGACGTTCGTGTTCTCGGTGGCGCATGCCCGCATGGTGGATGAGCATCGGAAACAGAGCCGGACACCCGAACACCACGAGTTCGAGCCTGATCGCGATACCCGCGAGTCGGGGTCTGCCGAGTCGGAGGCAATGGGGCTCCTGGCGCCACATGAAGTCATGAAGCTTCTGGACTATCTGGGTGATGACCAGAGGGAGGTCCTGACACTCAGGATCGTCGCGGGCCTGACGGTGGAACAGGTGGCCAGCATTATGGGGAAAAGCGCCGGTGCGGTGAAGCAGCTGCAACGGCGGGCCCTAATGACGCTCCGTGAGCATTCGGCAGTAAAGGAATATGTGTCGCCATGACATGCAGGGATAGTGAACGCGAAGCGATCGTGGACGAGCTTTTGCTCGACGCCGATCTCCTCAGCGCGCCCGACGTCCGGCAGACGCTCCTCTCATTGGGTTCCTACGCGCACATGACTGCGCCTGCCCCGAACGCAGAATTGGCGGCCATGCTGGCCGGCCCGCACGATGAGGTCACCAAGCGCCGCTGGCGGCACAAGCACCGCACTGCGGTAGTCAGCGTGGCTGTTGTGGCAGCTATGGGCCTGGGTGTGAGCGGCGTTGCTGCAGCGAGTTCCGGGTTCACCCGCACGCCGACTTTCATCGATGAACTGCTGGGTAATTTCGCTCCCCAATGGTCCGCGGCCCCTCCGGTGTTGCCCGCGCCGGACGCCCCGAAAATCAGCACCGAACCGGCACCAGTGGTTGACCCCGCCGCAGTTCCGCCTACAGCCCAGCCGCTTGCGAGCGAAGAGGCCACAACACCCGTCCTACCTGGGGCTCCCGCTCAGGATTCAGCACCCGCGGCGGCCCCGGATGCCGGGAAAGCTCCGGCCACCGGAAACGGCCCGGATGCCGGAAAATCTCCGGCTGCCGGTAACGGCCCGGACGCTGCGCCGCAAGCGGTGGTTGTTCCTCCTGCAGCAGCCCCTAACGGCGCCTCGAATGGTGCTGCCCAGGGCAAGCCAGCCAATCCCACTCCGGAGCGCCCTGCAACGGTCAAGCCAAAGCCGGAGCCCACCGCACCTGCAGCAGATTCAAAGCCTGGCGCCGACATCAAGAAGCCTGGCCAGACCTTCCCCTCCTTGGCAGAGAAGAAGTCCGAGAAGGAACTGCAGTCTTTCCTGGACAGGCTCAAGCAGTGGATGAAGCGCGGGGACCGCTAGGCGAGGACTTGCCGCTTGGAGGAAATCACGCCGGTGTCGAAGCCGGCGAGATGGAGTCCGCCGTGGAAACGGGCGTGCTCGATCTTCACGCATCGGTCCATCACCACGTTGAGGCCCGCGGTCTCAGCGTCCCGGGCAACCTCTTCATGCCACGAACCAAGCTGCAGCCACAGTGTTTTGGCACCGGAAGCAACGGCTTCATCCAGGACTCCGGGGAGGTCGTCGTGCTTGCGGAAGACGTCCACGATGTCCGGGGACTCGGGCAAATCCGCCAGCGAAGCGTAGGTTGGCTGGCCCAGGATTTCCTTGACCACGGGGTTCACGAAGTACACCTTGTAGCGAGTGGACGACTGCAGGTATGTGGCCACGAAGTAGCTGGCGCGGGACGGCTTGTCCGAGGCGCCAACGATTGCGATGGACTTTGCCTGGCGTAGGAGAGCGAGGCGTTCGGGTGCCGTTGGGCCTTCCCACGTGCGTTCTGCGGTGCTCATGCTCGTCCTCCTGCTGCCGGAGCGCCCACAGTGCAGGCTTCCACCGGTTCTCCTTCGAGCAACACGGCGGACTGTGCCTCCGTCAGCGCCTGGTCGAGGTCCCAGAGGATGTCCTCCAGGTCTTCCAGGCCTACGGAAATGCGGACCAGGTCCTCCGGCACGCCGGCCGACTCAAGCTGTGAGGCGCTGAGCTGCTGATGTGTGGTGGAACCCGGGTGAATGACGAGGGTCCGCGAATCACCCACATTGGCCAGATGGGACGCCAGCTGCAGCGACTCGATGAACTTCTGCCCAGCTGCACGCCCGCCGGCTACTCCAAACGAGAACACCGAACCCGGCCCCTTGGACAGGTACTTCCGTGCGCGTTCGAAGTGCGGGTGGGACGGCAAACCGGAGTAGTTCACGTACGCAACGCGGGGATCGGCGTCGAGCCATTCCGCCACGGCCTGTGCGTTCTTCAGGTGCTCATCCAGGCGCTGGGGGAGTGTCTCAACACCCTGCAGCAGCTGGAAAGCGGACAGCGGAGAGAGTGCCGGACCGATGTCGCGCAGGTGTTCACAGCGCAGCTTGGTAAGGAAGCCGTACTCGCCAAAGTTGCCCCACCAGGACACGTTCCCGTAGGAGGGGACGGGTTCGGTCATCATGGGGAACTTGCCGTTGCCCCAGTTGAACCGGCCGCTCTCCACGATCACGCCGCCAAGGGTGGTGCCATGGCCGCCGAGGAACTTGGTGGCTGAGTGGATCACGATGTCGGCGCCGTGCTCGAACGGCCGCACCAGGTAAGGCGTGCTCAGGGTGGCATCGACCACCAGGGGGATACCGGCGTCGTGGGCTACCGCAGCCAGCCCCGCGAGATCCTGGACTTCCGACGACGGGTTGGCCACCACCTCGACGAACAGCGCCTTGGTGTTCTCCTGGATGGCTGCGGCGTAGTCGGCCGGGTCGGTTCCGGGCACGAAGGTGGTGTCCACGCCGAAGCGGCGCAGCGAGACATCCAGCTGCGTGACCGTGCCGCCGTAAAGCTGGGACGCCGCCACGATGTGGTCACCGGACTGGGTCAGCGCGGCGAATGTGATGAACTCGGCGGCCATGCCCGACGACGTCGCTACCGCCCCGATGCCGCCTTCGAGGGACGCGATGCGTTCCTCGAATGCCGCGACTGTGGGGTTGCCGATGCGGGAGTAGATGTTGCCGTACTTCTGCAGTGCGAAGAGGTTGGCGGCGTCGTTGGTGTCTTTGAACACGAAGGATGTGGTCTGGTAGATCGGCACCGCACGGGCGCCATGCTCGGCGTCGGGGGTGCCGCCGGCGTGCAAGGCGCGGGTGCGGAAACCGAAAGTGCGATCAGCCATTAGACGGCCACCGACTCGGCAACAGGTGTGGAGGAGAGGTCCAGCTCGGTGCCGTTCTTGCGGGCCAGGTCTGCCTCGAGTTCGCGGACGATCGGGAGGATGTCCTGGCCGAACGCGGCGACTTCTTCCTGGAAGTGCAGGTAGCCGGTGAGGAACAGGTTCACGCCGATCTTCTTGTACTCCACGATGCGCTCGGCGATCTGCTCCGGAGTTCCAATCAGCTGGGTCTTGAAACCGTCGTTGTACTGGATCAGGTCCTCGAACGTGGAGTCGGCCCACATGCCCTTGCCGTCCTTGGTGGACGGTCCGGCTTCCTGCACGGCGTCGCGGAAGCCCTGGACGGCGGGCTTGTGTGCCTTCTCGACGATTTCGCGCAGGGTATCGCGGGCTTCCTTCTCGGAGTCGCGGGCAATGACGAAGCCGTTCAGCCCAAAGCGCGGGGCAGCAAGTGCGCCTTCAGTGCCGCGGTTCGTTTCGCCGGACGCAGCAACAACCCCGGCGATGTTCTCCTTGAAGCCCTCAAGGTCCTTGCCGTTGGAGAAGTACCAGTCGGCCACGCGGCCAGCGGTGGCCTGTGCCGCCGTCGAGTTTCCACCGAAGAAGATTTCCGGATGCGGGCGGCCGGGCACGTCAACGGGCGCCGGGTTCAGCGTGAAGTCGGTGATGTTGTAGTACTTGCCGTCCTGGCTGTAACCCTGCTCGGTCCACAGGCCGCGGAGCACCTTGATGAATTCCTCGGTGCGGACGTAGCGTTCGTCGTGCTCCAGCCATTCGAGGCCGAAGTTGGTGAACTCGCTCTTGAGCCAGCCGGAGACGATGTTGACCGCGGCGCGGCCGTTGGAGATGTGGTCTGCCGTGATGATGTACTTCGCCAACACGCCAGGGTGCCACATGCCCGGGTGGACGGCGGCGATGACCTTGAGGCGCTCGGTGGCAGCAAGGAGCGCGAGGCTGAAGGACGTTGCCTCGTGCTGCTTGTCCGCGCCGTAGGAGGCGGCGTAGCGGGTCTGGGTGAGTGCGTATTCGAAGCCGGAGTTTTCCGCGATCTGCGCGAGCTTCTTGTTGTAGTCGAAATCCCAGCCGGTGCGCTGCTCGATGGTGGACACCACCAGGCCGCCGGAGACGTTGGGCACCCAATAGGCAAACTTGAGCGGTTCGGAGAGCCGTGCGACGTTGCTGATCTCGGTCATGAATGTTCCTTTACTAAGGCCCGCTCGCGCAGGACGTCCTGGATGCCGGCAATTGCCGGTTCGTTTTGGAGTGAGGTGGTGTCGCCCAGGGCGGTTCCCTCAAAAAGTTGGGTCAGCAGCCGGCGCATGATCTTGCCACTGCGGGTCTTGGGTACGTCAGCCACTACGACGACGTCGCGCGGCTTGGCGATGGGGCCGATCTCCTTGGCAACGTGGTTGCGCAGGTTGTTGGTCACTTGCGTGGGAGTGTCGCCCTTCGCGGCACCACCCGTGTCACCGCGAAGGACGACGAACGCGACCACGGCGTGCCCGGTGGTGGGATCGGCCACGGGACAGACTCCGGCCTCCACCACGTCCGGATGGGAGACCAGGGCGGACTCGATCTCGATGGTGGACAGCAAATGGCCTGAGACATTGAGGGTGTCGTCCACCCGCCCAAGGATCCAGATGTCGCCGTCGGAATCGTATTTGGCGCCGTCACCGGCAAGGAACCAGCCCTGCTCGGCGTACTGGCTCCAATAGGAGTCGAAGTAACGGCGCGGGTTGCCCCACACGGTGCGGGCAATGGCCGGTCCGGGCCGGTCCACAACGATGAAGCCCTGCACACCGGGTTCCGAAAGAGCGCCGGACTCGTCCACCACACGCGTGCTCACGCCGGGGAGCGGCCGTGCGGCGCAACCTGGCTTGAACTCGGTATCGGTCGGAGCGGGCGACATGATGGTGGCGCCGGTTTCAGACTGCCACCATGTATCCACCACCGGAGCGGTGCCGCCGCCGAGGTTCTCGCGCAGCCAGCGCCAGGCTTCGGGGTTCACGGCTTCGCCCACTGTGCCCAAAAGACGGATGGAGGAAAAGTCGTAGCTGTCCGGAACGCCGTCGGGGAACCAGCCCATGAGGGAGCGGACCAACGTGGGTGCGGTGTAGTACTGGGTGACCTTGTAGCGCTCGATGATCTCGAAGTGCCGGCCCGGATGCGGGGTGTTGGGTGTGCCCTCGAAGATCACCTGCGTGACGCCGTTGGAGAGCGGTCCGTAGATCTCGTAGGTGTGGGCGGTGACCCAGGCGAGGTCAGCGGTGCACCAGTGAACGTCTGATTCCCGCAACGACGGGTCCGGGTTACTGAACAGGTACTCGAAACTCCACGAAGCTTGCGTGAGGTAGCCGCCCGTGGTGTGGACCAGCCCCTTCGGCTTACCAGTGGTCCCGGAGGTGTACATGATGAACAGGGGAGTCTCGGCGTCGAAGGCCTCCGGATGGTGTACGTCCGAGGCAGTTTCCACCACATCGTGCCACCAGACGTCGCGGCCTTCCTTCATGGGGACGGCAGCAAGGTCCTCGGCGGGAGTGGTCCGGTTGATCACCAGTACTCGCTCGATGGCGTTGTCACCCGAGACGGCGGCGTCCGCGTTCTCCTTGACGGGCACAGCTGCCCCGCGACGGAACTGTCCGTCCGTGGTGACCAGGAGTTTCGCTTGGGTATCTTCCACCCTGAAACGCAACGCTTCGGCGGAGAACCCTCCGAAAACCAGCGAGTGGATCGCGCCGATGCGGGCCACAGCAAGCGTGACAATGACGGTCTCGGGAATGACTGGAAGATAGATGACCACGCGGTCGCCCTTGGTGATACCCAGTGAAAGCAGCGCGTTGGCAGCTTTGGAGACTTCGCGCTGCAATTCTGCGTAGCTGATCGCGCGGCGGTCACCGGGCTCACCTTCGAAATACAGGGCCACTTTGTCACCCCTTCCGGCAAGCACATGCCGGTCCACGCAGTTGTACGCAACGTTCAGCTTGCCGCCGTCGAACCATCTAATGTCCGGCCCGCGGCCCGCTTCCACATCGGTGGGTGTCCAGCTGTGGGCTGTGTGCCACGGCTCGGCCCAGTGCAGGCGGCGGGCTTGCTGTTCCCAAAAGCCAACGGCTGAGCCGTTCTCATCAAAACCGCTGTGACGCGCCCGCTCGCTGAAATCAGCGCCGTGCACAGCGCTGTCCGTGGGCTCGATCGAGGACCATCCCGAAGAGCCCTGAAGGGAGCCGGGCGCGTCAAGCAGCCCTGCTTCAGAGGCCGTCGCGTCCGAAGTGGTGTGTGAAATTTGTGGTGCGGGTACGGCAGATGGCATACAGAATCTCCATGCCTGGAAATTACAGGCGCAGTGCGGACAGAGGGATGGTCGCCCTTTGTATCGCTGGGATGGTCGCTACCAACTAAAGCGGACCGTTCATTTGACTCAAAATCAGGCGGTCGTCATGCGTAATATTCGCTGTTAGTCGGATTCGAGCGGTAAATCTGCAGAATATTCGGCCAATGGGTGCCAAGGGGCGTGGGAGTAGGCTTGGGTCATGATGCATGTCAACGATCCGGCCGTCGTGGAGCGGTTGATGCGAACAAAAGGCACGTGGGCCGTGGTGGGGCTCAGCACCAATGAATGGCGTTCCGCGTATGACGTCTCGCTCTATGTCCGGGACAAGATGGGCATGGAGATCATTCCCGTGAACCTCAAAGGCGAGGACGTGCACGGTGAGAAGGGCTACAAAACCCTGGCGGACATCCCCGAGGCCAAGCACCCCATTGACGTGGTGGACTGCTTCGTCAACTCCCAGCGGGTGGGCGCCGTCATAGACCAAGCAATTGCGATCGGCGCCAAGGCCGTCTGGCTGCAACTTGGCGTATTCGATGACGCCGCCGCGCAGCGGGCCAAGGACGCGGGGCTCGACGTCGTGGTGAATGCTTGCCCCGCGCGCGAGGGCTGGCATTACGGCTTGTGATTTCGCGGCTGAATCCTCTGCTAGATTTCAGCTGAATCATTGTTTGAGTCTTGGGGGACAGCCATGTGCGGCGACCATTCTGCAGCGTCTTTTTCCGCACCCAGCAGACGGGCCGTCTTCGGCGTCCTCGGCGCTTCAGTTTTTGCCGGGCTGACCGCCTGCGCGGCTCCTGAAACTACTCCGGAACGCTCGACGCCGGAGCTGACGCCCGGTTCCGCGGCAGAGTCGCCGGGGGTTCCGGGATCGAACGGTTCGTTGGCCGTGGGAGGCGAGGTCCCGCCGTCGTCCGCCGCCACGGCGAGCCCCTCGCCCACCGCCACCAAGCGCATCCGGCGGACCTTCATCCCTGACTATCAGTTGCCGCCGATCGTCGGTGGGCTCGCGCCAGTGATCACCAAGATCCCCACCCAGCACCCCGTGGTCTTCCTGACAATTGATGACGGAAACATCAAGACACCCGAATCGGTCAAGCTCATGGAGGAGTACGACTACCCGGCGTCCCTGTTCCTGACCAAGGACACCATCGCGGACAACCCTGCGTTCTTCAAGGCATTCCATGCCCAGGGCAGCCTGGTGGAGAACCACACGGTTACGCACAACATCAACATGGTGCGGCAATGGGGATACCAGCAGCAGTTGAACGACATGGTGGGCATGCAGGAGTTCGCCTTCCAGCATTATGGCCGGCGGCCCACGCTGTTCCGCCCGCCGGGTGGCGCTTATTCCAATGCGATGCGCCAGGCTGTTGCCGCGGCCGGCATGAAGGCAATCGTCACTTGGGAAGCCAAGGCGAACGCCGGGAAGATGGACTACCAGGTGGGAAATTCCTTGCGTCCAGGAGACATCGTGCTGATGCATTTCCGTGCCGAGTTCGCCGCGGACCTCGCGGCTTTCCGGGCGGCACAGTTGGCCGCCGGGCTCGAAGTGGTGCTGTTGGAAGACTTCCTGGGCGTGGCGTAGGCCGAGAGCACTAGGCTCGCTCCATGGACGTTTCCCAACTGCGCAAGATTTGCCTCGGCTTTCCCGGCACCTTCGAGGATTTCCCGTTCGGACCCGAGACGTCCGTCTTCAAGGTCCGTGCCGCCGTCGCTGGTGGTGCCCGCCACGAGGCCAAGATGTTCGCGCTTTCCGCCATGGACCCGGACAACTGGTCGGTGAGCCTGAAGTGCGAGCCTGCCTTGGCCGAGCAACTCCGGAATGCCCATCCTGAGATCACGGGCGCCTGGCATATGAACAAGACGCATTGGAACGGCGTTCGCCTTGATGGCGCCCTCCCGGATGGCATGATCCGGGACATGGTGGAGGACTCGTACGACCTGGTGGTGGCCACGCTCAGCCGGAAACAACAAGAGCAACTCGGCTGGGCCAGGCTGGCGCAGCCAAAGGGCAGCTGACACGCCTGCGAACACCCTCCCCACGCCGCTGACATGGGACTAGATTGATACTGCATACCTAAAAGACCACAGCTACCGGCTGGTCAGGAGCGGTTTGATGCTGGATCAGAAGACACTGGACCATCTATGGAACTTCCGCGATCCGGCAGCTTCGGAGGCCGCCTTCCGTGCCGCGATGATCGAGGACACTTACGACGCCGACGAGCGGGCTGAGCTGGCAACCCAAGTGGGGCGGGCCATCGGTTTGCAGGGCCGCTTCGAGGAAGCCGATGCGCTCCTCGACGGAATCGACGACGACGAACCCACCGTGGGCGTCCGCATCCTCCTGGAGCGCGGGAGGGTTTTGAACGCAGGCGGGCGGGCCGCGATGGCGGTGCCTTTGCTGGAGCAGGCGGCCGAGTTGGCGGACCATCTTGGTGAGGAATTCCTGGCCGTGGACTCACTGCACATGCTCTCGATCGCGGATGCCGCGAATGCCGAAGTGTGGACGCGCAGCGCCCTGGAATATGCGTCCACGGCCCATGATGAGCGAACCAGGCGTTGGATGATTGCTTTGCACGCAAGCCTCGGCTCGTTTCTGCAGGGTAAAAAGCGGCTCACGGAGGCCATGGTTGAGTTCCAATTAGCCGAACAATGGGCGGAACGACTGGGAACTGAGCGGCAAAGGGCCCTGGCCAGGGAAGCCATCACGGAGTGCGGAAAGGCGCTTGCGGAGGGTCCGTAGAAAGATCACGCTTTGACAAATGTTGATCGAAACTGCCACGAAATATTGATTTTCGATCATTCGTGGTGAAGTATGTCACACGAAGGTTGGTGCTGCCAGAGCGCCAACCCAGACTGTCTGACTGAACGGCTGATTTGCCGAAACAGTCGACACTACGAGTCACTGGAGGGTTTAGAAATGAACGTTCAGCACCAGTCCGTTGGTCGCCGTGGATTCCTGCGTGGAGCACTCGCTGCAGCAGTACTCGTGCCCATGGGGGGAACCATTGCATCCTGCGCCGCGGGCGGCGGCACCACTACCGCCGGTCCCACGGGCACCGTCTCCGACGCCAACCCGTTCGGTATGGCGGACAAGGCCACCCTCGACGCCGTGATCTTCAAGGGTGGCTACGGCATCGACTACGTCGAGTTCGCGGGCAAGATCTTCGAAAAGAACCACGAAGGCTCCACTGCCAAGATTTCGCCGTCCACGGACATCGCCCAGGAGCTCCAGCCGCGCTTCGTCGGTGGCAACCCGCCGGACCTGATCGACAACTCCGGCGCCAAGGCAATCGGCTTCAGCACCATTCTTGCCCAGCTTGAGGACCTCACCCCGCTTGTGGAGGCCAAGAACCTTGAGGGCAAGGTCATCAAGGACACCCTCTACACCGGCGTCCTTGCTCCAGGTACGTTCGACGGCAAGCTTGCCGCCCTGAACTACGTGCTGACCGTCTACGCCATGTGGTACTCGGATTCCCTGCTCAAGGAAAACGGCTGGACCCTGCCCAAGACCTGGGATGAGATGTACGCGCTGGGCGAGCAGGCCAAAGCTAAGGGCAAGTACCTGTTTGTCTGGGGCAAGGAAGCCGCCACGTACTACCAGGAAATGGCGATCGCCTCCGCTATCAAGGAAGGCGGCGACGAAGTACGCCTCGGGTTGGAAAACCTCAAGGCCGACTCTTGGTCCCACCCGGCCATCCAGTCCGTCTTCACCGCCCTGGACAAGATCGTGAAAGCCGGCTTCTTCAAGCCGGGTGGATCGGGCACACAGTTCACCGCTGCACAGGCGCAGTGGACCAACGCCCAGGAGGCTGTGTTCTACCCGTCCGGTTCGTGGATCGAAAACGAAATGAAGGACCAGACCAAGGCGGGCTTCAACATGATGGGTGCTCCGGTGCCCACGGCAACTGCCAGCCCCAAGATGCCGTACACCGCGCTCCACAGCGCTGCAGGCGAGCCGTTCATCGTCCCATCGCAGGGCAAGAACGCCGCTGGCGGCAAGGAACTGCTGCGCATCATGCTGTCCAAGGAAGCTGCAACCAACTTCGCCAAGACCAAGCTGGCTCCCACCATCGTCAAGGACACCGTTCCGGCTGATGGCTTCGGTTCCACCGCGTTGGTTTCGCAGACCAAGCTTCTGGCCGATGCCGGCGAGGACATCTTCACCTGGAACTTCATTGACCTGTACGGCACCAACAAGGACCAGCTGGTGGTCTGGAATACCTTCCTTGATGGCAAGTCGGACGTCGCAACCCTGACCTCCGCCCTGCAGAACATCACCGACAAGGTCCGTAACGACAGCTCGGTCAAGAAGATCGAAGTGAAGTGACCTCAGTGAAAACTCAGCAGAGCCGGAACGACGACGGCCTGGCCGCCGTCGTTCCGGCAATGGCTCCACAGCAAGTGGTAAAGCGGCGGCGTAAGCCGTTGACCTGGGACAAGGTCAGTTTCTTCGCGGTATTCCTCGGACTGCCGCTGGCGATTTACCTTATTTTTGTGATTTCGCCGTTCGCGCAGGCGTTCTATTACTCCATGACTGACTGGTCAGGCTTCTCGCCCACCATGAACTTCACGGGGTTCGAGAACTACCAAAAGATCTTCACGGACGATATTTTCATGAAGGCCATGGGAAACAACATCATCCTGGTGATCTTCCTGCCTATCATCACCATCATTCTGAGTCTGGTGCTCGCCACGTTGGTGACAGTGGGCGGAAGCAGCAAGGGCCAGATCAAGGGCCTCCGGAATTCCAGCTTCTACCGCGTGGTTTCGTTCTTTCCGTACACCATCCCGGCCATTGCCATCGGCATCATGTGGGGCCAGATCTACGATCCCTCGGGAGGCTTGCTCAACGGCATCCTGACCGGCTTGGGATTTGACCAGTTCAAGGACTTCGCGTGGCTCGGTAATAAGGACACGGCCATGATCGCCACCATGTTCGTGATCGTGTGGGGATTCGTAGGCTTCTACATGGTCCTCTTCGTGGCGGGTATCAAGGGCATTCCCGCCGAGCTTTTCGAAGCCGCCAGGATCGACGGCGCGGGTCGCTTCCGGACCGCAGTGTCCATCACCATCCCGCTGATCCGGGACAACATCCAGACCGCCTACATCTACATGGGTATCCTGGCGCTCGATGCGTTCGTCTACATGGCGGCGCTGAACTCAGGCGGCGGTCCGGATAACTCAACCCTCGTGATGGCACAGCAACTGTTCTTCACAGCCTTCAGCAAGGGTCAGTTTGGCTTGGCAAGCGCCATGGGCGTGGTGCTGGCAGTTACCACACTGATCTTCTCCGGCTTGGTGTTCGTGGTTAACCGGCTCACTGGCGGCGACAAGGATGTGAGTATCTAATGACGACTAAAGTCGCAACCCCGGAAAGGAAGTCCCTGCACTTCCAACCCCGCACTCCTGCCACCACGGCTGGAGACAAAGTGGTGGGCGCTATATCGCACACAGCGTTGACCATCTGGTCACTCATTGTGATCCTGCCGCTCCTCTGGACGTTTATGTCCTCGTTCAAGACGTCCAGCGAGATTTTCGCCTCGCCGTTCTCGTTGCCTTCGCAATGGCGTTTCGATAACTACGTCAAGGCGTGGTCCGAGGCCGGTATCGGTACGTACTTCATCAACTCTGTGATCGTTGTAGGTGCGGCGTTGGTGATCGTCATGGTGCTCGGTGCCATGTGTGCCTACATCCTGGCGCGCTACACCTTCCCGGGTAGCAAAGCGATTTACTACCTCATGCTCGCCGGTCTCACTTTCCCGATCTTCCTGGCTATGGTGCCGCTGTTCTTCATCATGAAGAACCTCGGCCTCCTGAACACCTTGCCGGGGTTGATCATGGTGTACGTCGGCTTCGCCCTTCCGTTCACGGTGTTTTTCCTCTTCTCCTTCTTTAAGTCGCTGCCCCACGAAATAACTGAAGCAGCAGCCCTTGACGGTGCAGGGGAGTGGCGGACGTTCTTCCAGGTCATGTTGCCGATGGCCAAGCCGGGACTCGCCTCGGTTGCCATCTTCAACTTCCTGGGTCTCTGGAACCAGTTCCTGATTCCCGTGTCCATCAACGCCGCAGGACCCCGCGTCCTGTCCCAAGGCCTCGCGGCCTTCGCCGGCCAGATGGGCTATGCCGTGGACTTCGGCGCGCTGTTTGCCGCGGTCACCGTAACCGTGGTTCCTGTGTTGATCGTGTACATCATCTTCCAGCGCCAGCTGCAGGGTTCGGTGTCGCAGGGCACCTCTAAGTAATACAGCCGGGCAAGTAGTACAACCGAGCTAAAACAGCGTTCGACGGCGGTCCGCACCTGACGGTGGGGCCGCCGTCGAACGTTAACTCTGCAAGGATGGAACGGATCTGTAGTGCAACGAAAGGCAACAGCCCGTGATCTTTATTGTGGTCAAGTTCAACGTCAAGCCCGACTGGTCCGAGCGGTGGCTGGACCTGGTTGCCGACTTCACCGAGGCAACCCGTGCGGAGCCGGGCAACCTGTGGTTCGACTGGTCCCGCAGCGTGGACAACGCCAACGAGTTCGTCCTGGTGGAAGCTTTCCAGGACGATGCTGCTGAGGCCCACGTCAACAGCGAGCACTTCAAGAAGGCCATGGCGGACATGCCGCAGGCGCTGGTGGAGACTCCCCGCATCATCAGCCGCCTTTTCTATGGCTGCGGGGGGGACCTCTTGGGCCAACTCCCCCTCGACTAGGGGTAACAAGCCAGCCATATGTAAAATGGTGGGCCCCGGCTCAAATGAGCCGGGCACCACCTTTTTAAGTCCTGCTCAGAACATCCAAGGGATTTCCGCGTGGCCGAAGTCGGAGAACGAGCCGAAGCGGCCCGCCTTGAAGGCGAGCACCTCGCCGTCCCGGTCCCGGCACGTGGTGACCTGGCCGAAGAAGACCTGGTGATCTCCGACGTCGTACTGCTGCACAACGGTGCAGTCCGCCTGGGCCAAGGCGCCCTTGATGACGGGGAGGCCGTTCTCGGTGACGTCGAAATCGCCGTCACCGAAGCGGTCGCCGCCTCGCACCGCGAACCGCCGTGCCACCGATTCCTGCTTCGCGCCCAGGATGGACACAGCGAACTTGCCGCTCTCCATCAGGGCCTCACCGGTCCGGGTGCCGAAGTTCAGCGAGATCATGAGGATGGGCGGCTCCAGGCTGATGGAGGTCAGCGAGCTGATGGTCATCCCGTACTGCTCGTCCTCGTGCTGGGTGGTCACCACGGCCACTCCGGTGAGGAAGCGGCCCATGGCCCGGCGCATGCCCATGGCATCGGGGACGGTGAATAGCGGTGCGAGGCTCATGTCAGTTGCTCCGCTCAGCTGGTACCGGACGCGTGTAGTACCGGACCTCGAACATCTTGGCACCGTTCTCGGAAACCCACGGACCGTGTTCCATGCCGGGAGGGCGGGTTGCCCAGTCGCCGGCTTTGAACGTCCGGCCCAGGCGCTGGTCCACGAACGAGCCCTCGAAGATGAAGACCTCTTCCCAGAAATCGTGCGTCAGGACACCGTTGGGGGAGGTGTCGGTGCCGGGCTCGAAATTGAGGATGCGCGTGACGCTGTCGTTGTCCGAATCCCGGGCGAGAATGGCCTCGGACAGGCCCTCGATGTGCGGGTTGCAGGGTGCGAAGTCCACCGACGAGGCCGGCGTGAACTCGAATTCGGGCTTTGCCATGGTCAGATTCCCTCCGATTCAGTGCTGCTGTTGATGCTGTACGAGCCCAGGAAGGTGTCCAGCTCCGCCACCAGGGCGTCGTAGCCGTAGTTCCTGTAGGTGTAGGCCCCGCGGACCACGAAAGGGGCGCCCGCGTAGAACATTTCGTATTGCTGGTGGCGGCCGGCGAACTCGGAACCGATGATGTCCCAGGCCAACTTGAACAGCTTCACCCGTTCCTCGCTGGCGACGCCGGGGGACTGGACGTAGCGTTCCATGTCCGGCCGGGTCACGCTGCTGGTCATGTCGGCGATGCTGGAGGGCAACTGCAGAACGCCGCCTCCCACCAGGTCGCGGAGGATGGAAATCACGCGCGGGTAGGTCTCCGACTGCAGGCCCATAGCCCCGTAAAGTGCGCTCTTCCCGGGAACCACCATGCCGGCGTCGTCCGTTGTTGCCGTGTATTCGGCAGCGAGGACGGCCGATTCAACGGACTGGACGATCGCGGCCAGCTCGCCGAGCTTCTCCTGGACTCCCGGGATCTTGTCCGTGCCGTTCACCAGGGTGACCTTGCGGGCAACGGAGGCGATGAACTTCAGCTTGGTGGAGAACCGGATCTGGGCCTGCCAGTTGCCCAGGGCGTGGGCGCCGGTGTCGAAGAACTGGCGGCGCAGGGTGTCGATGTTCCGGTTGATGAACACGCGGTCCCACGGAATGAGGACGTCGTCGAACACCACCAAGGCGTCCGGCTCGTCGTAGTGACTGGTGAGCGGGTAGTCGAAGTCGCTGGTGGCGGCGGGTGCGAAGGGACGGCGGCAGTAGAGCTTCAGGCCGTCGGTGGCCACCGGGATTGCGAAGCTGATGGCGAAGTCAACATCGTCCGGTCCCAGCGGTTTGATGCAGGTGACGAAGACTTCGTCGGCGATTGCGGCACCGGTGGCGAGCATCTGCGAGCCGCGGACAATGATGCCCTCCTCGGTTTCACGCACGACGCCGACCTGCAGGTATTCGCCTTCCCACCCTGACGCTGTGGTTGCGCGGGATACCTGCGGGGGAATGATCGCGTAGGAAAGGTACAGGTTCTCGGACAGGATCTTCTTGTAGTACCGCTCCACGTTGCCGGCAAAGTCCCGCTCGTCGTTCTTGAAGACGTCCGCGTGCGATCCGAACGCGGCAAAGAACGTTCCCACGTGGTCAGGGCTGCGGCCCACCCAGCCGTGGGTGTGCTTCGCCCAGGTTTCGATTGCCTGGCGGCGGAGGACGAGTTCCTCCTGCGTGCGGGGCGCGGCGAAGGTGCGGTTGGCGGGCCCGTCGATCTCTTCCGAGTGGAACTGCATGCCATTGCCGGGATCGGCTGCGATGTCGAACAGCTCGGACATGGTCTGGGCAACCTTGGCGAAAGCCGGGTGTTCCAGGACGTTGCCGACCACCTCGCCATCGAGGATCACCGTCCGGCCGTCGTTCAGGGACTTCAAATACTGCTTACCGGTTCTCATCGAAGTGAGCCTTTCTTGATTTTGTAGTTATGTTCGATTGTGGTCCCATTCGGGAAGGAGAGCTCCAACTTCCAGGTACTTCCGTCCACGAACTTCCCGTTCAGCAGCGGCAGGGTGCCGCCGAGGCACATGAAGTCGGCGTCACCGATGTCCGTTCGCGCCAAGAGACGCCCGACGACGTCGGCCGGGGTGCGCAGGCCGCTCAGCGAACCTTCCTGGTACAGCTCTCCGTCCACCCAGGAGCGCGCGGTGCACTCATCGAGGCTCAGCTCGTCCAGGGATTCGACAGCGATGACCTCATTGGAGACGGGCTTGGGGCAGGCCCGCTTGGAATCGCCGATGTCTTGGGCTTCAAGATCCCGGTCCGTATGGTCGGAGCCAATGCCCAGGTAGTACTTGCCGTCGTGGCGGATGTACAAGGGCTCGATCTCTCCGGAGGTCAGGTTCTCGGTGGCGTCGTGTTCGCCGCTGGTCTGGAACAGCTCCGAGTCCATCCGGTAGAACATGGGAACTTCCGGTGGTGGTGCCACTCCGATGGCCGCGAGCTCATCGATGTGGTGCTGGACCGCCTTCGGATCCCGGCCTGTATAGCCGGCCACCACCCCGTGGAAGTCCGAGACCACTATGGTCTTGTCCGTGCCCACTACCGTGAAGGTCAGCGGGTCTTGCCTTTGTGTCAGCATTGGGTCTCCTTAGACGGTCAAAGTGTTGTATTCCGCGAGGCGGTCATTGATGACGGGGAATTCGGTGCGTACTGCGTTTACTTGCAGTGGATCGATGTCCACCAGGAGCACGGATTCCCCGGCGTCGGCTTCGGCAAGTACGTTGCCGGCCGGGTCCACAACCCTGCTGTGTCCGCCGAGTTCCACCCCTTCCTGGGTGCCGGCCGCGTTGCAGGCGATCACGAAGATCTGGTGTTCCAGGGCGCGGGCGGTGGTCAGCAGCCGCCAGTGTTCCCTTCGCGCCGCAGGCCAGGCCGCAGGGACGATCACGATTTCGGCGCCGCGGGTGCTCAGTTCCATCCACAGTCCGGGGAAGCGGAGGTCGTAGCAGGTGATGCCGGCCAGGGCCCCGAACGGCAAGCGCACCACGGGCAAGGAAGACCCTGCCGTGAGGAGGCTGGCCTCCTTGGATTTGTAACCGAAGACGTGGATTTTCCGGTAAGTGTGGACCACGCTGCCGTCCGGTCCCAGCAGGATGGAGGTGTTGCTGAGCTGTCCGTCCTCACCGGCTTCGATGATGCTGCCCAGGTGCAGGTGGACGCCCAGGTCTGCAGCCACCCGTGAGCACATGGACACGGTGGGCCCGGTGAGGGTTTCCGCCAGGGCTTCGTATTCATCGAAGTGGAAGTAGCCGGCGCTCCACAGCTCGGGCAGGACGATCAGTTCGGCGCCGGTGATTCCCCGCAGGATCGCTTCCACGCGGTCAAGGCGGTCCTGGCGGGTTTCGGAGTCCGGGCTGGCCACCTGGACGAGTGCGACTTTCATGGTTGTTCCTTACTTTTCGGTGGTGGGTAGCTCGTCCAGGTCGCTAAGGCGCAGGCCCTTGGTCTCCTTTGCGAACATCACCGAGACCATGGAGATCAGGCCCATGCCTGCCAGGTAGATGCCGATTGCGTAGCCGGTGCCGAATGCGCTGTAGAGAGCCAGGGCGATGATGGGGGACAGCGAACCGGCAATGAGCGAGGCCAGGTTGTAGGCAACGGAGGTTCCCGTGTAGCGGACGTCGGTGGGGAAAAGCTCGGAGAAGAAGGCGCCGATCACGGAGCTGTAGGCGGCGAAGATCAGCAGGCCGCCCACGGCAGCTGCGATGATGCCCCAGGTCTGCCCGGTGTTCAGCAGGGCGAAGAACGCGAAGGCCCAGATGATGGTGGCGACAGAAGCTCCGATCATGATCGGTTTCCGGCCGACCCTGTCTGCGTACAGCGCCAGGATGGGAATGGCGATGACGGCTACTCCTTGTCCGATCATGACGGCGGTGAGGCCGGTCTGCCGCTGCAGTCCCATGATCTGGGTGACGTACGTGATGATGAACAGCGAGTAGATGTAGAAACCGGCGTTTTCGCCCATTCGGCTGCCGGTGGCGATGAGGATTTCGCGCCAGTTGCGGCGGAACAGGATGGCCAGGGGCATCTTCTGTTGCTGGGAATCTTCGGCTTCGCGCCTGCGCTGTGCTTCCTTGAACAGCGGGGTCTCCTGGACGTACAGGCGCAGGACCAGGCCGATGACTACCAGCAAGGCGGACAGTCCGAAAGCGATCCGCCAGCCCCAGGCGAGGAATTCGCTCTCCGGCATGGTGGCGGCCAGGATGGCGAGGACACCTGCTGCCATGAGGTTGCCCAAGGGCGGTCCCATGTTGGGCCAGGAAGCCCAGAAGGCCCGGCGTGAACTGTCGTTGCTGTGCTCGGAGACAAGGAGTACGGCGCCTCCCCATTCACCGCCCAAGGCAAAGCCCTGAATCAGGCGAAGCAGCAGGAGCAGCAACGGTGCTGCGATGCCGATTGCCGCGTAACCGGGGATGAACGCGATCAGGGCGGTTGCGACTCCCATGAGCATGAGGCTGGCAACCAGCGTGGCTCGGCGGCCATGCTTGTCGCCAAGGTGTCCCAGGACGATTGCGCCGAGCGGGCGTGCCAGGAAGCCGGCAGCAAAGGTGCCCAGCGCCAGCATCGTGCCCACCATCGGATCATCCGTGGGGAAGTAGAGCTTGTTGAAAACCAGCGCAGCGGCCGTGCCGTAGAGAAAGAAGTCGTACCATTCGACGGCGGTGCCGGCGAGGCTCGAAGCAGCGACCACGGGCAGGCTGGAGTGTTTCTGCTGCCTCAGTTCGGCTTTCTTCAAATCGGTCATTGTGGGGATCCTTTTGCGATTGGGACACTCGGCGCTTCTGACGGGTCAGGTGGCCGGTCTCCCAAGAAATTGAGGGGTTCCAATGCGTGAGCGGAGTCACTGAACAACACTGTAGACTGGTTGTATACAACCTGTCTACATTTGAACAGAAGGTTTCCTGGAAGCATCCGGGACATCCTGAATGCAACTCGTATACTGGGCTAGCGCGAGAAAGGCTCTCCATGATCCAGATGAATCCCACCGCCCAGTCACAGCCTGAAGTGGCCTACCAGTGGATGAAAAGCTACATCGCAGCCCTGCCGCGGGACGAGGAAACCTTCCTCAACGAGGCCGTCCTGGCCAAGACCACCGGCACGTCCCGCACCCCCGTGCGCGAGGCCCTCCTCCGGCTGGAAGCAGAGGGCTTCGTCAAGCGGATTCCCCACAAAGGGGCCTACGTTCCGCCGATTTCAGACCCGGACGTCCGGGCCATCCTCCAAGCCCGCGCCGTAGTGGAGAAGTGGGCTGTCTCAACGGTAGAGACCATGCTCGACGCCCAGATCGACGCCTTCCAAAACGTCATCCG
Source organism: Paenarthrobacter sp. NPDC056912 (assembly GCF_042786555.1). Classification (NCBI taxonomy): domain Bacteria; kingdom Bacillati; phylum Actinomycetota; class Actinomycetes; order Micrococcales; family Micrococcaceae; genus Paenarthrobacter; species Paenarthrobacter sp. NPDC056912. The sequence continues at coordinate 105,972 of NZ_JBHUCD010000001.1, forward strand.
CCAGCAAGAGGAAGCCAAGGACGATCCCGCCCGGTTCATCGAACTCGACACAGAGTTCCACACCCTCATGGTCCGCGGAGGAGGGAACCCTATCCTGGCCGATTTCTACGCCTCGCTGCGCCAACGGCAACTCAGGATCGGCGTCCGTGCAGTAACCCAGGGGACGGACCGTGCAGGGGACGTCCTACGCGAGCACCAGTTGATCGTGGACGCGCTCCGCAGCCGCAGCCTCGAGGCCGCGCACCAGGCAATCGATGCCCACCTGGACTCCACCCGGCTGGCCGTGATCGGCTACTAATCCTCGCTGTGCAGTTCCCGTTGCCGGGCGCTCAGCAGCTCAAACTCCGGCCGTGCAGCCACGAACCGTTCAACGGCGTCGAGCACTTGCTGAAGGTGGGCGTGATCCGGCGCCACCAGCGCCGCACCCAACAAGGCGCGGCGGTGCTGGTCCTGCAGCCCGGTCTCGGCGGCAGAAACATCAAAGCGCCTCTTGAGCTCAGCCACCAACGGCCGCACGAGAGAGCGCTTCTCCTTCAGGCTATGGACGTCGCCCAAAAGGACGTCGAATTCAATCCAACCAATCCACATGGTTCATTATCACCGCAGGTCAAGGCCTTGGAAGCGCCATGGTCTTGATCGAATCTTGACCCAACTCAACAAGCCGTCTTGAGTTCGGCCCGGCAATGTCTATGAAGGTTGGCCCACAGTGGCTGACAGACTCATTCGCTGCTAGTTACTCAGGACAGACATCTTGCACCACACCCCTGCCCGAACCCGCTCCCGACCCCTTGCCGCGGGCATCCTCCTCGCCTGTGCCGCAACCCTGGCATTCTCCGCAGTCACTGCTCCCGGGGCCCACGCCGCACCCACGCAGGGATCCGCCCTCCAAACCTCCTCCAGTGTCTCGGCGATCGCCGGCCAGACCGAGCAGACGCTGGTTGTGCCGGTCACTGCCGGTCTGGAACCCACAAGGATAAAAGGGGCCATCACGGTGTCCGGGAAAACGGAAGGCACAGTCCGGGCAACCATCAACGGGCGCGTCATCCTCGAAGCCCCTGCGGCCGCCAGTATTCCCCTGGACGCGGCAGTCACGGGCGCGGACGTGGCGGGCCAGCAACTGACTGTAGGGCTGCAGTTCATCCCGCCAACCCAAACAATGTGCGTCGTCGCCGGCACGACGGCCACCCTGAACAACCTGGCAGTCGAGTTCAGCGGAACCGCCAAAGCACCCACCACCGTAGGCGAGTTCTTCCCGGCGGCCGTGCCCGCCGTCGTGCTCCCCGTCCCCGCTGATCCCGGCTCGGACGTTTCAGCAGCCATCATGGCCGCTGCCGCCGCCATGTCTCAGCGTTATCCCGACGCCACAGTCAGCGTGGTTCCGGAGACCGAACTGCCGGCGCGGGCGGCCACGCTTCCCGCCGGCAGCCGCGTCCTCAGCGTGGTCCAGGACCAAGGCGACACCAGCACCGCGCTCGCCACCGCAGCCGGACTACCGCAACTCATCGTCAGCGGCCACGACGAGCAACTCCGCACCGCAGCCAGGGCGCTGGCCAGCGACAAGACCGCGCTCGCCGTCACCTCGTCCGTCACCGGCCTGACCTCGTCCCTGCCTGCGGCACCCGGGCTGACGCAGAGCCTCAAAGACCTGGGCAACACCACCCTCAAGCTCTCGGGCTACGGCACCCCGGAATCGTTCGTCGGCGTCACCCAGTCGCAGTTCGGCGGCCCGGTTTCGTCGGTGAAGGTCCAGCTCAAGGGCACTCACACGGCCGTCCCCGAGAACGCCCAGGCCCAGCTTTCCGTCTTCTGGAACGACTACCTGCTCAGCTCCAAGAACCTCGACGGCGGCGACACCTTCACCGTTGACGCGGAAGTTCCAGCCGGCCAGCTTCAGGCAAGGAACGGCCTGCGGATCCGCCTGGCTGCACTCCCGGCCGGCGGCGACTGCTCCGGACCGGCCGGCGTCATGCCCATGGAAGTAACGCTGGACACCGCCGGCAGCACCATCTCGGCCGTTCGAGGCGGCTCCACCAAAGCCGGCTTCGCGCGCTTCCCCCAAGCATTGGGCCAGAGCCTGCCCGTTGCCTTCGGTGACGGCAATGCCCAGGCAAACACCGTGAACGCTGCCACGCTGGTTGCCTCCCTGCAGCACGACAGTGCAACGTTACTGGATACCCGACTGGTGGGCCTTGACTCGCTGGCTGTTTCCACTGACTCCGGGCTGGTGGTGGGTGCCACCACTGAAGTCGCCAACAAGCTTTCAGCTCCCCTTCGGTTGGCGGAGTTCCGTACTATCTCGCCGGACGCCGTCGAATACGGGGTGGGCACCTCGGCGCCGTACGGCGTGCTGGAGGCCTTCGAACAGGGCGGCCGGGACTTGCTGCTTCTCGGCGCCTGGGCCCCCGAAAGCGACACGGCCGCGGCCTCTGCTCTTCAGGCCTCGCTGGCCGCGCACGTCAGTGGTGCCGAGGGAGGGTGGGCGTCGCTGTCCCGGAACCTCTTGGTCACGCAGCCCTCCGGAACGCCAGTGCTGCTGGAAAGCAACACTGTGGTGCCGCAGAAGGCCGTGACAGACGACTACCGTCCTTACGCTTGGTGGATCGCCGCAGCCGTGGTGGCGCTGGGCCTCGCCTTCGGGTTGCGCACGTGGATCATGAGGCGGCGTGCCAAGGAAGCACAGACGTATGTGGATGCCGAGGAAATGGCGACAGAACCCGCAGATCAGGGTCATGGCAACTAGCGTCGCAACGCGCCACCGGGCCGTCCACCGTAGGTCGGCGCGGCCCGTGGCCCTTAGCCTCGTGAAACGTGGCTGGAAGAGCCTCGGCGCGCCGGTGGTTGGGCGGAAGGTTCCCGGCACCAGGATCGTTGCTGTTCTGGCCGCAGTGGTGGGATACATCGCTTGCCTGTACACGATCGGCCACGGCACCAACCTGGACTACTCCGACGCCCAAAGCCACCTGACCATTGCCCGCCGTATCTTCGACAGCAAGGCCCCCGGCTTCGAGCAGCTGGGCACGGTATGGCTGCCCATGCCGCACCTGCTGCTGGCGCCGTTCGTGCTCGACATGTGGTTGTTCAGCACCGGCTGGGCGGCCGGGTTGTTGGGCATCCTTGCGTTGTCCGCGACTGCCACCGGCCTCTACCTGATCGCAGCCCGCCTGGGGTTGGGCAGGGCCGGGCGCCTCGCCACCACGTTGGTGGTCCTGGCCAATCCCGCGGTGCTGTACGTGTACACCACGGCCCTCACCGAGCCGGTGCTCATCATGTGCATCGTGGGCGGAATGGCAGGACTGGCGCACTGGGCCACCAGTCGTCGTCGAATGAGCGCGGGGGAGTTGGCGGTCTTTGCGGGCATTCCGTCCGCTGCCGCTGTGCTCTCCCGCTACGAGGGCTGGGCCCTGGTGATGACCGGGACGTTGTTCGTGCTGATCGTCGCCAAGCGCCGCACCGGTGAATGGCGCGAAGCCTCGATCATGGCCGGTGGCTACGTGATGGTCCCGGCTGCAGCGGTGCTGTGGTGGATTTCCTACAACTGGGCCCTCTACGGCAACCCGCTGGAATTCATGTTCGGGCAATACTCCGCCTACGCGCAGCAGAAAAACATCACCGACGGCGGCCTCTTGCCTACCAAGGGAAACCTCGGGCTCACGCTGTCTACTTTCCATTGGTCGCTACTGGAGACCGCCGGCGCGGTGGTCCTCGCCCTGGCGGCTTGCGGCGCCGTCGTGCTGGTCTTCCGGCGAGGCTTCGCCAACACGACGTTGCTCGTAGCGGTGACCGGCAGCGCCTATGCGTTCGCGCTGCTGAGCCTGTTCCTGGGCCAAACCGCCATCAACAACGACCATTCGCTGCCCACGACGTGGTGGAACAACCGCTTCGCCCTGACCGCCCTGCCCCTGGTTGCCATTCTGGTGGCAGTATTCGTCCAGGAAATCACCCGGCCCGCGCGGCTCCGGCCTTGGCTGATCGGAACCCTGCTGGCGGCATTGCTGGTGCAAAACGCCTGGTGGAATGAAGACCCGACTGGCCGCCTCGCCGTGCTGGCCGAAGGACGGATGTCCGCCGAATCCACCACGAACTCCACCGCGGCCGCCCGCTGGCTCAATGAGCACTACCAGTCAGGCGGAATCCTGATGGACGAGAGCGCCCGCGGAAACGCAGTGCTCGCAGTCATGGGAATCCCGCTTAGGGAGATCTACAACCGTGCCTCCGGCGACTACTTCGACCCCGCGCTGGAAGACCCCGCAAAGTACGCCAAATGGGTGTTCGTCAACGTTGAAGCCGGAACGGGGGCAAAGGACTCCGGACCCACGGACCTCGTGTACCAGGCCATGGTGAAGAACCGTTCCTTCAACGTCCGCTATTCCTTGGCTTTCTCCACGCAAACCCACCGGATCTATGAAAGGTCCTCCGACTCATGACGCCCACCTCCCTGACTGCGGAACCGCAGCTGAACCGGCAGTCCATCGGCCAGACGCTTCTTGCCGCCGGACTGGTCACGCCCGAACAGCTCCAGCGCGCCTTGGACCGTGCCGCGAGCGAGGGCGGACTGCTGGGCCGGCACCTCATGCTGGAAGCCGGCCTGGACCGGCGTCGGATTTATGAGGTCCTGGCGCAGCATTGGGAAGCACCGCTGGTTGACCTGGTTGCCGAACCGGTGGACGACCGGCTGATGGAGCTGCTCGGTTACAGCGAGCTGGGAGAGCCTCGCTGGCTGCCATGGCGGATGGACGGCGACGTCCTGACTGTGGCTACGGCGGTGGCTCCGTCAGCGGCCATTGCGCATGAAGCCGCACTGACGTTCGGAGCCAGCGACGTCGTCTTCCGCACCACCACGGACTGGGACATCAACCAGTCCATCCAACGTTCCTTCCGCCGGCACCTCCTGTACGAATCCGCCGAACGCCTGGCCGAGGAGCGGCCGGGGGAGTCTGCCCGCACCGCCCTGACGCAGTGGCAGCGTTATCTTCCGGTGGTCCTGGTCCTGGGAATTGCGGCCGCCTTCGTGCTCTCACCGCTGACGGCGATCATTGTGCTGCTGGCCGCAGCAAACATCGTGTTCCTGGTGAGCATCGGCTTCAAAACGCTGGCCAGCCTCCGCCGTCCTTTCGACGCCCTGCATGAAGCCGGCGTGGCCAAGGCCCGGGACCGGGAACGTGCCCGCCGGGGTCTTCCGCCCTTGGCGACGGAACGGGTGCCCGACGCCGAGCTGCCGGTGTACACGATCCTGGTGCCGGTTTTCCGCGAGGCCAACATCATCGACAAGCTGCTGATCAACCTGGGGCAGCTGGACTATCCGCGCTCCAAGCTCGATGTCCTTGTCCTGTTGGAGGAGGACGACGCCGAGACCATTGCCGCGGCCAAGGCTTCCAGGCCGCCGGAGTACGTCCGCATCCTCATCGTCCCCAAGGGTGATCCGCAGACCAAGCCGAGGGCCTGTAACTACGGACTCACGTTCGCGCGGGGCGAGTACGTGGTCATTTACGACGCCGAGGACCGTCCTGACCCGGGCCAGCTCCGCGCCTCCATTGCCGCCTTCAAACAGGACGAATTCGAGCGGGAACACCTGAACCCCAACCGCAAACCACTCATCTGCGTCCAAGCGGCGCTGAACTATTTCAATGCGGACCAGAACGTGCTCACCCGTTTGTTCACCATCGAGTACACGCACTGGTTCGACTCGATGCTCCCGGGCCTGGACAATTCCGGCATTCCGCTGCCGTTGGGCGGTACGTCCAACCACTTCGTCACGTCCTTGCTGAAGGAAGTGGGTGCGTGGGACCCCTGGAACGTTACTGAGGACGCGGACCTGGGCCTCCGGGCTGCCGTGGACGGATACCGCGTAGGCGTCATCAACTCCACCACCTGGGAGGAAGCGTGCTCGCAGGTCCCGGCCTGGATCAAACAACGCACCCGGTGGATCAAGGGCTACATGGTGACCTCGGCGGTGAACACCAGGAACTCCCTGCGCTACATCAAGAGCACCGGCGTCGCGGGCACCATTGGCTTCCTTGGCCTCATCCTGGGAACCCCGTTGGCCTTCCTCGCCTACCCACTGGTGGTGGGATTCACGGTGGTGACGTACATCGGCTACGACATTGTTGGGCTGGTCCTGCCTCAGTGGCTGCTGGTGGGAGGCGTGGTGTCCATGCTGTTCGGCAACGCCATGATGATCTTCGTCTCCGGCGTGGCCACCATGCGCCGGCACGGATGGCGGATCGCCATCTTCGCCCTGCTTAACCCGTTCTATTGGGTGCTGCACTCGGTGGCCGCCTGGCGCGCCGCCTGGCAGATGGTGACGAGCCCCCACAAATGGGAGAAGACACCGCACGGCCTGGAAGCGGAATACCACGACGACGGCCCCTTGCCGATGTAGTTGAGTTGACGTTGCTTGCGCCGGGTAATGGCGGGGTGAACAGCTTCAGCTCAAGGTGCTGAATGATGACTGCGCGCGTTCGGTCATGACATCCCAGAGCTGCCAGGGTGCCATGCCTGCGAAATGTGAAAATTCCGTCAGCGTGATCATTCGGCCCAGCCAGACTGAGCCTGTTGCGGAATCCCGGAGCACCCAGGCGCCGTACTCCTTCCGTCCCAGGTCGAAACCCTTGGCTGTTTGATCTGGAGTAACGGGCGCGGAAGTTGGCACAAGCAAGGGGCTGCCGATACGCCGCCGATGTCGGTTGGCCATCCTGTACACAAGTACCAGTTCCATATCCCGCAGATTGGCACCGGCGAAAAAGATCCGTTCATCGCGGTCTCGCTCAGATTCCGACAGCACATACCAGCCGTTTTCCTGCCGCAACCAGAGCTTCACCTCGCCGCCGACGTTGTAGATGCACCATGGGTCGTCAGGAAAACTCTCCACGGTGTAGCCGGCCAAGGATGCGGCAGGGCCAAGCCGGTCCATCATTGATTGGATGTCAGGACTCATTCGCCAGTACCCCCATTTTCAGCAGGTCTTCGACACTGATCAGGGAGTCCTCTTCATCAAAAAAGAGGATTTGGGTAGCCCCGCCTTGCCTGCCGAACCATGGGGCAGCCGTCGAAGACTGAACCTTCCAGCCGGCCATTCCCTCAGGCCACTCGTCCGCCACCCGATAGCTGAAGTAGGGCAGCTCCAGTGCACTGACGGGAAGCGAGCGGGCTTCGAAACTCTGGGGCTTGGCGTCAATGAGGGGATAGAGACAAGAGCCGTCCTCATGCCCGATGCGGTCAAGGATGGCGCCGAACTCAGACCGGAAGACGCGCAAGTCTGTATGGTCTCTGTGGCTTCCTTCCACGGCATCGTTTGGTGGGTAGACATTCCACATGGCGGGGTATTCCCTTCGAATGCGAGGCTGTTCAGCGGTTTGATGGTGGTTGCGTAAAGAATGGAGGCTTGCCGTTTGGCGCCATGCAGGCCTCGTAGAGTTCCTCGGGGGAAAGGTTGACGTAGTGAGAGAACTTGATGAGTTCAGTATTCGAGGCATATCGGCGAATGTTGGAGAAAGGGCTGACGAGTTCGAACATGCTCGGTCCTCCTTTGATTTCATACCCCACGGCGACTTTGTCATTGGTGAGGGGTATGGGAACAACCAAGAGGCGCGAGAAGCCCTTCCATGGCCGTGCAATACTGCAGAAGTGATAAATAAGGTACTTCTCCATGTCAGCGAGTTCTGAAGTTATGAATTCATCTTGCAGGGGTAGGTTTCTTTCGCGGTTGGACAAGACCAGATTCTCACCCTCGATCTGAACCCTGTCTTCAATGCCTGCGTGATAAAAATGCCAGGCGCCTGCCCGCGAAGCTTCGCTGACCTCCACGTCCGCTTCAGCGGCGATGTGACTAATTCTGGAGACCATTTCCCTTAAAGACCCAACTGTGACATCCACTATGACAAGACTCCCATGCTGATTAGTTTATCAATTCTTTGAACGGTTCCCGATGTATCTCGAACCACCACTTGAAGGCCTCCACCTTTGCGGCCAAAAGCGGGAGCAATTCTGGAAACCTCGATCTTCCAGCCTTCTGCCCTAGATGGCCATTCCTTGGCCCAGCGGTATTCGGCATATGTTTGATTGAGGGCATTAACAGGCAGGGACCTTTCTTCGAAGGATGCTGCCTTGCCATTCTCCATGATGCCTAAGTATTTTCCGGATTCGTCACCAATTCGATCAAGCTTGTCGCCGTATTCACGGATAAAATCCTTCAGGCTGATGTAGTCCGTTCGAGTGCCTCTGACTGCACCAGCGTTCGGTGGATAGTCATCCCGGTACTTTCCGCTTTCCGTCAAGAGCGTGTAGCGCCTGTCGTAGTCTCCTTTAGTCATTGGCTCCCCGCGGCCCCCGTCGAATCGCCCCCAAGGAGCATTCGGATCCGAGACAGTTTCCATGGTTCTTCGGTTGAGATCGGTCGCCTCGGGATAGGCCGAGTGCTCGGCATGCCCCGTTGTGGGTTTTCCGTACAACTGATCGCGAGGTGTCGGCGGATCGTCCGGATGAGGGGTCGGCCCCTGCTCTGGATGGTCGAGGGAGGCGGGAGCGTGTTCGACAACGTTGACCGACTCGGTGCTGGCTGTTTCCGCCGGTGGGGTTTTCCGGATTTCTTCGCTCCACAGGCCTTGGGGGCGGGTCTCCGGGGCGGGGGCGATGCTGCTGGGCGCGGTCTTGTGGTGTTCGTTGAGCCAGCCGGTGATCGGTCCGGATCCGGGAGGGCTGGGAGCCGCGTGGGCCGGAGCCCCTGCGGTGGCGGGGTTCGGTGCGTAGTCCTGGAGGGACTTGCCGATGGCCGCGAGGTGGGCGTCTATCTTGGCGATGGCGGCGTCAAGGTTCGTCATCCACGCCGTGGCCTTGGCCGGTGCGATGAGTGTGTTGACTTTCGCGGCGGTGTCGCCAAGCGTGGTGGCGGTTTTGCCGGTGGCGGTCAGGGCAGTCCCGGCTTCCGACAGAACGGGCATTGTTGCCGGGGTGTTCCGGAGTTTGGCGGCGAGGGCCGCGATCCGGGCATCGACGGCGGGGACGCCACCGGTAGTCATCGAAGCGACATCGAACAGGGTTTGGCCGCCCGCCCGCCAAGGGTCTGTACCCCATTCGTCATAATGGACGGTGTCCTTGACCGCGGCGGCTGTGGTCAGGATCGCTTCGATGTCCGGTCCGGTCATGTTCGTAAAACCGCGGGCGATGACGGCCGTGGTGGTCAACACTGCCTGCCCTAACGCTCCGGTACCCTGCCAAGCCTGGGTTTGTTGGTTCTTGTCGGTGGTCCCGGCCAGGGTGTAAAGCCCTTCGACGGCACCGACAGCGGCAGTCGCGAATCCTTGCACCGCGGAAAGGCGTCCTTCGGGACGGATGGATACCGTCCGGCCCCAGGGCAGGTCCGGGATGGTCGCGTCCGTGCCGAGGTAGTGCTGGAGGACGGTGAAGCCGTTGGAGACCGGGTCGGTGGAAGTGAACTTGTCCCGCCGAGGGATGTGCGCGCTGGTGTAGGGGCCCCCGCCGACCAGGGCACTGAGGTCGTTCGCGCATTGGGTGTCGGAGTCCAAGATGGCCTGGGCCAGGGCACTGGCCTTGTCCACGGCGGCTTGGTGATCACCGACGATGCTGTTCTTGGATTGCCAGTCGTCATTGGCCAGGATGATCGCATCCAGCGCCTGGACCTCGGCCCGTAGCCACGTGATCCGGTGTTTGATGTCCCTGGCCCGGTCCGCGTACGCGTTCAGGACCCTGGCCGCGCGGGCCGTGAGGTCCTGGACCTGTTCGGATCGGGCCAGGACCGGGGCGAACGCGCCCAGCACCTGGTCCGATTCCTGTGTCCGGTACGCCGTTTCCAGCCCTGACCAGTTCCTGGCTGCGTCCTGCACGCCGTGATGAAACTCCGCCCCGGCCCCGGCCATGTCCCTCACACGGGCGTCCAACTCGTCCGGATCGGGCAACGGAGGCAAAGCATCGACGTTGATCCCCGACCCGCCAGAAGCGGAAGGGATGCACACGTCACTAAAGGACCCGCCCAACACAACGCCTTCCCGGCCATCAGGCCCCCACTCGGTGATCGTTCTTCCGAACAGGAGCCTTCCGTCAAAAAGCGCGTCTAGGTGGTGAAAAGAAGTCCCTAGGTGGTGGCACCCCTTGAAAACACGCGGTTTTGAATCCGGGCCAAGGTGCTAAAAACACGAAAAATAGGTGGCGCAAAAAACGTCTAGGTGGTGAATCCCTCAATGGCCGGACGATCTTGAGCCAATCTTGAGGAAACACAGCAGCGAGGTTGAGCGAGCAGCATCACACTGAACTCAAAGGCCGGACGACCAGCTGAGGGGGTTGGACATGGTGCTCGATCCGTTTTCCGTAAGGGTTGCCCTGGGCGTGGTCACAGTGACCCTATTTGTCCTGTTCTGCGCATCCTTCCACCGCACGCGGTCACCCTACGCCGGATGGTGGAGCATGGCCCTGCTCGAGTTCATGTTGGGCAACGCTGCGTTCCTTCTCAACGGTTCCGCGCACCAACAGTGGGCCAACCCGCTGGGCAACGTTTTGGTAGTGGCTGGAGCGTTCAGCGTCTGGGCAGGAGCATTGACGCTTCGGGACCGGAAGGCAGCTCCCTGGCAGCTCGCCATAGCGCCCGGCATCACGGCTGTCGCCTCTGTCCTGGACAGTCCGGCGAGCAACGTCTGGTCTGGCGGCTTCGTGTACTTGGCCATGATGACCACCGGCATTGCCCTGGCCGCCTGGGACCTCTGGTTCATCAAGCCCACCCACTCGCAGGTCCACAAGGCGTTGTCCCTGGCTGCCGGACTCCTGGCCACCTACTATCTTGGCCGCTGGGCAGTCTATGCACTGGAAGGTCCGGCAAGCGAGACCTTCCGGACGTACTTTGGTCCGGCGCCGTCGGGGTTGGTCTCCATGGTGCTGCTGGTTACGGTGTCGTTCAGCATGACGGCCCTCACCAGCGACCAACTCATCAAGGGCCTCCGGGAACGCGCCACCCGTGATCACCTGACGGGTCTCCTCAACCGGGGAGCGTTCCTGGACCTGGCCACCACTGAATTGAACCGCCTGCACTCCACCGGGTCGGGGGCAGCGATAGTGCTGGCGGACCTGGACCATTTCAAAGCCGTCAATGACCAGCACGGCCACGGCGCCGGCGACGTCGCCTTGAAAGCATTCGCCGCGGCTTGCGCAGCGTCGGTCAGGTCCACTGACCTGATTGGACGCTACGGAGGGGAAGAGTTCGTTCTTTTCCTGCCCGGCGCCACCCAGGAACGGGCAGAAGACATCGCTGCCGAAATCAGTCGCCGGATGGCGGCCATGACCGAGCCCGAAGGCGTCTCGTTCCCCACCATCAGCTACGGCGTAACGTCCAGCATCCCTGCTGCCGCCGACCTCACTTTCATGATCGAGGTAGCTGATGCGGCGCTGTACAGCGCCAAAGCGCAAGGAAGAAACCGGATTGTAGGAGCAGACCGCCTGGAGGCGGCCACTATCGCGGATGAGGCACGATCATGACCCTTAATGAGCTCACCACCAGGATCCAGGTTCAGCACAACCAGGAGCTGTCCGCGTTCAGGCAGGACATCACCAGCCCGCCGTACCAAGCAGGGACCCACACATCGCTGAACGCGGACCGCCGTTCGGTCAGGATGGGGCCCGTCCAATCCGTTGAGGACGGCAATGCGAACCTGACTATCGTGGCCGACGTCGAAGGCCTCGCCTGGTTCACGGCGGACAAGGGCCTCCTGGGCAGCTGCATCACGGTATCCATCGCAGGCCACCGCAGGAATACCGGTACCCGCGTCCACCTCCCGTTGGCCGAATGCGATGCGTGGATCGAAGCGATCCTCGGCGGATCGTGGATCACCCACGTATACCGGGCCGGGAACAAGGTGGAACCGGACGGCAGGCTGGACATCGCTTCCTACCGGCTCTTCCTCGACGAGCGCCGCAACCCCGTCTCCAAACCGCAGGCTGTAGCGGACACCAGCTTGCGTCGCTTGGAAGAGTCGTGACCGGCCAAAAGCCCGGCAGCTCAATTCCAGCAGGGATCCACCCCCGGATAGACAAACTGGAGCGGCACATCGACGCACTGATGCTGGAGCTCCATCAAGCACGCTATGAGCAACGCCGGGATGCCATGACCGATGCCCTCACAGGGCTGGGCAACCGTTTGGCTCTGGTGAACGCCTTTATTGAAGCGCAGGATGCCGCCGCTCTGGGAGCTGCGCCGCCTGCGCTGCTTCTCCTTAACCTGGACGGCTTCAAAGCACTCAAGAATTCCGCCGGCCATGCGGCGGCGGACCAGATCCTGGTCACCGTTGCGATGCGCATAACGTCGGCAGTCCGGGAGAACGACGTCGTCACTCGCCTCGGCGGCGACGAATTCGCCGTGCTGTTGCCCGCCACCCCGCAAACCCGGGCCACCGCCGTCGGGAACCGCATCCTGGCGGCGCTGGAACCGAACATCGACCTCGGGAACAACAGCGTCCGGTGCGGAGCAAGCATGGGCTTGCGCCTTGCAGAGCGGCACCACAGTGCCGAGGACCTTCTCCAAGAGGCTGACATGGCCATGGAAGAGTCCAAGAGTGAAGGCCGGAACAAGCTCAAAGTGTTCGACCCCGCCACCTTGCACGCCCGCCAGCTGCAGCGCCAGATCGTGGGGGAACTCCGCGAAGCCATCCGCTCAGACCAGCTGGTCCTTTTCTACCAACCCATTGTGGAGCTGGCCACCGGGAGGATCGAAGGCAGCGAAGCGTTGGTCCGCTGGAAACACCCGGTACATGGCCTCATCATGCCGGACCACTTCATTCCCGTCGCCGAGGCCACGGGGCTGATCGCCGAGCTGGGCCGGTGGGTCCTCCGGACCGCCGTGGGTCAATTGCGCCGGTGGCGGGATGACCATGTTGTTCCCCAGGAAGATTTTTCGATGCGGATCAACGTCTCCGCAGCCGACCTCCAGAGCCTGGAGTTCGTTGATGACGTCGGAGAGGCCCTTGCGGACGCCGGGCTTCCTCCGGAGTCGCTGGTCCTGGAGCTGACCGAGAGCGCCATCATCCACAACAACGAGCTTGACCGGTACACCTTGGCGAGCCTGCACAGGCTGGGAGTCGGACTAGAGATCGACGACTTTGGCGCCGGCTACTCGTCCATGGGATACCTCAGGAAGTTGCCCGTCGACCGGGTGAAAGTGGACAGGCAGTTCGTGCGGGACCTGGGGTCTGATCCGCTGCAGCTGGGTTTCCTGGCAGCCATCCAGCAGGTTATTCGCTCGTGCGGACTGGAGGGCATCTGGGAGGGAATCGAGACCGCTGAACAAGCGGAGGCCTTGCGGAGCATCGGCTGCGCCAGTGGTCAGGGGTATTTCTTCGGGCGGCCCGTGCCCGGGGCGGAATTCACGGAGCTGCTGTCCCTGCGACAGGCTTGGCCGGTTTAAGCAGGAACGCGGTTTAAGCAGGAACGCGGGGCCACTTGCGTGACCCCGCGTCCTTTTAGCTGTTCCTAGCCGAAGTACTTCGGCAAGGTTGCCTCGTGTGCTTCACCGAGGGCGTCCAGGGAGAGCTCGTCCACGCCGTTGATCTCCAGCTTTCCGCCGGCAGCGTCTACAACGCCGATCCGGAGGTGCGCGAAGCCGCGGGCGGTGCACATGTCCTTGAAGCGGACTTCCTCGGAGCGGGGTACGGACACGATTGCGCGGGCCTGGGACTCGGAGAACAGGGCCGTGAACAGGTCCACGCCGTCGCGCTCCATGAGTTCCTCGAGGGCGATGCGGGCACCGACTCCGTAGCGCAGCGAGGATTCAACCAAAGCAGCCGCGAGGCCACCTTCGGAGAGGTCGTGTGCTGCGTCAACCATGCCGTCGCGGGAAGCGTTGATCAGGATTTCACCCAAGGCGCGCTCGGCCGCGAGGTCAACCTTCGGCGGCAAGCCACCGAGGTGTCCCCGGAGGTTCGACCATTCCGAGCCGTCCAGCTCTGCGGCAGTGGTGCCCAGCAGGTAGATGGCCTGGCCGTCCTCGCGCCAGCCCGACGGCGTGCGGCGGGCGACGTCGTCGAGCTTGCCCAGGACTGCCACCACGGGGGAGGGGTGGATCGGCGTCGTGCCCGTCTGGTTGTACAGCGAAACGTTGCCGCCGGTCACCGGAATGCCCAACTCCATGCAGGCGTCCGAGAGGCCACGGATGGCCTCTGCGAGCTGCCACATGACATCCGGGTCCTCGGGGGAACCGAAGTTCAGGCAGTCGCTGACGGCCATCGGAACAGCGCCGGAGGTGGCGACGTTGCGGTAAGCCTCGGCCAGAGCCAGCTGTGCGCCCTCGTAAGGCGCCAAGTAGGTGTAGCGGCCATTGGCGTCCGTGGCCAGGGCAACGCCCAGGCCGGTTTCCTCGTCAACGCGGACCACGCCGGCGTCGTCGGGGAAGGCCATTGCAGTGTTGCCGCCAACGTAGCGGTCGTACTGCTTGGTGATCCAGGACTTGCTGCACATGTTCGGTGATGCCACCAGTTCGGTGACGGCTGCAGCCAGCTCCGACGGACCGGACGGACGGCCCGCGTCTTCAACAGATCCGGTGAAGGAGTTGGCCTGAACCGAGTCCTGCCATTCCGGGCGGGCGAACGGACGGTCGTAGACCGGGCCGTCGTGCGCAACGGTGCGGGGATCGACGTCGACGATTACGTCGCCTTCCCACGTGATGATGAGGCGACCGGTGTCGGTGACCTCGCCCAGCCAGGAGTACTCCACAGCCCATTTGTCCATCACGGCTTCGAAGGCTTCGATGTTCTCCGGAGTGACCACGGCCATCATGCGTTCCTGCGACTCGGACATGAGGATCTCGCCCGGGGTCAGCGTGGGGTCGCGGAGGAGGACGGAGGTCAGTTCGACCTCCATGCCGCCGTCGCCGTTGGAGGCGAGCTCGGACGTGGCACAGGAAATACCTGCGGCGCCAAGGTCCTGGATGCCTTCAACCAGGGAGCCCTTGAAGAGCTCGAGGCAGCATTCGATGAGGACCTTCTCAGCGAAGGGGTCGCCCACTTGGACGGCCGGACGCTTGGACGGCTTGGTGTCGTCGAAGGACTCGGAGGCGAGCACCGAAGCGCCGCCGATGCCATCGCCGCCGGTGCGGGCACCGAACAGCACAACCTTGTTGCCCTTGCCGGATGCGTTGGCCAGGCGGATGTCCTCGTGGCGCATGACGCCCACTGCCAGGGCGTTAACCAGCGGGTTGCCCTGGTAGACGGAGTCGAACACCATTTCGCCGCCGATGTTCGGCAGACCCAGGCAGTTGCCGTAGCCGCCGATGCCGGCGACAGCACCGTGCATGACGCGGGCGGTGTCCGGGTGGTCGATTGCGCCGAAGCGCAGCGGGTCCATCACGGCAACCGGGCGTGCGCCCATGGAGATGATGTCGCGGACGATGCCTCCGATGCCGGTAGCGGCACCCTGGTACGGCTCAACGAACGACGGCGAGTTGTGGGACTCGATCTTGAACGTCACGGCCCAGCCGTCGCCCAGGTTGGTGACGCCGGCGTTCTCGCCGATGCCAACCAGCATGTCCTTCTTCATTTCCTCGGTGACCTTCTCGCCGAACTGGCGGAGGTGGTTCTTGGAGGACTTGTAGGAGCAGTGCTCGCTCCACATGACGGAGTACATCGCCAGCTCGGCACCGGTGGGGCGGCGGCCCAGGACCTTGACGATCTCGTCGAATTCGTTCTGCTTCAAGCCCAGCTCGGCCCACGGGAGTTCCGTGTCCGGGGTCTTCGCGGCGTGCTCAACGGTGTCGATGTTGAACTTCTTGGTGGTTTCCGTGGTCACTTGTCGCCTCCCACAATCTTGGTCAAAACGGAGGTGAAGAAGCCCAGGCCGTCGGTGTCGCGGGGAGCGCCATCGAGGGACTCGGGACCGAAGCCGGTCTCCACAGCGTGCTCGGGGTGCGGCATGAGGCCCACCACGTTGCCGGCTGCGTTGGAGATGCCGGCGATGTCGCGGCGGGAGCCGTTCGGGTTGAAGCCCACGTAGCGGAACACCACGCGGCCCTCAGCCTCAAGGGCATCCAGGGTCTTCTCGTCCGCGATGTACTGGCCGTCCTGGTTCTTCAGCGGCACAACGATTTCCTGGCCGTCCGTGTAGTCCAGGGTCCACGCAGTGTTGGCGTTCTCCACGCGCAGGACCTGGTCCCGGCAGATGAACTTCAGGTGGTCGTTCTTGATCATGGAACCGGGCAGCAGGTGCGACTCTGTGAGGATCTGGAAGCCGTTGCAAATACCCAGCACGGGGAGCTTTGCCTCGGAGTTCGCAGCATCGATGATCTTGGACATCAGCGGTGCGAAGCGCGAGATGGCGCCTGCGCGGAGGTAGTCGCCGTAGGAGAAACCGCCGGGGATGATGACTGCGTCAACATCACCCAGTTCGGAGTCTGCGTGCCAAAGCGGCACCGCCGTGGCGCCTGCGAGCCGCACTGCACGGGCGGCGTCGCGGTCGTCAAGGGTGCCGGGGAAGGTCACGACGCCGATCTTGGCACCGGCGAGCTTGGGCTCGGCGGCGACGGCGATAGCCTCGCCAATCAGGGGGAGTGAAGTCATGTCAGGCCTCGACGACCTCGACGTTGACGACGTCCTCGATCACCGGGTTGGACAACAGGGTCTCGGCGGCTTCGCGGGCCTGGGCCAGGATAGCGTCGGTCACCTCGCCGTCGACGGTCAGTTCGAAACGCTTGCCCTGGCGGACTGCGCTGAAGCTGGTGAAGCCGAGGCGGGGCAGTGCACCCACGATGGCCTTCCCCTGGGGGTCCAGAATCTCGGGCTTGGGCATGACGTCAACGACGATCCGGGGCATCCGGTAACTCCTGTGCGTGAGTTGGGGTGAACCTTAAATAAGGCTGCCGCGGAGGATGCCGTCTCACGCCGTTCGACCGCATTCAAACAGTGTTTAGTACAGAGTTTTCTAACAGCGTGGGGGGCGCTCCGCGAGCTTGCACACCCATTCTACCGGGAGCGGCGCACATACCCTATTCAGCCGGATTCCGCGAGGACACCCCGCCGTGACGGCGGAAAGTGAACCAATTTGAAGGGTCCGCGGGGGCGCTCGGTGGGCCCTGACGGCGGCACCCGGTGATGCCCGACGGCGGCACTGGCCGTGCGTGGCGGGCGTCACTAGGATTGCGGCATGGCTGAGAAACCGAAGTCGATGGTGCTGGGCGTTGTGGCTGCTGCCGTTTTTGCCGGATTGGGCCGGATGGTCATCCAAAAGATCTTGTCCGACCGTGCAGCAAGGGACCATCACGTGACCGTCCCGTTGGATGAGGAAACCCGGGCGCGAATCAGCGACGCCCTCCGCAGGCCCAGCAAATAGCCTCCGTATTAGCGCACGTACAAATGCGCTATTCAACCGGGTTAAACCGCGCCATTCCGGCGTAGTTTGGGTAGTACACGCGGGGTTCAACCGCAGTACTATTCAGGATCCAACCAGGAGGAACAATGACCGAACATGTTGCCGAAGTATCCGCCTGCAGCGTTGGCACTTGCGGATTCAACCACAACGGATGTACGGCCTTTGGAATCACGATCGGTGGCAGCCAGGACCACGCTTCCTGCGCGACGTTCATTGATACCAATGCCATGGGTGGCCTTCCCAAGGTCCTCGCCCACGTTGGCGCTTGCCAGCGGACCGAGTGCGTCCACAACAGCAACCTTATGTGCGAGGCGCCCGCCGTCAAGGTCGGCCCCGGCCGTGAAGCCGCTGACTGCCTGACGTACGAGCACGCCTGATCTGTCTGCGAAAAGCGGGCCTGACCTCCTCCGAGGACAGGCCCGCTTTTTCGTGTGGGCCTAGTTCATGGCAGGCGTGGTCTTGTAGTCCGTCGCGGACGTTCGGGACGTGCAGACCGGCACCCCGACGGCGTATCTCATCGGCAAAAGCGGCGTGTTTGGAGTGGATCGCTCGAGCCGGTCCAAAGTCGTGATGACGAGGGTGTCCCCCTCAATAAGGGCGTCGAGTGCTGGATCGAACTGTGGTCGCGACCCGCGTGCTCCTGAGACGCCTTGGTCGATGTAGAGGGTCATCGCGTCGAACGCCGGCGGCTGGTAGTGGCGTGTCCGAATTCCGGCTTCCCTGGCTACCCGGCGGCGATGGTCCGGCCTAGGCGCTGCAACTGATCCCGTACGTCGTCGAGCGGTTTCATGTCGCGCTGGGCACGGGCGAGTACGACGGCTCCTTCCGTGGTCGCGACAAGCATCAGAACCTCGGAGTCAGAGGTCACCGTGACGCCCAACACCGAGCACCCGGTGGAGAAATCGGACCGCTCGAGAACCTTGCGCCACTCAACGTCGGAGCTTGCCATGCCCATGATTGATGTTACGCACCTGCGGGAACCTTTTCCGACACCGGGCGCCTCGCCCAAGACCTGGCTCAGGCGGTCATGGCAAATTGCGTTCGCGTTCAAGTGCAAACTAACGCCGGGGCGCTGGACAGACATAAGCAGGACGCCGTCGTTCGCAAACTCACGGAAAGCTCCTGAGAGGGCCTATAACGCAAATGTCCCCGAGATCGCTTCGTTCACAGGGAAGGCGTGGGCCACAAGTGTGGTCCTGACGATACACCCGCGTGACCGAGGGCGATCTGCTGGATTATCCAGGCGCGTTCCGGCGTACGGCCGCGCCCTCCACCTTGACCACTACGGACCGGCCACCGGACACTGTGTAGCTGCGGACGGTGTCGTCGGCTTGTCCAGGGCTTTTTGGGGAGGCAGGAGCGCGTCGACGGGCAGGTACACTTCCAGTGGGCCGTCGCTGCCCTGGTTGATTTCCCCATGGAAGATCCCGAAGGGGTCCGCGGTGACCTTCAGGGCATTTGCGGCTGCGTGCCGGTGAACGGTGAGCAGGTAGTGGTCAAGGACCTTCCCGCCGCGGACAGGTCGGACGGGGCGTTCGATAGATCGAGAGAACCGACGCAGCCAGAGCCGGGCTTTGTACCGGCCCTGGCTGGCTGGGACCCCGACAGTGAGGCACCTCGTGGGCCCGGACAGCGTCAGGCTGGACGGCACGTTGAAGAATCTGGACGAATTGCTCGCTGCCTGAAGGTCCTGGAGGCACGACGCTCAGACCGGGAAAGTCTGTCAGCAGTACCGGTAAGGCCCACAGCGGACCTTCCGCAGCCACCACTACGTGGAGCCCCGCTCGTGGTGCGCGCCCCAGCAGCTGTGACAGCAGAACTGTCAGCGACCAAAATTCCTCTTGTTTGTATCCCACGATGACCAGGAATGGCCGGCGGGGGCGCCCCGACGGTTCCACGCTTGGGGCCGGCTCTTTTCCGTTGGTGTTATCCCGGAGCCAAGCTCTTGCATCGAAAGTGTCCTCATGCTCAATGAGTTCTGCTGCTTCCGCAGCGGCCCACGCCTGAAGCACCTCACGGAGGGCGCTGCAACCCCGTCTGCCCATACTCACGGACAGTACCGTGGTGTTCGAACTGGGTGCGATCAGCCCTCCGGGATAGTCGGCCACGTTTATCCTCCTTTAGTTTCTGGGTTATCGGCTCTCATGGAAGGGGGCTCGAATGCCCGATGCATCGTCATTTCGGCAGTTGAGGTGGAGGTGCCCACTGTGTCGGTGAGCGGCGCGGTGAGTAGCTTCCGGTGGCCAAGGCATAGTGACGTATTTGTCGACCAGCCCCTTGCCAACCTACCCACCTGCGCCCGAGTCGCCTGAGGCGCACTCGTCTCAGAGATCCAGCACGAGCCTGTCGCATCGGGCACGCGAGACGCAGATCATCATCTTCTTGCCTTGGTCGCGCTCTTCGGACATCAGGACGGCGTCGCGATGCTCCGGCTCACCTTCGATAACCCCTGTCTCGCAGCTACCGCACGTGCCCTCCTCGCAGGAGTAGAGCACATCGACATCCTTTTCTCGGAGCACCTCAAGGATTGAGCGGTCGGGGGGAATGTGGAATAGGGCTCCCGTTGACTGAATCATCACTTGGAAGGTTGTGTTCGGTGCGTCCACGTCGTTGGCCTGGAAGCGCTCTAGGCGGAGGTCGATCGGGCAATCGGCCCCGCGTACCCGCGACTCTAGCTCACTGAGCAGAGGCTCTGGGCCGCAGCAGTAGAGCGCGCCGACGTCTTTCGCCCTGGAGACAATGTCTGCAAGGTCCAGTCGCCCGAACACGTCTTTAGGTGCGATGACGACGGCGTCGGCGACGTCGTGGAGCTCCTCCACGTACGCCATGCTCCGTCGTGTCCGGCCGCCGTAGAACACGGTCGATCTCGCTCCTCTGGATTGAGCGGCGAGCAGCATGGGCAGGATCGGAGTGATTCCGATTCCCCCGGCGACAAAGAGGTACTCGTCAGCGTCCTGTAGCTCGAAGTTGTTGCGAGGCCCACGTATGGCCAGCAACTGCCCTTCCTGGAGAGAGTCATGCAACTCACGGGAGCCGCCCCGTCCCTCGGCGACCCGGAGGACCGCTATGCGGTACTCGTTCGGATCAGCCGGGTCGCCGCAAAGGGAGTACTGCCGCACCAGGCCTGACGGGAGTACGACGTCGATGTGCGCACCGGCCGTCCATCGGGGAAGTGGCTTCCCGTCGGGGTGGACTAGGCGGGCAACGACGATGTCCTCGGCCGGCCATTCGATTCGATCAACCAGAACTTCGATGGTCGGCTGTTCAGGCAACGCTATCGATCCCCTCGACCCTGCCGAGGTAGCGTCTCAGCAGCATTCCGGCTGCATCCGGAACCTTGATGTGGAGTTCTTCGCGAAGATCGACAGGTATCTGCTCTGGGCGGACGCTTTGTACGACCGCCTTGTCTTGCGCAAGGACCATCTCGATGAAGTCGCTCAGCCCTTGGTCGGCCGAGGGATCCAGGTCGAAGTTACGGGTGCAGGTGATGAACAAGTCAGAGGTTGTGGCGGACGTTGGGCTAGCGAGGAGCGAGATGCATGTCCAGCGCCCGTCCGGGGCAACCCGCTGAAGATGGGCCGTGAGCGGCATCCGGTAGTGATAATTCAGCTCGAGCACCTCGCCTTCGCCCGCGGTGGGGTCAGCGGGTTCCTTCTGCAGGTAGACGAAGGAATAGCCGTAGTCGTCTCGGCTGATCTCGTGGTCGCGCACCAAGGGGTCCTCTCGAACTCCCAGGACATCCTCATGAATGAATGGGAAGTGAGAGACGTCGAGGAAGTTCTCGACCGCGCGGCCGGCTCCGACGTCCCAAGGGTAGTGGCCGACTACGTGCCCGCGCACCCCCGGGGCGTCGAACTCACACCCCTGGGGCCAGTCCGGGAACGGCGCCAGAGGATCGCTCATCGCGACCCAGACAAGCCCGGCGTGTTCCCGGACCTGGTAGTTAATGGCGTGCGCCTTCGAGGGGATCGGGCGACCCTCGGGAAGGGCAGGGATGCGTGCGCATTTACCGGTCCGGTCGTACTGCCAGCCATGGTAGGCGCATTCGATGTTTCCGTCGACGACGTTTCCGACGGACAATGCGGCGCCGCGGTGGATGCACAGGTCCCGCATTACGACGGCATCGCCGTCGACTCGGTAGGCAACCAGATGCTCGCCAAGAAGGGTGAAACGTTGAGGCTTTTCGTTCACCTCCATCGAGGTGGCGATTGGATGCCAGTAGGCGCGGTAGGCAGCGATGTCGGTCATAACACTCCTTCGTGTTTGGGAGCTAAAGCTCCTGGGGCTCCGTCAAATTATTGGGGGGCTTTGACGGTCGACATCGTCCATCTCATGGACGGTGTCTGGTTGGTGGGATAGCTGATCCGGATTCTCAGCTGAAGAATGTTTTGATCGCGGCGGCCACTGATTCCGGGTTCTCCAAAGTGGGGAAGTGGGTCTTTCCGGGGATGTGGATGGGTGTGAACCAAGGATTCTGTGCAGAGAAATCCTCCTGGAACTTCTTGTATTCGGGGTCCAGCGGCTGGGAATAGATGTGAGCCACTTCCAGACCGCCTTGGACAGCTGCCATCCGTTCCAAGGGGCTTCCCCACAGGTCGTAGCTCTTGCGAATCTCTCGACAGGCGCGGATCCACATGTCTTCTCCGAACCACGTCATTTCGCGCTGGACGTGATCAATGACATCGACAGAATCGGTACCTTCGGTCCATTCATCGAACATGCTCTGCCGCGCCGCGGCAGCGGTCTCGGGAGAAGCTCCTTGTTCGATCTGCTGGTGGAAACCATCAAAGGGTTTCATCAGCCAGTCGATCACCACTGCCTGGCCGAAGCGATCAGATCCCAATCGGTCCTGGACGCCAATATTGACCCAGCACCCGTGGGAGGTGGAAGCGATGCGGACATTCTCCAGCTCAAGATGCTCGATGAAACCCAGGGGGTCCTGGATGAGCTCCTCAGCCGTGAAGTCGCCGGGGGTGCCAGGATTCCCGCCGTGTCCCCGAAAGTTCAAACGCAACACTCTGAAGTGGTCCCTCAGGTGTGGTTCCAGGAGCCGGAAGAGTCGGTGGTCTTGAGCCCATCCATGAATCAGGATGAGCGGTGGTGCGGCGGGATCGCCAGATTCGACGTATTCGATGGGCGAATCGTCGAGGAGCATGGTCTTGAGTTGCACGATGACCTCATTCGGAGAGGACCCCAGGCATGGGGGTTTGTTGATTGGATGCGACGAGCGTCACAACGAGTCTATGGACCACACAGAGCATGTCAATAGCCTGCTATGTAAATTTTTCCGACCCCTTGGTATGTATAGCTTGGTATGTAATACTTCTCGGCGTGGGCCATCTCACATGTTCCAGCCGGTCTCCGATCATCGGTTTTGGTGCCGACTGATCACTCACCCCAAGGAATTTTTCGCTGAAGTATCTGATCGAGGAGGAAAAATGCACGCAGCTCAAGGACATGCAGAAATTGCCGGCGGAGGGATCGGCGGGCTGACTGCGGCAGCAGCACTGGCCCGGCGCGGATGGACGGTACGTCTTCATGAAGCCAATACATCCATCAGGGCCTTCGGTGCCGGAATCTATCTCTGGGACAACGGACTGGCAGTCCTTAGGGAGTTGGGCGTCGAAGAAATGGTCACAACTGGAGCTCACTACGGGACGAGTATTCAAAGCCGGGACGGTAACGGACACTTGATTGGACAGGTTCCAATCAACTCAAGCGGCTCCGTCCGCGTGCTAACAGTGCTGCGGGAGAGGTTGATATCCGCATTGCATCACGCCGCGGTTGAATCGGGCGTTGAAATAGTCACCGGATCGGTTGCTGTGGCGGCTGAACCCGAAGGGGTCCTCCGTCTGGCTAATGGCACAACAGCAAAGGCGGACCTGATTATCGCTGCCGATGGCGTGGGATCGCAGGTGCGCGAAAGCCTTGGCCTGCTCCGTCGTCGACAGGCCCTGGGGCAGCGGTGTGCCCGGCTCCTGCTACCGCGCACAGACGGCGACGTTCCCCGTGAGATCGAAGATGACTATATCGAGTACATGTCAGGCCAGCGGTTCCTCTTGTACACCCCAAGCAGCACAGAAGATCTCTACATTGCGCTGGTCTGTTCCGCATCAGACATGCAGGCCATGGGGGGATATTTGCCGCAGGACGAATGGTCCCGCTCGTTCCCTGGTATCGAGTCCCTCATCCGAAGGTTGGGGCCCATCCCGCGTTGGGACGACTTCGAATGGGTAGAACTATCAAAATGGTCGTCAGGGCGGGTGGCCATCATCGGAGACGCCGCTCATGCGCAACCACCGTACTTGGGTCAAGGAGGAGGCTGCGCCATGATGTCGGCCTTGGGCTTGGCCCATGCAGTCTCTGAGTCCGGGCGCTCGATTGAGTCCGCTCTTGAGCTTTGGGAAGCCACGGAGCGTCCGGTCATTGAGCACACACAGCGGTTCTCGGTACGTGTCAGCGAACTCAACGACGTCCCTGACGATGCGCGCAGAGAGATCCTTGGTGTCGCCGGCAGGCTGCCGCGCATCGGCAAATCCCGCGAGCGGGCAGCGACCACGATCCCCTCCGGAGTGAACGCGCCCGTGGCGGTGGGCGAGCCGGCGTAAGGCAAGCAAATGGCAAGGAAGCGTGCGGAGACCCCCAACGCTGTACCCTGCTACTTGGGTGAGATCTGCGACTCTACGATTTGAACGAACTGCTGCAAAACCGAGACCACCTGCTCGCGAGATTCTGGCGGAAACCGAAGAAGTGAATCCTCTTGAAGGTCTCGCAAAATACGCCGCTTCACCTCCCACATTTCAACTCCATGACCTGTCAACTCCACTAGGGTGACTCGGTCATCGTGGTCAGCTGGACGCCTGATCACGATGCCGCGCGCCTCAAGTGAATTCAGCATCCGGGTCACGGTCGGCTGCGCGATTCCGGCATGGCGCGCGATCTCGCCTACCGGAAGGGCGCCACGCTGAGCTACGGAATCCAAGACTGCCACCTGGGCCTCCGTCAGCGTCTCACCTTCGCCCAGTCGACCGACCCGGCTGCGTCCCTGACGCAGGACGCGATATACGTCATTGCACGCACGAATCCAGTCGTCTAGCAGTTCGGGTGGGACGTCGTGCCTGCTCATGTTCGCGGTCCTTTGAGATGAAATATCTTTAGTTAATATTAGTCGGAGACGCAAGGCTCATCAAATCCCATAAATGGCCTCCCGCGGGAGAGGTTCAAATTCAGCTTACGTAGCGGTTGCCTGATAGGGCCAAATAGATAAGAAAACGACCACTTCAAAACCTATGTGCTTGCATAGAGGTTCACCAGAGCGTTGCGTTTGTTGGTTGAGGGGAATGCAACTGAGGTGGGTAATTCTTGGAAGGGGTCCATTCTTTGTCTTTGCCCGCATGAGAGGGCTTCCAATGGGCTGCTGAATTCCGTGGCAGCATTTCAGCGACGCCACTGCGCCTGGTGTTTATTCCGCCTCGACAACTGCGTCATGAGCAGAGACCTTAGCCGCTCTGTTCATCCACTGCACTGCCCTTGGCCAGTACGCATGCTCAGGCCGCAGAACGAACATGTGGTCACCCCCCTGGACTTCCATTAGTTCAACCTCGTCACCCGCACTTGCGGCCCTGGAGGCATATGCTCTGCTATGGCTCACGGGAACTCGGGCATCATCAGTGCCATGGACTATCAACTGAGGGGCGCCGATTGGTGTCTGTTCCAGCGGAGAAGCTTCTTCGAAGTCTTTCTTCAGCTGTCCGGCCCTTTTGAGAAAGGCCCTCGTGGCGTCTTCACCCAGTCCCTCGACAGCGCACCGGGCAAGGTCCGTTATGGGCGCCAAAGCCACAACGGCAGCCAGCCGTGCAGTCTTGGCCGCGAGCAAGGCGAGGTGTCCCCCTGCGGAGTGTCCGACCACAGTGATGGAGGATGGCTCGACCTTCAGGGGGCCGGAAGTCAGGCATCGAACGGCGGCCAGGACGTCATCCAACGTCTCTGGCCAGCCTCCGTCATCTCCGTCGATTCTTCTGTATTCCACGTTCCAAACCAGGTGCCCCTGTTTACGCAGATCGGAAGCAAGTCCGTCCATCAGGTGCAGGTCGTGTTGAGCCCGCCACCAGCCTCCATGGAGCAGTACGACCGCGCTGTCGCGTGACCAGTTATCGGGAATCCAAGCCTCCACAAATTGGGAAGGATGTTCTCCATAGCGCTCAATTTCCATTGTCATCACCGCACCCCGTAAAGGCTGCCGACGGACAATGTGCCAAAGCGCATACAAACGTGAGCCGGGCTGGCGATTAACTCGTTTTGTGTGGGGGAGAATGCCAGTTGTTCAATGAGGCTCATAGGTACGGAGGTGGTGCATGTTTCATTATGTAGAGGCCGCGTCATAGCTTTCTCTCTTTCTAATGTCAGAGGAGGCTGTGCCTCGAAGGACAGCCATTCAGCCACGATGTCACACTTTCGTGGCGATAGTAAATATAATGACATATCCGCTTTGCTGCCGGGGATGGTTTGATTCTCTTTCAATGCCGCGCCACTAAGGATGACGCGCGGCTTTTGTTTGCCGTCGGCCCCCGAGGTCCCGCGGCTGAGGCCCGTTCGGACTTTAGTTGTCGACGTCGTTCCGATTGTCATGTTGGCCGGATTCTACGTAAGTCCGCCTCCAGGGCATGTAGCCGGAACGCTGGGTCGACGCTCCCCTTGGGGCGCTGTGAGAGGTTTTGAGAACCCCCTTCTCAGAACCTCCGGGTCATGGTAACTTGACCATACTTGACGATCGCAAAAAATTCGACATACCACGAGTAGCGTCCAGTGGTTGCTGCAGGTGCAGATGCAGCCGTTCTTGCTTTTCACATCAAGTGCCATCCGGAAGTCTCTTTGCTCGGGTGGTCATGGTCTGTCGCTCTCAGCCACATGCGCAGTACACCCCCTCCATACATGATGTCGACGGTGATCCGGAAAAGCCCGCGGGCTCCGAAACCTTCAAGTCAACAGTCAGCGGCCGATACGGAACTGTACTGGTTGACGGCACTCGCCCCTCATGTCTTCCTCTGTAAAGACAAGGAATCTGTCATGGCAAAATCTCCTGAGCAAAAACTCTTCTCAGCTCGCTGGGGCATGTTGGTCCTTCTTAGCCTGGGCTACGTGTCACTGACACTGAATTGGTTCAATATCGCGGCCGCCTTCGTTCCGATCAGCGTTGATCTCGATGCCTCTTTTCCGCAGCTGGCACTGCTCATCTCCATCTTCGTCCTCGCCTACGGCGTCGCACATGTGCCGGGCGGCATTTTGGCCGCACGCATCGGGATGAAGCCGACCCTTGTCATTGGCGTCCTGATGGAGGCCGTGGGCGGTGCACTGTCAGGAATTGCCAGCAACTATGTTGAGCTCGCGCTGTACCGTGCGGTGGCCGGTGTCGGGGCTTCAATATTCATAGCCGTATCAGTCGCTGCAGTTAGCGTCTGGTTCCAGGACCGGGAAATTAATCTGGCTATGGGCATCTCCGCCGGCGTTGCCTTCAGCGCCGGTGTAGCTGTAGGTCTCTACATCTGCGGGTACATCACTGCCGCGCTCGGATGGCGGCCCATGATGCTTATCTGTGGCGCTTTCGGGGTCCTGGTGGGAGCCCTGACAGCCGTTCTGTTCCACACGCCCAAGCACATGACTGCGCTCCGTGGCGGCCACATCAGCCGGGCCGGCCTCATGAAGGCACTGGTCGACAAGCAACTCTGGATCTACGGCGTGGCCATGATCGGCGTCTACGGCGCTTACTTCACCGCATCCCAACTCCTGTCAGACTACGCCGTCACCACGAGGGGTTTCACGCCGGAAGAGGGCGGGTTACTCGGTGCCGTCCTTGCCCTTGCGGGCATACCCGGAAGCTACATTGGCGGCTGGCTTGCAGACAAAACCTCCAACTATAAGATCGCTATTCTCCTCCCCCTCGTCATCATGACTGCCTCGATGGGGCTGATTCCGGTTGTGCCCGCTGAAGGCCTCTGGATCATCTCGTTCGTCGTCGGATTCACCTTCCTCTGCGCATTCCCCGCGTGGCTCTCCGTGCCGGCAGCGCTCTCCAAAGTTGACGCCGAGCATCTTGGGACCGCCGTCGGTGTGATGCTGACGCTCTCAGCAGTGGGAGGCTTCCTGGTTCCGACGCTATTCGGAGTTATCGTTCCAGGGTCGGGCTACGCGGCCGGCTGGCTCTTCCTTGCGGTTGTTTCCCTGGTCACTGTGGCCATCGGGTTTGCGGGAAAGTCTCGCCCCTCAGCAATAACCACCCAGGAGCAATCTGTATCCGCCCAACTGCCGGTGGGGGATAACGTCTAACCGCTCTCGGCCGCTCGCCGGCATCGCAATTTCGATGCGGATGGGCAGGGGATTGCCGGCACCTCTTCAGCCGGCAACCTGGTTGGTGAGCGCCTTCCCCTCTCGAAGCGAGGTGACGTTGCTGGTGATGAGCGCGGACGAACCCTTGGGGCGGTTGCCGGCGACGTGGGGCGTGATGATCAGGTTCGGCGCGTTCCAGAGTGGCGAGTCGGCCGGTAGGGGTTCAACCTTGGTGACGTCCAGAGCCGCAGCGCGCAAGCGGCCCTCCTGCAGGGCGGCCAAGAGGGCGTTTTCGTCAACGGTGGCGCCACGGCCGACGTTGACGAAGACGGCGGTCCGAGGCAGGGCGGCGAGGATCTCGTCGTTGAGCGCGTCGGCGGTTTCGGGTGTGGCCGGCAGGATGGACATCAAGACATCGGTGCTGGCGAGGACCGAGGGAAGTTCATCTGCGGCTACTACCGGGAAGCCGTAGCGTTCGCCCTTGGAACCCGCGACGCCGGTGACGTTCGCACCTAGCGCGGCCAGCAGGGGAGCGAGCCGCCCTGCGATCGAGCCGAAGCCCCAGATAGTGACGTTGGCGCCGTCGAGCGTGTAGAGCTGTTCGGTGGCAGGAGCGGACTGCTCCGCGTTGTAGGGCTTGTTCCACGTCGCAGATTTTTGGGATTCATGCAGGACATCCAGCCGGCGCACGGATGCAAGGACCAGCGCCAGGGCGTGTTCAGCGACCGGGCCGTCGTGGAGTGAGCGGCCGGA
This sequence comes from Paenarthrobacter sp. NPDC056912, assembly GCF_042786555.1. Classification (NCBI taxonomy): domain Bacteria; kingdom Bacillati; phylum Actinomycetota; class Actinomycetes; order Micrococcales; family Micrococcaceae; genus Paenarthrobacter; species Paenarthrobacter sp. NPDC056912. The sequence continues at coordinate 134,397 of NZ_JBHUCD010000001.1, forward strand.
CGTGATGGCCACGGTGTCCGCAAAACCCGCGGAGAGTACCGAATCCGGACCGGCGGCAAGCGTTTGGACGAGCTTGAGGTGGGGCATTCCCTGGGCTGCGTCGGCCAGGTTCTCCGAGGTATTTCTCCACACAACCAGGACCTCTGCGTCGCGGTGCTCCTCGGGAATGGGCCTGTCCACCTGGTAAACCACTGCGTGGTCCGCAAGGGCCGAGAGGTCCAGCTCGATGGTGTCCGGGATGAGGATTTTCACTGCAGCTCCATTGCTTAAAAGGGGTAGCCGGTACGCAATGAGGCTACCGCTTCACCGCAGCGAGCGGCTCCTTCAGCTTCATCCCTAGCAATGTGACGACCAACACCCTATGGTTGTAGGACGTTCGACGTGGCACGTAACACAAGCCCGTTGGATGCCTCGTCGATTGCTCTCTGCCGTTTCGAAAGGACACTGGATTTGAGATCCCTTGCATTCCCCCTCACCCGCATCGCCGCGGTTGGCACCGTGAGCCTGGGCCTCCTGGCCGGACTCGGCCTCCCGGCCATGGCAGCTCCGATTCCACCCGGCAACCCTGCTGCAGCACCCGGCAGCTTCACTGAAGCCAATATCGGGGCGGACCGCACGGCCGCCAACTTCTTCTACCGGATCCCCGCCTTGACGTACTTGGGCAACAATGTGGTGCTGGCTGCCTGGGACGGCCGTCCCGGCTCTGCCGCAGATGCCCCTAACGCGAACTCGATCGTGCAGCGCCGGAGCACCGATGGCGGCCAGACCTGGGGGCCGGTTACCGTCATCGCCGCCGGGCACGTGGGCGATGCCAACGGACCGAAGTACGGCTACAGCGATCCCTCCTACATTTACGACGCCGAGGCAGGCAAGGTCTTCGCCCTGTTTGTGTTCTCCAAAGACCAGGGCTTCGGTGGCAGCCAGTTCGGCAACGACGACGCCGACAGGACCGTAATCTCCTCAGCGGTCATCGAGTCATCGGATGGTGGCCTCACCTGGAGCCAGCCAAAGCTCATCACCAACGTCACCAAGCCCGGTACCAGCAAGTCCAGCCCCGTGGCCGGCGACGTCCGCTCCAACTTCGCGTCCTCCGGCGAGGGCATCCAGCTCAAGTACGGCCAGTACAAGGGCCGACTGATCCAGCAGTACGCCGGTGACGTACGCCAGGCAGATGGCAGCAACAAGATCCAGGCCTACAGCGTCTACTCCGATGACCACGGCGCCACGTGGCACAAGGGTGCCAATGTGGGCGATCGGATGGACGAGAACAAAACCGTGGAACTCTCCGACGGCCGGGTGCTCCTGAACTCCCGCGACAACGCCAACCTGGGCTACCGGAAGGTGGCCATTTCCAGCGACGGCGGCGCCACGTATGGCCCGGTCACGCAGGACACTGAACTCCCGGATCCGGCCAACAACGGTGCCATTGCGCGCATGTTCCCGAACGCAGCGCAGGGTTCGGCCGACGCCAAGAAGCTCATTTTCACCAACGCCAACTCCAAGACCGGCCGCGAAAATGTCTCGGCCCGCGTCTCCTGCGACGACGGCGCCACCTGGCCGGGCGTCCGCACCATCCGCTCCGGCTTCTCCGCCTACTCCACGGTCACCCGCCTGGAGGACGGTAAGTTCGGCGTGCTCTACGAGGGCAACTACACGGACAACATGCCGTTCGCCAAGTTCGACGACGCCTGGCTGAACTATGCCTGTGCCCCGCTGTCAGTCCCCGCTGTGACCACGGCTCCCGGGGCTACCCAGCAGGTCCCCGTGACCGTCACCAACCAGGAATCCGGCACTCTGTCCGGCGCCACGGCCACCGTTTACACACCCAGTGGCTGGTCCGCCACCACGGTGCCGGTTCCCGACGTCGCCCCCGGCGCCTCGGTGACCGTCAACGTTGCCCTGACGGCTCCGTCCAATGCCAGCGGTCCGCAGAACCTCAATGCCGCCTTCACGACGGCGAACGGCCGGGTTTCGCAATTCACCTTCACGGCTACCGTGCCGGTGGCGCCGCAGGTAGGCCTGGCCATCACCGGTACGGCACCGGCCCGCGATGTCGTGGCCAGTCCCTACCAGGTGGGCGAGGTCCTCAGCTATTCGCTCAACGTCAAGAGCACTGCCAACGTCACGGCCAACGCAGTGCCGGTGTCCGGGAACTTCGACTCAGGGTTCCTGCCGCCGTCGGCCCCCAACTGCCGGTTCAACAACCTCGCCGCGGGCGCCAGTTACAACTGCACCACTGCCAAGCATGTGATCACGGCGGCCGACATCGAACGCGGCTACTTCGTGCCGGAGGCGAGCTTCAGCATCACAGCCAGCACGACGCCGTCGCTCACCAAGACGGTGCCGTTCACCGGTGCTGCGGTCGCCTTGCGCGATGGGCTGCTGACTGCCGAGATCAGCGGGGCGCGTGCCGACGTCGGGCGTGACCTCGCAACCCAGCCGTACGCGGCCGGTGACCTGGTCCCGTACACCTTCACGGTGAAGAACACGAGCCAGCTGGTGGAGAAGGTAGTGCCCACCGTCGGCAACTTCAGCCCGTTCCTTCCGGAAGGTCCGGGCAACTGCCGTTACGGTGTGCTGCCGGCGGGCCAAAGCTACCAATGCACCACCCCGCGCCACACAGTGACCGCAGAGGAAGCAGAGCGGGGCTTCTTCGTTCCCGCCACCTCGTGGGACGTCAGCTCGGCCGGCCAAAGCACCAAGACCATCACGGTGAACGGCGGAGAAGTGGACCTGAAAGTCCGCGAGCCCAAGCTTGAAGGAACAGTGTCCGCGGAATGGAGCGACGCTGATGGAGACCGCTTCGCCAGTGTGGGCGATCCCGTGACCTATACGTACACGGTGGGCAATGCCGGCAACGTAGCGCTGACCGGCGTGGAGGCGCAGGACGCGGGCATTTCCGCGGCGGTCCTTGCTGCCGGTGACAGCGTGACCGCTACACACGAGCACGTGCTGACGGCAGCAGATGTTGCGTCCGGCAGCCTAGGCGCGATCACTTTCGAGGCGACGGCGTGGAACGGTTCCAAGCAGGCCGCGACAGCCGTGGAGGGTGACCCCTTGTCACTGACGGTTCAGCCGGCCCAGCCGGGCTCTGAGCCTGCAATCTCCCGGCAGAATCTGGGTACGCCGCCCACTGACCTGGGCACCGCGGACAAGTACCGGACCGGCCAAAAGGTGGTGCTCAAGGGCCTCGACTACGGGCAGTGGTATTACGTGTACCTGAACAAAACGGAGTATCGGCTGGGCTGGATCTTCCCTACCACGGACAACATTGTGGAGTTCATCCTTCCCTCCGATGTGAAGAACGGCCGCGATGACGTGGTGGTCCTGGACAAGGATGGCGTTCAAGTCTCCTTCGACCGCTTGCAGGTAACGCCCAAGGGCTGACCCCTTCCGGCGTGAACGTGAACGTGAACGGGCAACGGACCGCAGGACATTCCTGCGGTCCGTTGTTGGTCGTTTCATGACGAATCACCGGAGCTGTGACAAGACAAAATTCTTGAAATGTGCTGTATGTCATATTCGGCTCTCACTAGGTACTCTGTGACTCGGCTGGTTGGGCATTTTTGACAAGAACTGTCACTAATCCAACCGACTAAAGTTGACAGGCCATGGCGATGGAGCCCGGGCCTCCCTCAGTGAAAGGTGCAAGCACTAGTGAAATCACAAGGAAAGAGCTTCGTCAGAAGCGGGGGGCTTCGAAAGGCCGCGGCACTCGCCGTCGGTTTGCCGTTGCTGCTCTCTTCGTTGGCGATGCCGGCCCAGGCCGCTCCCACGCCGGAGACAGCACCCGGGAATGTTGCAGGGGTGGCCAAGAAGAACCTTGACCCCAGCACTTACAAGGACGGCCGTTACATGGTGGTCCTCGCCGAGAAGCCTGCGGCTACTTACGACGGCGGCACGGCGGGTCTCGCGCCGACCAAACCGGAGGAAGGCAAAAAGCTCGACGCCGACAGCACCCAGGTGAAGGAATACCAGGAGCACCTGCAGCAGAAGCAGCAGGAAGTCGCCCAGCAGGAAAACATCACTATCGAGCGTGATTTCACTACCGCCGTCAACGGCTTCAGTGCCAACCTGACAGCGGACCAGGCCGTCAACCTGGCCAAGGATCCCAAAGTCCTCATGGTGGCACCGGACACGCAATACGCCCCCGACTACTCCACCACCGATTTCCTGAAGCTCAGCGGCGCCAAGGGCACCTGGGCCACCCAATACGGGGGCCAGGAAAACGCCGGCAAGGGCACCGTAGTTGGCGTGATCGACACCGGCTACACCCCCTCGAACCCCTTCTTCGCCGGTGAGCCCGTAGGCCCCCTGGTGGGCAACCCCAAGGTGGGCGTTCCCTACCGCACCGCTGACGGCAAGATCGCCATGCTCAAGGCGGACGGCGATACCTTCATTGGCGAGTGCCAGGCCGGCACCGACACCGGGGCCGACTACGACGGCTCCGCCTGCAACTCCAAGGTCCTCAGCACGCACTACTTCGCGGACGCCTTCCTCGAGACTGTTCCCCCGGAAAACCGCGCCCCTGAAGAAGTCATTTCGGCCGTGGACGTGGACAGCCACGGAACCCACACGGCCAGCACCGCAGCGGGCAACGCCAACGTTGACGCCGTAGTGGATGGACGCAGCTTTGGCATCACCAGCGGCATCGCACCGGCCGCCAAGCTGTCCATTTACAAGGTCTGCTGGGAAGACACCGATCCCGCTACAGGCGGCTGCTACGGCTCCGCTTCGGTTGACGCGATCGAGCAGGCAATCCTGGACGGCGTGGATGTCCTGAACTACTCCATTTCCGGCTCCACCACGTCCACCACTGATCCGGTCTCGCTGGCCTTCCTTTCCGCAGCGTCCGCCGGCATCTTCGTGGCAACCTCCGCCGGCAACTCCGGCCCCACGGCCAGCACCGTCAACCACGGAGCCCCCTGGCTGACCACGGTTGCCGCCACCTCCTTCTCCCAGGAACTCCAAGGCACCATCCAGTTCTCCGACGGCAGCAAATTCCGCGGAGCGAGCATCATGAACCGCGAGGTGAGCGGGGCCGGCGTCGTGCTTTCCACCAACGCCGCAAGCGGCACAGGTGACGCGGCGCTGTGTGCTCCCGGGTCCCTGGACCCGGCCAAGGTGGCCGGCAAGGTGGTTGTCTGTGACCGCGGCGTTGTTGACCGCACCGCCAAGAGCGCCGAAGTGCTGCGCGGCGGCGGCGTTGGCATGATCCTGGTGAACCTCACGGATTCCTCCCTGGACACCGACAAGCACGTCATTCCTACCGTTCACGTGAACCCGCCTGCCACGCAGACCATCAAGGACAAGGTCACGGCCAACCCGGCCATCACCGTGTCCCTGCTGAACCGCGATACCACGGGCCTGCCTGCTGAAGCGCAGCCGCAGATCGCCGGGTTCTCCTCCCGCGGACCGCTGCTCGCCACGGACTCGGACCTGCTCAAGCCTGACGTGTCCGCTCCCGGCGTTGCCATCCTCGCGGGTGTTTCGCCCATCGGTACCGGTGGCGACAACTTCGGCTTCCTGTCCGGAACTTCCATGGCCTCCCCGCACGTGGCAGGTTTCGGCGCGCTCATCCTGAGCAAGAACCCGCAGTGGTCCCCGGCCACCGTGAAGTCCGCCATGATGACCACCGCCGGCCCGGTCAAACTGGCCAACGGCACAGTCAACAAGGACGTCTTCGCTACGGGTGCCGGCCAAGTGGACCCGGCCAAGGTCCTCAGCCCCGGCCTGGTCTACGATGCCACCACCGAGGACTACCTCAAGTTCGTTCAAGGCACGGGCATGGACCTGGGCATTGAGGGGCTGGGAACCACGCAGCCTCGCGACATGAACGTCCCCTCCTTCGCGCTGGGCAACCTCGCCGGCAAGATCGAGGTCACCCGTACGGTCACCGCGCTGACTCCGGGCATCTACCGCGCCACGGTCAACGTTCCCGGCGTCAACGTCAAGGTCACGCCGTCAGTACTGAACTTCGGTGCTCCCGGTGAGAAGAAGACGTTCAAGGTGCAGTTCGAAAACAAGAACGCCGAGCTGGGTAAGTTCGCCATGGGTTCGCTGAGCTGGCAGGGTGCCAACAAGACCGTCACCTCGCCGATCGCCGTCCGGCCGCAGTCCGTCATCGCGGACAAGGCCCTGGCCTTCACAGGAACGGGCCCCAACGGCTCGGCCACCATTAACATCACCTCCGGCACCAACCTGCCGGTGGGAGTCACCATCGATGGCCTCTCCAAGGCCGATTCCTCCGCAGTTGAACTGGTTCCCGGTCCGTTCGCGGGCGAGACCAATGCCTCCAACTACGTGAAGAAGGTGACCGTGGGTGCGGGCAGTGCCCTGGCAAAGTTCTCGGTCATATCCTCCAACGAGGCCGCGGACTTCGACATGCTGGTCCTCACTCCGGCCGGACAGCAGTTGCCGGCCGCGACTGCATCGGCCAGCGAAACCCTGTCCGTCCCCAACCCGGCGCCAGGTGACTACTACGTCTTCGCCAACCTTTACGCGAGCCCCAACAACCAGCCCACCAAGGCCACCGTTGATGCCGCTGTCCTGGGGGCCAACCAAGGCAATGCCAGTGTGACGCCCAACCCGATCCGTCTCGCCAACGGCCAGACCGGGCAGATTTCGTTGAACTGGAAGAAGCTGACTCCGGGCTCGTACATCGGCCGCCTCACTTTCGCAGGCACCAGTGAGCCCACCTTCGTCACCGTCCTGGTGAACCCGGGCGGCGCGGTAGTGGTTCCGGACGATGAAAACCCGAAGAAGGACAAGAAGGACAAGAAGCACCGCGGCAAGATCCGCGCTGACGAGCCGACGCAGAGCAACAACGCCGGCTAGTGGGCACCTGATTCAATAACGGCAGTGGCCGGCGGGTTTCCCGCCGGCCACTTTGCTTACCCCCGAACGTGGGCCTTGTCCGCTACGCCGGCATCGCTGAAAGTCAACAATTGCAGGGCTTCGGCCGCGGGCGTCCCGGGGTCGGCGGCGTACATCAGGATCCGGTGTCCCGATTCGTCGGGTGGGGACAGGACCTCGAAGTTGAGCTCAATATCGCCTACCTCGGGGTGATGCAGGTACTTCAACCCGGACATGCAGTTCTCAACAGGGTGCCGTGCCCACAACGTGGCGAACTCTTCACTGTTCATGGTCAATTCGCCAACCAATGATGCAAGTTCGGGGTCATTGGTGGCCCGGCCTGCGAGCAGTCGCAACGACGACACGGCACGGGTGGCCTCTTCGGTCCATCGCGTGTAAAGCTCACGGGTGTGGCGGTCGAGGAACAATAGTCGCGTCATGTTGGGCCGCGTTGAAGGCGTCCCGGGCGCATCAAAATCCAGATGGCCGGCCACGAGTCTGTGACCAAGGCGGTTCCACGCGAGCACTTCACTGCGTCGTCCCAAGACGATGGCGGGTGTGCCGGGCATCGACCTGATAAGACGCAACGTGCCGGGTCTTACCTTGTCCGGCTTGGTGGGGGTTCGCCTTTTGGCTGTCCCCGGCCGCGCGAGATTGAAAAGGTGCGCACGCTCGTCGGTGTTCAGGTCGAGCGCCCGGGCGATGGCATCGATGACCGCTTCGGAGGCGTTGTTGCTGAGGCCCTGCTCCAAGCGGGTGTAGTACGTGTTGCTGACGCCGGCAAGCATGGCGAGTTCTTCCCTGCGGAGGCCAGGTACGCGGCGGATGCCGTAGTTCAGAAGGCCAACGTCCTCTGGCTGTAAGGCAGCTCTTCGGACGCGAAGGAACTCCCCAAGTTCGCTTGGATTACTCATGGGCCCATTCTGCCGTTGTTGTCCTATCCTGTCCTGTCACTGTCAGGGGTAGGCAGAAGGGGGTGTGGTTGATCCCTGGGCATTCCGTGAATGTGGAGTTGTGAAGATGCCGTCCGCGGGCGGTGACCCCTCCAGAGAAGGAACACTCCTATGACCACGCAACCGGAAGTCACCACGGGACTCGACGTTCCACCCCTCATCGACGCCAAACGGCCCGGCGAATTTTCAGAACGGGCCGAACCTTCAACGCAGATGACTGGCCGCCAAAGGGTAGCGCTCATTGTCCTGCTCACGGCGAGCTTCACCCTCGCTGTTGACTTCTCGATCCTCAACGTTGCGCTCCCCACCATCGGCGCAGATGTCGGATTCAGCCTGGAAAACCTCCAGTGGATCGCGACGGCGTTCGCGCTCTGCGCCGCAGGGCTGACACTGTTGTTCGGGCGGGTCGCGGACATCGCAGGCCGCCGCAAGATGTTCATCATCGGTATGGCTTTGCTGGGCGCAGCGTCGTTCGCCGGTGGCCTGGCCGCCGACCCCGCTTTGCTGCTCATCGCCCGCGTTGGGCAGGGCGTTGCGACGGCAATCGTTGTTCCGGCGGCGCTTTCATTGCTGCTGGCTTCGTTCCCGGAAGGTCCAGTGCGCCATAAAGCATTGGGCCTCAACGGTTCCCTGATGGCTGCCGGGTTCACCACGGGGGCAATCCTGGGCGGACTGCTGACGGACCTGCTCAGCTGGAGATGGGCTTTCTTCATCAATGTTCCCGTGGCCATCGCCGTGCTCATCATTGCCCCGATTGTCCTGGCCGAGAGCAAGCCGGCCACCAAGTTGAGGCTGGACGTTCCTGGCGCCATCACGGTGACCCTCGGCCTTCTGGCCCTGGTATTTGCTTTGACCAACGCCGCTGAACACTCTTGGGCTGATCCGCTGACGCTGGGCTCCCTCGCAGCAGCCGTGGTGCTGTTCGTTGCCTTCGTGGCCGTGGAACGCAGGACACTAACACCTCTGGTGCCGCTGGAGATCTTGAAGCGTTCCACCGTCGCCTGGGGCAACATCGCGGGCATCCTTGCCTTCGTCACGGAAACATCCTTGGTATTCCTGTTGACCCTGTACTTGCAGCAGGTCCTCGGCTACACCCCGCTCGGTGCCGGCTTGGCCTTCGCGGTCCTGGGCCTCGGAACCGTACTGGGTGGCGTCCTGGGCCCCAAAGTCATCGGAAAGATCGGCAACAAGAAAGCGATCGTCTACGGATTCATCGTCCAGGCAATCGCCACAGGCGCCCTGGTGCTGCTCAGCGTCGGCCCAGCCTCCATCGCCCTGCTGCTGGTCGCCACATTTGTGGGCGGCGTGGCCAACCTCGTGGTCATCGTCGGATTCATGGTCACCGCAACCTCCGGCCTGCCCGATGACGAGGAAGGCCTCGCCACCGGGTTGGCAACCATGAGCCAGCAGATCGGCATCACCATGGGTATCCCGATCATGAGCGCCATCTTCACGGCACGGGTTCTGGCAATCGGGAACAACGATGCCCCTGCCGTCCTCAGCGGAGTAGCCACAGCCATTTGGGTGAATGCGGGCCTGTGCCTGCTCACGGCCCTGGTGGTGGGATTGTTCCTCCGCAAGCCCGCCCCGGCCATCAGCTGAGGGAATTCCCCGCGGAACTTAACGACTGGAACTTACACGGCGCCCGTGGAGCCCCCGGTGTTCCCCAGCAAGGCGGCCAGCGTTTTCCAGCGCGCGATCTCGCATCCGTCGGTCCGGCTGAACTGGCTGTGGACCTTGCGTCCGCGGAACCATCCCGTCACTACCGCCACTTGCGGGCCGCCGTACTGCTGCGTGCAGATCCGGTCCGGACGCGGCTCGGGGAAGAAGATTTCCTCCCCGAACTGCTCGACGGCGGCAAGCGCCGCAGGCGCGTCCGGCAAGTTTGAGTGCATCGATTCCGGGTCAGGCGAGAGGATGCCGGCGGCGGACCGGAGGTGGAACTCCCGGCTGTCGGCGCCAGGCGCCTCTGTCAGCGTGACTGTCAGGTCGACGTCGTACTCGCTCTTGTTTGCGGAAACCATGGTGACCTTTCGCTGGTGGCGGCGGGTGCTCAGGCAGCTAAACCGCTCAGCTCATCCAAGAGCGGTCCTACTGCCTGGAGCACGCGGACCCGCAGCTCCTGGGATTCGGCCGCGAAAGCCCGCTGGTATTCAACGTACTCGGCCTTGCCCTGCGGTGTCTCAATCCTGATGGGCGGGTAGCCCCATTCTTCAAGATCGTAGGGAGAAGCCTGCATGTCCATTGCCCGGATCCGCCACGACAACTCGAAACAGTCCATCACCAGCTCACTCGGCAGGGCTGGCGTCAGCTTGTAGGCCCACTTGTAGAGGTCCATGTTGGCGTGCAGGCAGCCGGGCTGCTCCATGGTGCGCTGGTTCTCGCGCGTGGGAGCGAGCTCATTGAGCGGGACGGCGTCCGGGGTGTAGAAACGGAAGGCATCGAAATGGGAGCAACGGATGCGGTTCTCCTCCACCACCGTGTCCGTTCCTTCGCCGCCGAGCCTTAGCTTGAGGTATTCGTGACGCAGTTCGAACTTCTCCTGCCGGTAAACCATGGCCCACTCGTGCAGGCCGAAGCAACCGAATTGGGCAGGGCGCTTGGCCGTGCCCGCGAGGATTATCCCTGCGAAGCGGACAGCCTCGGTACGGTCGGCAAGGAAGCTGTTCCGGTCAAAGGTGACCGCCGGCGTGCCCGGAGTGAGCCCCAGTGAGGTGAGTTCGCCATCGTCGAGCGTTCGGTAGAACTTCCACCCGACGCGCTCGACGGCGCGATCGCCGCTGAGGACTACTCCGTCGCCGGGGTGCCAGCGCTGCAGCTGGCCCGGCTTCTGCGTGTAGTAGGTGAAGAGGAAATCCTCCACGGGGTGCTTTTTCCCGGCCGAGCGCCGGCCCAGGTAGGGGTCTGCGTAACGCGCGACGCGTGCGTGATGGGCAGCCTCCAACCCGAGCCATTGCTCTTGGGGGAGGTGCTGCCGCTTAGAGGCCACCATCGGAGCCAAGGACGCTCTTGGCGGCGTCCCACAGTGCTATCTGGCAACCGTCGGTGCGGCTGAAGGACGCCGTGACTTCCTTGCCGTCCACGGAGCCGGTCACCTTCGCCGTTGCGGGACCGCCGTATTGCAGGGTACAGGCCTGGTCTGTCCGGGTGGGGGCAGGACTCAGCAAGGACGGGTTGTCCTTGATGGACGTGCAGGCCGCGGAAGCGGAGGGGTGGTTGCTTTCCCCCGCAGGGGCGCCGCCGCTGCACACCAGTGTGAAGGTCTTGGGCGCGGCTTCCGGGGTCTCGATCAGGGTGATGGACAGTTCGGCGTTGCCCTGCCCCGGCGTTGACGGCATGCTGCTGGGGGAGGCGCTGCTGGTAGCTGTGCTGCTTGAGGGAGCCGACGACGACGGCGCGTTGCTCGCGCTGCCTGACGTGCCCGGTGTGGGGCTGCCTGAGCACGCAGCTAGCCCGGCGACGGCCAGGACTGCCAGTAGGGGCCGAACAATTCGCATGCGCATGGAATCTCCTTGGTTGCGTCCATTTTACGTGGCACTGTTGGTGCTCGTTTCAAGGACACCACCACGGCCGGGCGCCTGGCTAGGGGGTTGGGAGGTTGTGTTTGGCGCGTGGGTTTGGCCGGTGGCGACTATCGGGCTTCGCTGACGGGTTCGTTGCTGCGCTGCGTGGCCGCGATCAGCCCCGTCATGGCCTGGTGGAGTTCGGCGACTTCCTCGCGGCTGAGCTGCAGGCGCTCGCGGATTTCGCCCGGAACAGCAGTAGCCTGCTCGCGGAGGGCTGCCCCTTTGGCAGTCAGTTTGATGGCCAAAGCGCGCTCGTTGCCCGGTACGCGCTCGCGGGTGACCAACTCTGCTTCTTCCAGGCGCCTGAGCAGTGGTGACAGCGTGGCCGGTTCATGCAGGAGGCTGTCGCTGATGTCCCTGAGGCTCCGGGGGCTTCGTTCCCACAGCGCCAGCATCACCAGATATTGGGGGTGGGTCAGTCCCAGCCGTTCCAGCACGGGTTTGTAGACGCCCACAACACTTCGCGACGCAACGGTGAGGGCGAAGCACAGTTGGCGCTCCAGGAGGAGGTCGTCTTCCTGGGTGGTGTCGCTGACGGTGGTCATGGCTTTCTCCTGCACTCGCTGCCCCGATTGGTTAGTGTACTAACTATTAGCGTACTATGGACATGTTGAACCATCTAATAAGAGGAGTCGATCCAGCGTGGCAAAGGAATCCCTTACCCGGAAGTTCATGCGCGCCACAGGGAAGTTCCGGGTTATTTTCGGCCCGGCGCAGAGCAGTTCCCTTGATCATGAAATGACGGAAGCCAACCGGAAGTTGCTCATCCAGCGCCAGGCCGAGACGCAGCAATGGGAAACCCTCCGCCGGCCCGATGGCAGCACCTACGTGGTTCCCCGCAACCCGGAAGACAAGTCGCTGCGCTAAATCCCCCCGCGAGATGGCATTTAATGCCCATGTTTCCGCGGAACATTGCCATTAACTGGCAACTCGGCGTTGATTTGCCGAGCCAGAAGGCCGCGCCTTTTTCGCTCTCCGGGCGTAAAATTGCCTCACCGAACGGCGCGCGCAGGCCCTGCCGTTTTTTCTCTCCCGTAAGAAAGGAGGTGGAAGAACATGGGACGCAAGTTGGAAGGCTTCCAGCATGTAACCGAAAGGCTGACGTACGTCTTTGGACCAGCAACCCACGGCGACACGGACACCCCGGTGGTGCATAAGCACGACGATTTCGAATCGGCTTCCGAGGAAGACTTGAAGAACTTCGATGTCGAGACGGACTCCGAGGGGCATCACTACGCAGTCCGGAACAACGATCCAGGTCCAACCAGTACCGACTACTCCATGAAGTAGGTGCAATGAGTTTCCAGGATGACGCCGCAGGGATCCCTGCAGGTCCCGCAAGCCCCGATCGGGTGATGACGCCGCCAGCAGCGGAGAGCTCCCGGCCAACACGCACGGCCGCCGTCTGGGTGGCAGTGGCAGTCGGCCTGGTGGTCCTGGTCCTGCTGATCGTGTTCTTCGTACAAAACCAGGACGAGATCACCGTCCGTTTCCTCGGGCTGGAAGGAACCCTCGCGCTAGGCACCACCCTGTTCATTGCTGCCGTTGGAGGCGGCGTTCTCGTCGCCCTCGCGGGCGGAGCCCGCATCCTTCAATTGAGACTGACCAACCGCCGCAGGCAGAAAGCCGTGGGTGGTCCGGGCGCGGCACCCTAGGTGGTGCAGCCCCTTAATTGCGGAAGGACCGGAGCGTTTGCTCCGGTCCTTCCGCAATTTAATCCCGACGGCGGCACTCCCTGACGATGTTAAGTCCGCCGGGGTGGTGGGTCGTCTTAGCCTTCGCAGTCAGTGCAGTAGGCGACGCCATCTTTTTCGCGTGCGATCTGCGAACGGTGGCGGACCAGGAAGCAGGAGTGACAAGTGAACTCGTCGTTTGCCTGCGGAATAACCTGGATGACCAGTTCTTCGGCGACGATTTCGCCGCCGGGGCCGTTGGCGTCGAGGCCATCGGTTTCGTCCAGTTCAAGCACGACACTCTTGGCCGTGGGAGCGCTGGCGGATTGCAGAGCCTGGAGGGACTGCTCCTGGTTCTCTTTTACATCGGTACGGAGTTCGTCGTAATCGGCTGCCACTTTTTAATGCCTCTTCGTGTTAGGGGGTTACCGGGTATGCAACGTACAGCATGCCACGAAAATTCCATACCATACCCCACTTCTCCAGCTTGTGGCGAAAACCACGTGGGTGGCAGCCCAAAAAAGCCGCCACCCACGGTGATTTTGCCATTCTATTACCGGAGTTCGATGTCCAGCGACTGGAAGTTGTCAGCCGCATGGCGACCCACCAGCAGCCGGAACTTGCCTTGCTCAAACTGCCACCCGCCGTCGTAATGGGCGAACGCCTTGGCTGGAATACGAACCTCTACGCTGTCGGTGCCAGCGGGGGCCAGATGCGTTCCGGCGTAGCCGGCGAGCCAGCGGACGGGGCGCTCAACGGCCGAATCTGCACGGTCCAGGTAGACCTGCACCACTTCACGTCCCGTGCGTGTGCCCGTGTTCTTGACGGGCACGTGAACCACAACATCGTTCCCCGCGGTCACCACCTGCGGTGCGTGGGCCTTGCCGAGATCGAACGTAGTGTAGCCGAGTCCATAACCGAACGGGAGGGCCGGTGCGGCGCCGCCAGTGGCTTCCTGCTGAAGCCACGCACGGTATCCGACGTGGATTCCCTCGGTGTACGCCACCTTGCCGTCCACCGGGGTGGTGTTGAGGACCGGAACATCTTCCAGCGCTGCCGGCCAGGTGGTGGGCAGGCGCCCGCCCGGTTCTTCCGCACCCAGCAGGATGTCCGTGATGGCATGGCCGAACTCCTGTCCGCCGAACCAGCCCAGCAGGACGGCGCTGACGGTGTCCAGCCACGGCAGCAGTACCGGCGAACCCGAGTTCACCACCACCACGGTGCGGGGGTTGACGGCGGCGACTGCTTCTACGAGCCGGTTCTGGTAGCCGGGGAGATCCAGGTCCTTGCGGTCGAAGCCCTCCGATTCGATGGCGGCGCTGGTGCCCACCACCACTACTGCGACGTCGGAAGTCCGGGCAGCCTCCACGGCAGCAGCGATTTCTGCCTGCGGATCCTCCACCACCGTTTCCTCACCCAGAAGGATGGCCGTGAACGGGATGACCTGATCCTTGGGCAGCTGGTACTCAGCCTCGATCCGAACGCTCTGGCCCGCTGTGGTTTCGATTGCGTGGACGGTCTTGGGGGGATCGAACAACGCGGCTCCCAAGACCTCCGTGTCGTCCTCAAGCTCGCTGTTGAACACCTCGGCTCTGTCAAGGGCGAAACGGATCTGCCCCACGGTGCCGACACCGAGGTGGTGCACGCCCGCCGTTTCGGCAGTCCAGTCCGCTTCGATGCGGATGGAGGCAGCACCGCCGGGAATACCCACCCCGAACCAGATCAGGTGGGACGCCAAACGGTCTTCGCCGGAGATCTCCGAACCGTCCTCCGCAAGGAAGGTGACCCGGATTCCCGGCACTCCCGAGACGGGGTTGCGCAGGGAAGTCCGGGGAAAGGCCTGGAGGCCCTCGGCTACCTTGGCGCCGCGCGCATAGGTGACCTTGACGTCGTCGGGCAGTGCTTTCCTGAGCCCGTCAAGGGGCGAGACGGTGTACTTGGGCATCACCGTGGCGCTGCCGCCGCCCTGGGTGCGGGCTTCCTCGGCGTTGTGGCCGATCACTGCGATGCTGGTGAGCTTGGTGGCGTCCAGCGGCAGGACGCCGCCCTGGTTGCGGACCAGGACAGCGCCGCGGACAGCCACTTCACGCGCGACGGCGGCACCGTTCAGTTCGGCGGGGAGCTGGGTCACTGCGGGCTCGAAGCCTTCGAGTGAGCCCACCCTTGCTGCCAGGCGCAGGATGCGGGTGACCTTTTCCAGGATGGCATCCCTGCTGACCCGGCCATCGTTGACCGCCGCCAGCAGCTTGGGGCCCCAGTGCCCTACGGGACCGGGCATTTCCAGGTCCTGGTGGGCGTTGGCGGCGTCGATCGACCGCACACCGGTCCAGTCGGAAACCACAACGCCGTCGAAGCCCCACTCCGTGGACAACGGCGTTTCCAGGAGCTTGTTCTCGCTGGCCGTAGTGCCGTTGATGGAGTTGTAGGAACTCATCACCAGCCAGGCGCGGGCCTCTGTGATGGCGTCCTCGAATGCGGCGAGGTAAAGCTCCCGGAGCGGGCGCTCGTCAACTATGGAGTCAGCCGTGAAGCGCTCCGTCTCGGCCTCGTTGGCCAGGTAGTGCTTGGGGGTGGCGCCAACGCCCATGGACTGGACGCCGGCAACATACCCGGCCGCCATGGTCGCGGTGAGCCGAGGGTCCTCGCTCATGCATTCAAAGTGGCGGCCGCCCAGCGGGGAGCGGTGCAGGTTGATGGTGGGGCCCAGGACGGCGTGAACACCCTTGCGCCGGGCTTCCTGGCCCAGGACCTGGCCGTAGCGGCGGGCAGTTTCGACGCTCCACGTAGCGGAGAGCGCCGACGACGAAGGCAAGGAAACGGAGTCATGCCGCTCATCGAAGTCTTCGCCGCGAACGCCCGCGGGGCCGTCGGACATAACTACGCGGGACAGGCCGATCTCCGGAATGGCATGGGTGGACCAGACGTCCGCGCCGGTCAGGAGTTGGACCTGCTGTTCGAGGGAAAGGCTCCCGGCGAGTTCGCGGATCCTGGCCTCAGTGTCCGGGGAACCCGGGGCGGGAGCAGTGACGGCGGGGGACAGTGTCGGGTTCATTATTTGACTCCTTTGATACGTGTGACGAGTAGGGCGCCAATGATGCCGATGGCAGCACCTCCGAGGAACAAGGCCGGATAGCCGCCGAAAGCTATGACAGGGAAGGCGACCGCGGGAACCAGGGACTGGGGGAGGGCCTGGGCGATGTTGAAGACGCCGAAGGTCTTGGCATTCTCGGTTTGGCTGGAGGGCAGGAGGTCGGCAATGAGCGCCACATCTACTGCGCCGAAGCAGCCAAGACCCAGACCGGCAATCAGTTGGCCCACCATGACCTGGTCGGTGGTGCTGCTTGTTGCGATGACCACCAGGCCAACCATGATGACCAGGGCGGAGATGATCACCATGACCTTGCGCTTGCCGATGCGGTCACTGATGTAACCGCCGAGGAGGCTGGTGATGACGGTGCCCACCGAGCTGACCAGCGTTGCCTGGAAGACCAGGCTGGTGATCTGCGCTTCGGGGACGTTGAGGTGGTCCGCAAAGAAGTAGGGAAGGTAGAGCAGTGCCGCGCAGTAGCCGATGTACACCATGAACTTGGTGAGCCAGGCCCAGCCCAGGCCGGGGTAGGCGCGGGGGTTGAAGTAGAACGAACCGAGGATCTCCTTGAAGTTCAACGGTGCGGGCTTCTCCGTCAGGACGCGGTCCTTGAATGTAAACGCGAAGGCGATGGCCACTGCCGTACCCACAACGCCGGGTACAACTGCCATTTGCAGCGCGTTGTCGAACATTTGGGCGAAGAAGGCCGCTGCCACCAGGCCCACGGGCAAGGTCATGCCAATCAGGCCGGACAGGCGTCCACGTTCCGCAGGGGCTGCCTGGTCCGGAAGGGTTGCCACCAGAGCGGACAATGCTGCGTTGAAGCCAAGCTGAGCCAGGATCCAGGCCAGCAGGACCGTAGCCACGTCTGTTGCGGAGCCCAGCAGGAAGAGCGAAGCCAGGCCCACGAGGGCGCCGCCGACAATCCACGGCTTCCTCATGCCAAAACGGGACGTGGTGCGGTCGCTCAGGCGTCCGAACAGCGGGTTGGCCAACAGTGCCACCAAGGCGCCAACACCGGCCACCAGGCTGAGTGCACCGGCCCGGGTGTCCGGGGTGGTGATTTCTGAAACCTTGATGGCGAGTACTACCAAGGCCGGGGCGAGGACGGCCATCCACAGGCCGGCGCTCGCGATGGGCATGCCGATGACGTAGGCGCGTGGCGCCGGGCCGATCGCTGCAGTTTTAGGCAGGGTGCTGGCAGCTGGAGCCTGCTGGTTGGTATCGAGGGCCACATTGCCTCCTGTGAACGGTGACCCACCGTTGGGTCTCTGACGAAAACTCTAGCGACTAAAATCGAGTCTGACTAGGTTTTTGGCTAAGATGGTTGAAATAGACTGAAACAATGTCTACGTCCAAGCCCCGGGGCCAGTATGCAAAGGGCGCCGAACGCCGCGAACAAATCATCCAAACGGCCACGGATGTCTTTGCCACAGAAGGGTTCGAAGGGACCGCACTCAAGCGCGTCGCTGAGCTCGTAGGCGTCAAGGAAGCCACCCTGTTCCACTACTTCAAGGGCAAGCAGGAGCTCCTCACGGCTGTCCTGGCAGAACGGGACAAGCGGTCCGTAGCTACCAGCGGCGAAGCTGAGGTGGGCCTGCGGCTCATGGCCCCCATCGCTGAACGGAACCGCCACGAACCGGGGCTGACCACCCTCTACGCCGTAGCGTCGGCCACCGCCAACGATCCCGGGCACGATTCCCACGGCTACTTCAAAGAGCGCTACGAAACGGTGGTGCGGGACATCGCAGCGGATATTAAAAGGCGCCAGGCTTCAGGCGATGTCAGGACAGACGTCGACGCCGTGATGCTGGCCAGGCTGACAGTAGCCGCCTTTGACGGCCTGCAGCTGCAATGGCTCTATGACAAGGGCGTGGACATGGCCGAGGGGCTGCGGAAGCTCGTCGACGTCCTGCTGGCACCGCCCCACCCAAACCCGTCCCACCCAAACCCGTCCCACCCAAACCCGTCCCACCCAAACCCGTCCCACCCAAACCCGTCCCACCTAAGTAAGTAACAGATAAGGCCGTTCTGAGAGCTCAGAACGGCCTTATCTGTTACTTACTTTTGGGCGTTGCCCGTGGGGACCCTAGCGGCCGGTTCCGCCGTAGACGGTAGCCTCGGCGTCGCCGTCGAGCTCGAACGCATTGTGGATGGCGCGGACGGCGTCATCCAGCTTGTCAGCGCTGGTGACAACGGAGATGCGGATTTCCGAGGTGGAGATCATGTCGATGTTGATGCCGGCATCGGAGAGGGCCTTGAAGAACGTGGCCGAAACGCCCGGGTGCGAACGCATGCCGGCACCGATCAGGGAGAGCTTGCCAACGTGCTCGTTGTACTCGATGCTCTCGAAGCCGATCTGGTCCTCAGCTGCGCGCAGGGCCGCCAGCGCGTCAGCACCTTCGACGATGGGCAGCGTGAACGAGATGTCCGTACGGCCGGTGCCGTGGGTGGACACGTTCTGGACGATCATGTCGATGTTCGAGTGGGCATCGGCGATCACCTGGAAGATCGCAGCAGCCTTGCCGGGGATATCCGGGACGCCCACAACGGTGACCTTGGCTTCGGACCGGTCGTGTGCAACGCCGGAGATGATTGGCTGCTCCAAGGCAACTCCCTCTTGAATGTTGAACTTTTCTTCGGCGCCGGGGATGACCCAGGTGCCTTCGTGCTGGCTGAATGAAGAACGGACGTGCAGCGGCACACCGAAGCGGCGGGCGTACTCCACGCAACGCAGGTGCAGGATCTTGGCGCCGGACGCTGCCAGTTCCAGCATTTCCTCGCTGGAGATGCGGTCAATCTTCTGGGCGGAGCTCACAACGCGGGGATCCGCGGTGTAGATGCCATCCACGTCCGTGTAGATCTCGCACACATCGGCCTCAAGCGCCGCAGCCAAGGCGACAGCCGTGGTGTCCGACCCGCCGCGGCCCAGGGTTGTGATCTCGTTGGTAATGCGGCTCATGCCCTGGAACCCGGCCACGATCGCAATGTGTCCCTTATCAAGGGCTGTCCGGATGCGGTGGGGGTCGACGTCGATGATCCTGGCCTTGCCATGGATGCCATCGGTAATCATGCCGGCCTGGGAACCGGTGAAGGACTGCGCGGAGGCACCGAACTTGTTAATGGCCATGGCAAGGAGCGCCATGGAAATTCGCTCCCCGGCGGACAACAGCATGTCCATTTCACGGGCGGGGGCGGAGTCCGTCACCTGGCTCGCGAGGTCCAGGAGTTCGTCGGTGGTGTCGCCCATGGCGGAAACAACAACCACAACCTCATTGCCGGCCTTCTGCGCATCCACGACGCGCTGTGCGACCCGTTTGATGCCATCAGCATCGGCAACCGAGGAACCGCCGAACTTCTGAACGATCAGCTGCTTGGTAATGGCAGCCTCGTTGGAGAGCTCTTCGATCTTCACTTCGGTAGTGGGCATAGTCATGCGCGCACCCTCACTGCATCAATAGGGTTCGAACGCGGCACACACCAATTTGGGTACGCGCGCGTAGCTTATTTGGCCAGTTTATCGCCGGGTGCAGTCCTTGCAGGAATTATGACCACATGGCGGCCACATGCACCATTCCGGCGCACCACCGCCCGGCGTAGCATCCATGACATGAAGATTTCGTGGAGCCATGGCCAAGGTTCCTGACGAGCCTGGCCTCTCGGGTCCGCGCCGGAATGAGCCTGAATATGAGGTCATTGGTGGCGGGATGATTGACGACCTGCCACGTGCCCACGGCGGGCTCAACAACTCTGCGACCAGGCCCTCACCGGTCCGCTCACCGTTCAAGGCCGCCGCGGCCGCGGCATGGCAGGATACCCGGATATCGTTTTCGTCGTGGCGGTTCTGGCTGGCCTGCGCCCTGGGGGTAGTGATCGCTGGTGGCTTGGCCGCAGCGGTCGCCGGTTGGGGCCAAGCCAACGGATGGTTTGAATCAAGCGTGCCGAGCGCCATCTACCTGGTCATGGCGGCTTGGCTGGCCATTGCCGCAGCGGTCCTCGGGACAGTGTGGGGGTTCCGGCATTCCCGGGGAAGCATCGCAGCCCTGCTGTTGGCTGGAGCCATCCGGGGAGCCGCCTTCGCCGTGATTTCCGGCGTGGTCCTGCTCGTGGTGGGCGCCAGTGTTGGCGGGCCACTCGCCGTGGCGGGGGCCGCCGTCGTAGTTGTTGTCCTGGAATCGGCCCTATTTGGACTGATCGGTGCAGGATCGCGGGCATGCTTTGCCGGAGCCGCGCCGGGTACGGCCTTGGCAGCGGTGCTCGTGGCATTCCTGTGCATCGGGAATGTGGCCCTCACCCTTATGCTGCTGCCCGGGACCACGGGTATGGACCAGGCTTCAGTGCCCGTGAACGTGCAGCGGGACGACTCCGGACGGATCACTGCCTATGAGTGCGTCGGCGACCTTCGTCCAGTTGAAGTGGCGCACACGGAACGGGCCGCGTGGCTGGCCGCGAGCAACCCGGCCCTGCTACTGGGCAGCGTCGCCGCGGACCTGGTGCCCCGGGATAATGACGTGGCGTGGGTGCTGTCCGGGCTCCAATGGGCTGCAGACGGCCCAGCGCGCGAGGTGCCGTGCCTGGGCGGGGAATCAAGCGACGGCCTGGCCCCCACCGTGCCCGTTGCCCTGACCGGCCTTGCGGTGCAGGTGGTGGTGGCGGCGCTGGTGGCTGTACCGGGACGCTGGTTGACGTCCCGGAGGGCGACCTCGTGACGTGCCAGCTCAGTCCGCGCTAGGGGGCATGGAAGTGCGCGATTCTGTGGTGATGGCCTTTAGGCCAAGGCGTTGCGCCGGCCCTCGAACGCCCGGCCGAGAGTGACTTCGTCGGCGTACTCGAGGTCTCCGCCAACAGGCAGCCCGGACGCCAGCCTGGTCACGGTGATTCCGATCGATTTGAGCATGCGGGCAAGGTAAGTTGCCGTAGCCTCGCCCTCAAGGTTGGGGTCCGTGGCGATGATGATTTCCTGGATGGCGCCGTCATTGAGGCGCGTGAGGAGCTCCCGGATGCGCAATTGCTCGGGGCCAATCCCGGCGATCGGATTGATGGCCCCGCCGAGCACGTGATAGCGCCCGCGGAACGAGCGCGTGCGCTCCACCGCGAGGACATCCTTGGACTCCTCAACGACGCAAATCACTGAGGGGTCACGGCGCGGATCGCGGCAAATGTTGCACAAATCCTGCTCAGTCACGTTGAAGCACACCGTGCAGAACTTCACCCGTTCCTTCACCGTGGTGATCGCCGTGACCAGGCGCTTCATGTCCTCGGGATCAGCCTCAAGGATGTGGAACGCCAGGCGCTGGGCCGACTTCGGGCCCACGCCGGGAAGCCGGCCGAGCTCGTCAATCAGCTCTTGAACTGCACCTTCGTACACAATGTCCTCGTTCGTTTGAAATCAATGCTGCAATCAGCGGGTTTGCAGGGGAGAACCGTCCAAG
This sequence comes from Paenarthrobacter sp. NPDC056912, assembly GCF_042786555.1. Lineage (NCBI taxonomy): Bacteria > Bacillati > Actinomycetota > Actinomycetes > Micrococcales > Micrococcaceae > Paenarthrobacter > Paenarthrobacter sp. NPDC056912. The sequence continues at coordinate 155,964 of NZ_JBHUCD010000001.1, forward strand.
GCGCGCTCTTCGATCAGCTTTCCGCCCAGAATACGCTCCACAGCAGCACGCCCAAAGACCCTCGATTCCTCGATGGTTTCGTCCTCGGGGCTGGGGATATCCTCAGGCACGGCGTCCGGCTTTGCCTGCGTCCTCACCGGCGCCTGCACACGGCCTGCTTGGGCTTCCGGGCTGTTGGTCAGCCGCTGGTACAGGCTCTGCCGGGCCCCGGGAACGGTGGACGGCGCGGCCTCCTCCAGCGTGGCCACGGAGCCTCGTGACTCCTGGGTTTCCGTTGCCGTGGACGGCCAGGCCGCGGGGGCGCTGGCGGGTGCCTGGGCAGCTGCCGCTGCGGGTGCGGTTGCGGCTGCGGGCCAGCTCGACGCCGGAGCGACGTCCCAGCTGGAGGTTGCGTTTTGCTCAGCGCCGGTTGGATGACCGTATGTTCCGGCCGGGGTGGCGGGAACCTGCGCCGCAGCGGGCTCGTAATCGGGGGCGTCCAGTGCGGGGGCGGCGTCTTCCGAGGAACTGCCCGGCCGCGAGCCAACATTGGACTCCGTACCCACTACCCAGGTGCCCGGCGCCTGCTCGACCGCCCTGGACCAGGGGTCCGCGGACGTGCCGGTGGCTACGACGCCGGAGCTCGGGTTTGCGGCCGGGGCTGGTTCTGCCGCTGGGGCTGGTTCCGCCACGGTGGAACTCGTGGAAGGTACCGGCGATGCTATGACGGGCGATGGCGCCGGGTGTGCCCGCGAGGGTGCGGCCAAGGCGGGCGCGGGTGTGGCGAAGGCAGGCGCGTCGGATCCAGGTGTGCTGCGGCTGGAGTAGCCGGTTGGCGGTTCCCAGTCCGCTGGCGGCTCTTCGTCCAACGGCGGAGCGTCTTCGTCGAGCGGCGGACCCCAGTCGTCGTCCGGGTAGGAGTATTCACCGGCAGCCGCCGGGGTCGCCGGCGCAGCCTGGGCGATGGGCGCCGCAGCCGGGGCAGGGGAGCCTGGCTCGGAAAGAGCCATTGTGGCGGGAACCGTGGACTCAGTTGCCTGAGGTGGAACCGACGGAGCCTCTGCTGGTTCGTGACCCGGTGCTGGTTCCTCGTGGACCGGTGAGGCGGGTGCTGCTGAGCGGCTGGGTGGTGCTGCGGCGCTGGATGGTGCTGCGGGGCTGGCGGGGGCCAGACCCCAAGCGGAATCGACGGCCGAAACAGGAGCAGGAGCTGGAGCTGGAGCAGCAGCAGGAGCAGACATTGGCGATGGCGTGGCCGCTGCCGACGGCTGCGGCAGAGCCGTTGCCGATGCCGTTGCCGCTGCCGACGGCTCTGCCGCAGGCATGGCTGCGCCCGCCGATGCCGGAGTTTGCCGGCTAGTAGGCGCTTTTGGGTTTGGCTCAGAGCTCGCTGAGCTGTTGCCGCCAGCCACTGCGACGATCTGGCAGTCGATGCCGATGGTCTTGTGGATCGCTTGGCGGAGGTTCTCAGAGTGGTCTGCACGTCCAAATGCACCCGCAAGTCCACCTGTAGTGAACGCGAGCGTCAGCACCTGGCCGTCGAACTGGGCAACTTGGGCATTCGGTTCAACCAGCGCCCAAGTACTGCGCTTGATCTTGGTCAGTGTCTGCAGGACATCCGGCCAAGCACGCCTGAGAGCCTCCACGTCTCCGGCGCCGCTAGGAGCGGATGCCGGTGCTGCCGGGGCAGATGCTTGCGGTGGTTCTTGAGCCTGCGGTGCCGGCTGCGCCTGGTTCTCAGGCTGGGCCTGCGTAGTAGGCGCTGGCTGGGCTGGTGCCGGTGCCTGCTGGGGCACGGGGGTAGCCTCAACCGGAGCCGCTTGGACCGGAGCCGCCTGGACCGGCGCGGCCTGGACCGGCGCGGCGGGGCGGGCGGAAGCCGTCTTGTCCTCCACAGGCCAATCGTTGGTGGAGACGCGGGGAGCGGTGAGGCCGTTCCTGGACGGTGCCTCGACTGAAGGCTCCGGAGCAGCCGTGACCGGCGCTGATGGAATGGCGGATTCCGACACGGCGGGGGCAACCGGCGCGGCGTGGGCTGCCGGTCCTGCCGTTGCTGAAGCAGTTTCAGCAACGGGCGCGGTACCAGCAACAGGCGGTGTGCCGCCGTCGCCCGCGTAATTCAGGCGACGTTCCACGCGATCGATGCGGGCAGCGATGCCGCGCTCCGTTTGCTCGGAGCTGGGCAGGAGGATGCGCGCGCAGAGCAATTCAAGGTGCAAGCGCGGCGACGTGGCGCCGGTCATCTCCGTGAGGGCGGTATTGGTGACGTCCGCTGCCCGCGACAGCTCGGCTGCGCCCAGATTGGTGGCCTGGTTGCGCATGCGGGCGATCTGGTCCGCGGGCATCCCGCGGAGGATGGCCTGGGCGCTTTCGGGCATCGCCTGGACGATGATGAGGTCGCGGAACCGCTCCAGCAGATCCTCAACGAAGCGGCGGGGATCGTGTCCGGTCTGGATAACGCGGTCCACGGCGCGGAAGACCGTGGCGGCGTCCACGGCGGCGACGGCATCCACGACGTCGTCCAGCAAGGAGGCGTGCGTGTAGCCGAGCAGCGCGACTGCAAGCTCATAGTCCAGGCCGTTGGGGCCGGCGCCGGCCATGAGCTGGTCCAGCACCGAGAGGGTGTCGCGAACGGAACCGCCACCCGCGCGGATCACCAGCGAAAGTACGCCAGGCGCAACGGGAACGTTCTCCTGCCGGCAAAGAAGCTCAAGGTATTGCATGAGCGGTTCCGGCGGCACCAAGCGGAAGGGGTAATGGTGCGTGCGCGAGCGGATGGTCCCGATGACCTTGTCCGGCTCCGTGGTGGCAAAGATGAACTTGATGTGTTCCGGCGGCTCTTCAACGATCTTCAGGAGCGCGTTGAAGCCGGCCGACGTGACCATGTGGGCCTCGTCGATGATGAAGATCTTGTAGCGGTCGCGCACGGGGGCGAAGGTTGCCCGCTCGCGGAGGTCCCGGGCGTCGTCAACGCCGCCGTGGCTGGCGGCGTCGATCTCGATGACATCCAGGGAACCTGAGCCGCCTCGGGCTAGTTCAACGCAGCTGGGGCACTTGCCGCAGGGGGTGTCCGTGGGACCCTCGGCGCAATTCAGGCAACGGGCAAGGATGCGCGCAGAGGTGGTCTTGCCGCAGCCTCGAGGGCCGGAGAAGAGGTAGGCGTGGTTCACGCGGTTCTTGCGGAGCGCCGTCATCAGCGGCTCTGTGACGTGTTCCTGCCCGATAACGTCCGCGAAAGAGTCCGGGCGGTACCTTCGATACAGGGCAGTTGTAACAGTCACAGGGGAAACCTACCTTTAGGGACTGACATTTAAATAAGAGACCCCTCATGCACCCGCCAGAGCCCATCTACCCTTGCTACCTTCCGGTCCTGGGGGAGTTCAACAGGATGACGCCACATGAGGGGCCGTCGATAAGCTTACCCGAACTTACTTCGGGGTTCGAATCGCCCCTGCGCGGCTGTGGATAACGCTCGACGGCGGGTGGTCATGCCCCTTTCATGTCGGTGCCCGGTGGTAAACCCATTGCCAATACGACGGATATCCGAGAGGGCTGCGGCTGTGAGGTGCCATGGGTAACGGCGACTGGTTGGATGCAGCGGATGTCTCCAATGAGATTCATAAGGATGTCCTGGCGGTGGTTCGAATATTGACCACGTCGGGTTGGACGCTACGCAGACAGGGGCACAAGTTCTATTTGTATTGCCCCTGCGGTCCCGACGGGGCGCAACTGCGGGTTGACGGTACGCCCAGAAACGCCTCCCAGCGGGCCAAGATCCTAATGCGCGACGCCCGACGCTGCCCGGGGCAGCATGACTTACTCAGAGGTCGACGCTAGGTGTTGTCACACGTCAACACCCGGCGTTATTGTAGAACCATGACCGTTGAGCAATCATTCGAGTTGCGCCTTAGGCTTGGCGAACTTTCTGAGGAGACTGAAGACCTTCTGGTGAGGCAACTGGATGCCGTCGTCTCGCGCTTTGCGGGCGTCCCATATGCCACTGTGCTCCAAGACGCCCCGAGCGGCAGGGAGGCCGCGCACCGCATCGTTGCCCGAGTGCGTGATCTCGGAGGCAACGTTCAGTCCGTCGATTTCGACTACGTCACGAGGACCGAGATCGCTGATCGCCTCGGTGCAACCAGGCAGGCTGTTGCGTACTGGGTTGCGGGCCTGCGTCAGGCGGACTTCCCGTTCCCCCACCCAGCTATCCAGGCGGGAGTCGAGCTATGGTGCTGGTCTGACGTCGTGGACTGGGCCCTGGCCTCGAATCATGCCGTTGACGAGGCTGTGACGCTCTTGTCGGCTGACGAGATTGCAGTCATCAACGGTGAGCTGGCGGCTGGACGAATGCCCATCTTTGCTTGAAAGGGACTCAGTCACTCACCGCCACCCATTGACCGGCCACGTCATGAAAGCCGGCTCTTCGTAGGGGTGAGTCGCCCGCAAGGCCAGCACAACGCCGTCGAGAATTTCCTCCTCGACCACGCACTCAACGCGGGTTTCGGGCACTTCCTGGCCCGTACCGACGTTGCCGATGAATGGCCGGGCACCCGCCAGCGGAGTGAAGCGGCCGGTTCCCGGCGAGGTGAAAGCGCAGTGCGAGTAGTCGCCGATCCGTCCCGCGCCGGCGTTGCCGATGGCCATGAGTACGGCCTCAAGGTGGGAATTGGGCACGTAAACCACCAAAGCGTGAAGCTGAGACATAGAGACATTTTGTCAGTAACTTTGGCCAAAACGGTGCCCAAACCATTGCATATCCATAGGTCACAGCGGACCATGGGTATGTACACCGATTGGGGCAATCTCAAGATTGTGAGCTGCGGGGCCTGGGGGCGAGGGGCCGGACCCGGCAGCTCAACGGCGGTACCGCAAGAATGGGCGCGTTGGGGGCGTCCATTTTTCCGTTAACGGGTGCTTCCTGCGCGCCGCCCTGGGGTGGCAATTCAGCCCGATTACACGATGCTGAAATTCTCAGGTACAGTAGTATCTGCTTTCGAATCGGAAGCAAGGAGAATTCGCCTAGCGGCCTATGGCGCACGCCTGGAACGCGTGTTGGGTTAACGCCCTCGGGGGTTCAAATCCCCCATTCTCCGCGTTTGGCCCCAGTCCTCGGACTGGGGCCTTTTGCGTTTCCGGGGCACCCGCTTTCGGTCCGCCCAGCCCGGGTCAGTCGGTTAGCTGGGATGCATCTGCCTGCTGCTCCGCGTCAACCTGCTGCGCCGCAGCCACGCGCTCCAGCACTTCACGGCACGCCAGGATCGCCGGGTGGATCCGGCCCGCCGTCCTAGTGGAGGTGAACACGGTCCGCTTGGGTAGGCCCGGGAGGTCCAACAGTTGGACGGGGCGGGTGCGGCCCGTCCATACGAGGTCCGGCATGAGGGCCACGGCGTTCCCGGATTCGATGAGCCGGATCTGTGCTTGAAGGTCTGCCGTTTCGTAGCGCACATCGGGCTCGAAGCCGGCGGATCGGCAGGCCTGCTCGGCCCAGTGCCTTGACGCTGCGCCGCGGGGTTCCATGACCCACGGCATGGAGGCGGTATCGGCGAGGGATGCAACGGACTCGCCACCCCGACCCAACGGGGGAGTGGCCAGGCGGATGGCATCGCTGGTGAGCGTGACGCGGTCCAGTCCCGGGTGGTGCGGTGCGGCGTGTCCGGGATATTGCTCGGCCACCACGATGTCGAAGTCCCTCGCCCACGTTTCATAGAGCGCCGTCTCGGGTTCGCGCTGGGTCATTTCCACCCGGACCTCGGGGTATTCCTGCCGCATGATGCTGAGGACATCGGGCAGCAAGGCCAGTGCAGCCGACTGGAAAACGGCAAGGCGCACCGTTCCGGTCACCATGGACAGGGACGCTGCCAGTTCCGTTTCCGCACGTTCCAGGGTCTCCAGCAGGGCTGCGGTGTGCGCTACGAGGATCTCGGCCTGGGGCGTCAATTGGACGCGGCGGCCCGCTTTGCGGAGCAGTTCCACCCCGGCTTCCTTCTCCAGGAGGGTGAGCTGCTGGGACACTGAGGAGGGGCTGTACTGCATGGCATCGGCTACCTCGGCGAGGGTTCCGCGGATCTTCAATTCGTGCAGCAAACGCAGCCTGCGGACGTCCAGCAAGGCAGCCTCCAAAGGATCGGAATGATTAATGAATATTCGTCAGAAAAGATCGCTTTTCCTAACGTGATTGTAGATCCATACTGATGGAAACAAACAAACTTCTCCGCTTCAAAAGGAGCCCTCATGACCAGCACCATCCCGGATGCCACCGCCCCGCGCACCCAGGATTCAGGGCAGTTCGATGCCCTGGCACAGGAAGCCATCGCATTGGTCCGCCACTGGCTGACTGAAGCCGGCAAGATCCCGGTTGACGTTTCCGCGCAGCGCCTTGCCGGGGTCCTGAAGGACCCGAACGGCCTTGACTTCACGGTTGGATTCGTCGACGGCGTCATCCGCCCCGAGGATCTCTCGGTCGCCGGCCGCAAACTGGCAGAACTGGCGCCCAAGGTGCCCAAGTTCCTCCCGTGGTACATGCGCAGCGCTGTCCGCGTGGGTGGCGTCATGGCTCCGATCGTCCCGCAGGTAGTCATCCCGATCGCACGCCGCGTGCTCCGTGAAATGGTGGGCCACCTGATCGTGGACGCCACCGACGCCAAGCTGGGTCCGGCCATCGCCAAGATCCGCCAGGATGGCGTGCACCTGAACGTGAACCTCCTCGGCGAAGCAGTCCTGGGCGAGCATGAAGCACAGCGCCGCCTGGAAGGCACCCTCAAGCTCCTTGCCCGCGATGACGTGGATTACGTCTCCATCAAGGAATCCTCCACCGTGGCACCGCACTCCCCGTGGGCCTTCGACGAAGCCGTCGACCACGTGGTGGAGAAGCTCACCCCGCTCTACCGCCTCGCAGCGTCCTTCCCCAAGCCCAAGTTCATCAACCTGGACATGGAGGAGTACAAGGACCTCAGCATGACCATTGCGGTGTTCAAGCGCATCCTGGACATGCCCGAGTTCAAGAACCTCGAAGCCGGGATCGTGCTGCAGGCCTACCTCCCGGACGCCCTCGGCGCCATGCAGGAACTGCAGGAATGGGCCACAGCCCGCCGCGCCAACGGTGGCGCGCCCATCAAGGTCCGCGTGGTCAAGGGCGCCAACCTCCCCATGGAGCAGGTGGAAGCATCGCTGCACGATTGGCCGCTGGCCACGTGGGGCACCAAGCAGGACTCTGACACCAGCTACAAGAGCGTCATCAACTACGCCCTGACTCCGGAACGCGTTGACGCCGTGCGCATCGGCGTGGCCGGCCACAACCTGTTCGACGTCGCCTTTGCCTGGCTCCTGGCCAAGCAGCGCGGTGTGACCGAAGGCATCGAGTTCGAGATGCTGCTGGGCATGGCAACCGGCCAGGCCACCGCGGTCCGCAAGGACGTCGGCAGCCTCCTGCTCTACACACCGGTGGTCCACCCGGGCGAGTTCGACGTCGCCATCGCGTACCTGATCCGCCGCCTCGAAGAAGGCGCCAGCCAGGAAAACTTCATGTCCGCTGTCTTCGAACTGAGCGAAAACGAGGGACTCTTCAAGCGTGAACAGCAGCGCTTCCTGGACTCCCTCGCGCAGCTGACCGACGAAGTCCCGGCGCCGAACCGCAAACAGGACCGTCGTCTCCCGGCCGAGCCCGCCCCGCTCGAGGGCTTCAGCAACACCCCGGACACTGACCCTGCACTCCCGGCCAACCGCGCCTGGGGCCGCGACATCCTCAGCCGCATCCCCGGTTCCACCGCCGGCGACGCGATCGTTGAATCCACCAAGGTCTCCGACGCCGCCCACCTGGACCAGATCATCGCTACCGCCGTGGACCACGGCAAGGCCTGGGGCGCCCGCCCCGCTGCCGAGCGTGCAGCCATCCTGCACCGTGCCGGCGAGGTCCTTGAAGCGCGTCGCGCCGAGCTCCTTGAAGTCATGGCTTCCGAAACCGGCAAGACCATCGACCAAGGCGACCCCGAGGTCAGCGAAGCAATCGACTTCGCCCACTACTACGCCGAGCGTGCCAAAGACCTGGAAACGGTCGACGGCGCCACGTTCGTCCCAGCAAGCCTCACCGTAGTGACCCCGCCGTGGAACTTCCCGGTGGCGATCCCCGCAGGCTCGACGCTCGCAGCGCTCGCCTCAGGCTCCGCCGTCGTGATCAAGCCGGCAAAGCAGGCCCGCCGCTCCGGTTCGGTCATGGTGGACGCGCTCTGGGAAGCCGGTGTGCCGCGTGAAGTCCTGGCGCTGGTGCAGCTCGAAGAGCGTGCGCTGGGCACCCAGTTGGTCTCGCACCCGAGCGTTGACCGCGTCATCCTCACCGGTGGCTACGAAACGGCTGAGCTGTTCCGTTCCTTCCGCCAGGACCTGCCGCTGCTCGCCGAGACCTCCGGCAAGAACGCCATCATCGTCACCCCGAGTGCTGATCTGGACCTCGCTGCCAAGGACGTCGTGTACTCGGCATTCGGTCACGCCGGCCAGAAGTGCTCGGCCGCTTCCTTGGTGATCCTGGTGGGTTCGGTCGCGAAGAGCGCCCGCTTCCACAACCAGCTCGTCGACGCCGCGCGTTCATTGACCGTTGGCTACCCGGACAACGCCACAACGCAGATGGGGCCGATCATCGAAGCGGCCAACGGCAAGCTCCTCAACGCCCTCACCACCCTGGGCGACGGCGAGACCTGGGCCGTCAAGCCCGAGCGCCTCGACGAGACGGGCCGTCTGTGGTCTCCGGGCATCCGTTCGGGCGTCAAGCGCGGCTCCTACTTCCACCTGACCGAGTTCTTCGGCCCGGTGCTGGGTGTCATGACCGCTGAAACCCTCGAGGAAGCCATCGCTATCCAGAACGAGATCGAGTACGGCCTCACGGCTGGCCTGCACTCCCTGGATTCCGCAGAAATGGGCGTCTGGCTGGACACCATCCAGGCCGGAAACCTGTACGTCAACCGCGGCATCACCGGTGCGATCGTCCAGCGTCAGCCGTTCGGTGGCTGGAAGAAGTCCGCTGTGGGCGCCGGAACCAAGGCCGGTGGACCCAACTACCTGATCGGCCTGGGCAGCTGGCTCCCCGCCGAAGCCAAGGCCAAGCGCGGCACCGTGCTCCAGGGTGCTGCCGCCCAGCTCCTCGCCGCCGCCAAGTCCGCTGACGTGACCGCCGAGGAACTTCAGACCCTCCAGCAGTCGCTCTTCAGCGATGCCGCAGCATGGGAATCCGAATTCGGCACCAGCAAGGACGTCTCCGCCCTCTCCGCAGAGCGCAACGTCTTCCGCTACCGCTCCCTCCCCGTGACCATCCGTCTCTCCGAAGGCGGGCGACTCGCTGAGCTGCTCCGCGTCGTAGCAGCCGGCGCAGTGGCGGGTTCGGCGCTCAAGGTGAGCTCCGCCGTCGTACTTCCCGACGCCGTGGTGACCGTGTTCGCGAACCTGGGCGTCAGCGTCCGGATCGAGGACGACGCCGCGTGGCTGGCCCGTGCGGCAAACTTCGACGCCGGCCGGATCCGCCTGATCGGTGGAGACTTCGCCGCGCTGAGCGCAGCAATGGGTGGCCGCCCGGACGTCGCGGTCTACCACGGTGAGGTGACCCAGGCTGGCCGTATCGAAATCCTGCCGTTCCTCCGCGAGCAGGCCGTGTCCATCACCGCGCACCGCTTCGGTACCCCGAACCACCTCTCGGACCACCTGATCTAAGGCCGCCCGCCGGGAGGCGTAAAAGTTGAAAGCTAACCCCTCGGCGAACCCCACATCACGTGAGGTCTCGCCGAGGGGTTAGCTTTCGGCGTTATTGGCGTGCGAAAGAGGTGAGAACTCACCCCTCGGCGAAGGCATTCAAACGGCGTAGCCGAGCCTCTGCAACCTCTGCCGGGCAGCTTGTTCGCTCGGTCCATGGGAGCCCAGGGCCAGGCGAACCATCCACAGCACCGCCCTGGCTGCGGTGATCACGGGCCAGGGGATCGGGCCAAGCCGAGCGGCGCGGATCCCCAGCATGGTGCGGTACCTGGGTTCAAGGCTCGCGACGGCGGCCGCGAACAGAATGCGGTAACCGGGCTTGAGCAGCGGGCTCAGTGGAGGGTACCGGATGAAGGATACGGTCTCGGCGAGACGCTCGTCGGACCGCAGCACCCCGGAGGAATACCAGGCTTCCAATTCGTCGCGGACCTGCGCTTCGGTGAGCGGGGGATTCTCCACCCCCATGAGCCTGCCGGCCGCGGCCCACTCCCGGACGTAGGCATCGGGTCCGCCGGGGATCGGCCGCCCCCAGATGCGGTTGGCGGTGATGAACGAGTCCGCGTAGGTCACATGGACCCAGCGGAGAAGCTCGGGATCGTTGGCGGCGTACTCCCGCAGGGTGCCGTTGCCGTCCACGTAGCTTCCGCGGACGCGCTCGTGGATTTTCCGGACCCTATACGTTGCGGCTTCGGCAGCCTCCGTTGATCCGTAGGTGACTGTGAAGATCCACCGGACGGTGTTCGCCAAGCGCCCCAAGGGGTCCTTCTGGAAATCCGAATGTTCGTACACTCCCGCCAGCGCGCCGGGGTGCAGGGCCTGCATCAGCAGGACCCTGATCCCCGCTACGATGGTGGCCACATGGCCGTGGACCGCCCAGACGGCCGACCCCGGAAGGTGATATCCGGCGTCGTTCCCGTCCGCGAGTCGCGGCACCCACTCAGGCGGGGTGCCCGACGTCCCTGTGAAGGTCCGCTGGAGTTCGTGCCTGTACTCGGTGAGGTAGTTCCTCATGCCTTCAATTCGACCGCTGTTTGGCGGAGGTGTACAGAGCTAGGCGCGGATCTTGCGCCGGGACGGCGCGGCTGCCACCAGCAGGGCAGCAATCGCGACGGCGGCACTCAGGATGAGTCCCGGCCGGTACTGCTCCAGCATGGCCTGGGCATTCACGGTCCCGGCGGCCTGTCCGTGCCCGCTGACCATGGCCGTGGTGACCGCGAGAACCAAAGCTGCGCCGACCTGGGTGCTTGTTTGGATCAACCCGGCGGCCAGGCCCTGCTCCGAGTCGCGGATGCCGGCCGTCGCCTGCACGTTGATGGAAGGGAACGCCAGGGCAAAGCCGATGCCCAGGAGGATGACCGAGGGCAGGATGTCCAGGACGTAGTTCGGCGAGGTACCCACCCGTAGGAACAGGACGTAGCCCAATCCGAGCGCCGTGAGGCCAGTGATGATGAGCTGGGTGGCACCGAATTTCTCAATCAGCCGATCGGCGAAGGGTGCGCTGCTGGCCACCAACAATCCCGTGGGAAGCAGGGCCAGCGCCATCCCCAACGGCGACCAGCCCAGGACGGACTGCAGGTACATGGTCAGGATGAACTGGAAGCTCAGGTAGGAGCCGAAGAGCCCCACCGCGCTCAGATTGGCCCGCGCAACCCAGCCTTCCTTGAGGATGCTGAAGCGGATCAGCGGGTGCTTGACCTTGTTTTCGATCACCGCGAAGGCTGCCAGCACGGCAACAGAAACTGCGAATCCGGCGATTGTTGCCACAGATCCCCAGCCCTGCTCCGGTGCTGAAACCAAGGTGTACACGAGGCCGAGCATGCCCAGCGCGAGCGTCACGGCTCCCCAAATATCGTGCCCGCTGTTTTCGGCGGACGGCTTGTCCTTGGGGATGTATTTGATACCCATCAGGACCACGACGACGGCGATCGGCACCGAGACCAGGAACGTCCAGCGCCAGCTCAGGCTGGTCATCAGGCCGCCTACCACCAGGCCCAGCGAGAACCCGCTGGCACCGAAGGTGGTGAAGATGGACAGCGCCCTGTTGCGCTCGCGGCCCTCCGCGAAGCTGGTGGTGATGATGGAGAAGCCAGCGGGCGCAGTGAAGGCCGCTGCAAGTCCCTTGATGAAACGCGTTGCGATGAGGATGGCGGGATCGTCCACCAGCCCGCCAAGGAGCGAGGCTGCGGCGAACACCGTCAACGCAATGAGGAAGATACGACGGCGGCCCAGCAGGTCCGCGAGTCGGCCACCAAGGAGCAACAGGCTTCCGTAGCCCAGGACGTAAGCGGACACGATCCACTGCAGGGAGTCGGTTCCGAGGTTGAGCTCCCGCCCGATGGATGGCAGGGCAACGCCAACCATGGAGACGTCCAGGGCGTCGAGGGCCAGGACGGTGCATACAACCATGAGCAGCAGCCACTGGGACCGCGTCCAGCGGACGGCTGAGACCAAGGGTGGCTCGGCGGAGGTTTTGAGGGTGGTGGGTGAAGTCATGCGTTCAATGTATATGACACGTCATTCAATGACAAGGAATATGACGTGTCATCTTATGACGTGGATTCTAACGGCGTCATGAACTAGAATCAGGGCATGGCAACGACGCGTGACCGTCAGCTGGTTGAGCAGTGGCGCAGCATCCAGAACTCCTACTTCCGTACCGCGGGAGCAATTGACCGCGCCTTGGAAGCCAAGTTCGACATCGGCCTGAATGAGTTCGAAATCCTTGACCTGGTGGCCGAAAGCGAAGAATCCGCGTGCCGCATGAAGTCCCTGGGGGAGCGCACCCCCATGACCCAAAGCGCTGTCTCCAAAGTGGTGGACCGCTTGGAAAAGGCGGGATTGGTGTCACGTCAAACGTGCGAGGATGACCGCCGTTCGCTGTTCCTGGAGCTGACGGAAACGGGCCGCGCCCTGCATGCCACGGCCGCCGTGGAGCACCGCGCGCTGCTCAAGGAAAACCTGGGCTAAGCCGCCCTTTCTCAAGCTCAAGATGTCTTGAGCTAAAACTGAGCGAACCTTTCTGTTGCAAGCATCGGAGAAGCCTTTATTTTCATGGTGATTCCCGCAACAATGGTGCTTGCACGCCAGGCTGGGGTTTGGTGCCGCTGGCTTTGGGGAGTGTTTTGTGGGCAAGCATCATGAATCAGACCGGGTCATTGACCTGGTGAGCACCGAAGGTTTCCGCCGCGTCCTTATCGCCGGAAGCCTCGCCGTTCTGGCTTTCTTCGCCTTTGGCTTCCAACCACTGAATTCCGTTTCCACGGGATCGGTGGACGGCGCCATGGCGCAGGGCGTGGTAGGTCCCGCAGCGTTGGGCACCCTGACGCCTCCAGAGGCCGAAACCATGGTGATCGACCCAGCTGTCGAGCCGCCCGTCCAGCTACCCGGAACGCCCATGGTCTTTTTTGACCGGGCCATGGTCCGCACCGTCAGCAAAGACGGATCCACTGGACTCACTGTGGCGTCCGCAGGCCTTTCCAGGCCACCCAGCGGCAGCCTGTACGCACCTCTTGAGGTCCTGAACCCAAGTTCGCCCTATGGCTACCGCTACAGCCCTTTGACGGGCCTTGCCGGTGAGTTCCACTGGGGCCAGGACTACGCCGCAGCCTGCGGTACTCGCGTCTATGCTGCCGATGCCGGCGTGGTCCGTGCCGTCGGATGGCACATCTGGGGTGGCGGCAACCGCGTGGAGATCGAACACGGCAATGGCCTGGTCACCACGTACAACCACCTGCAGGCCATCGGCGTGACGCAAGGCCAATCAGTGCGGGTGGGCGAGGTCATTGCCCAGGTTGGAACCACCGGCTGGTCCACGGGCTGCCACCTCCACTTCGAGACCATCGTGAACGGACTGCACACCAACCCCAACGGCTGGACTTATCTGCCCATGCGGCAGATTGATCCGCTGCAGAACATCACCATGGTGAACTACCAGCCCGGAGTGGGCACCGGCAGCTCGGCCACGCCTCAGTGGGCCGTACCGGTAGCTGACGGCACCAACCGCGCCGTCATCGGCGGCGAGCACGAAGAGCCAGTTGCGCTGCCCGTAGTGGTTCCGCCCACCACGGCACCGCCGGTCACTTCTACTCCGACGATCAATCCGCCTGCCAGCCAGACGCCGACGCCGACCCCCTCGCCTTCCGTTACGGTGACGCCGACGCCGACGCCGACGCCGACGCCGACGCCGACACCGACACCGACGCCGACTGGCACGGCAACGCCGACGCCGACACCCACACCGACACCGACGCCGACGCCGACTGGCACGGCAACGCCTACCCCGACACCCACAGGCACAGCAACGCCTACCCCGACGCCTACTCCAACCCCGTCGTCGTCGACCACGGCACCGGCAACCACCACCGTGTCGCCGAGGGTTTCCACGGCTCCGGAGCCAGCTGCATCCCAGTCCGCCAGCGCTCCGCCGCCGGCCGCACCTGCTCCCGCCGCTCCGGCACCGGAAGTCCCGGCACCTGCAGCACCGGCCCCGGCCGCACCTGCTCCCGCCGTTCCGGCACCGGAAGTCCCGGCACCTGTCGCCCCTGCTCCCGCAGCAGTGGTTCCTGCACCAGCCGTAGTAGCTCCTGCACCAGTTGTACTTCCCGCGCCCGCTCCCGCCGCAGTGACGCAGTCCGTCGCTCCGGCCGCCCCTGCAGCGCCGGCTCCTGCCCCCAGTCCCATCGGGGCATTGGCTGCAACGCTCCCGGCCGTGGTCCTGCCACCCGGCTACATCCTGATCGCACCTGACCTGGTCCAACGTCCGGACGGCGTGATCGTGCCCCTGTCCACACTCATCCTTCCCAAGCCCTAGTCCGCGTGACGCAGGCACCCCCCTGCGTTTCGCGGTCCAAGGCAGCTCCCGTAAGCTCGATGGCGGCGATCCCGCCAGCCGACGTCGTCAGGAAGCGATCACATGACCAGCCTGTACAGCATTCCCCTCACCTTCAACGATGGCTCCGAAGCGGACTTCGGACGCTTCGCGGGGAAAGCGGTCCTGGTTGTGAACGTCGCTTCCAAGTGCGGCTACACCCGCCAGTACTCGGGCCTGGAGGAGCTCTACGGGAAATACCGTGAGCAGGGCCTTGAGGTCCTTGGCGTGCCCTGCAACCAATTCGGTGGGCAGGAGCCTGGCGCGGACGAGGAAATCGCGGAATTCTGTGAGCGGAACTTCGGCGTCTCCTTCCCGCTGACCAGCAAAGCCAATGTCCTGGGCAAGGAGCAGCACCCCCTGTTTGCCGAGCTGACCCAGGACGGCGATGGTCAGCCGGTCAAGGTGAAGTGGAACTTCGAGAAGTTCGTCATTAACCGCGAGGGCGGGTTGGTTGCCAGGTTCCCATCCGCGGTGGAGCCTGACTCCGAAGACCTGTTGAAAGCAGTGGAAAAGGCTTTGGCATAACTGATCAGACCTGAAGGGAGAAAAGTAATTTTCCAACATTCCGCCGGAAGTTAGCCAGTTGTTGGCTAGTTGTCTGGTTGGATTGGCCCTACTGGATTGACACGGGAGACGCCGTCTCCCACCAAACGCTAAGGCAAGCTATGGAGCTCATCGAGGCCGAGTACCCCAAACCGGGTCATGTGCTTTTGCACCTGAGCGATCTTCACCTGGTGGGTGGTCCGGGCACGCTTTACGGTTCTGTCGACAGCGCCACCCGGCTCCAGGAGATCTGCGACCAGATCATCGCCTCCAAGATCAAGCCCGAGGCCATCATCTTCACCGGAGACCTCGCGGACCGGGGCGAGCTCGAAGCATACAAGCGGCTCCGCGAGATGATCGAACCGGTCTGCAACGCCCTGGGAGCCAAGGCGATCTGGGCCATGGGCAACCACGACAACCGTGCGAACTTCCGCTCCGCGTTCGCTGATGCCTCAGAATCCAGCAAGCCCCAGGACCCCGTGGACCGCAGCTACTTCGTCAACGGACTGCGCATCATCACTTTGGACACCACCGTCCCTGGCTACCACTATGGCGAGTTGTCGGAGGCCCAGCTTGAGTGGCTGGCCTCGGAACTGGCCACTCCTGCCCCGGACGGCACCATCCTGGCGCTGCACCACCCGCCTGTCCCGTGCGTCCAGGACCTCGCGGTGCTGGTGGAGTTGCGCGGCCAAGCCGCACTGGCCGCCGTCGTCCGTAATACGGACGTCCGCACCATCCTGGGTGGCCATCTGCATTACTCCACGACGGCGGGCTTCGCCGGCATCCCGGTATCGGTCGCCTCAGCGACTTGTTACACGCAGGATCTTGGCGTGCGTGCCGGTGGCCAGCGCGGGCGCGACGGGGCTCAGTCGTACAACATGATCCACGTCTATGAGCACACGATCGTTCATTCGGTGGTGCCCATGTCAGGCGGTGTGACCGTGGGGGAGCCGGTGGACGCTGCGGAGGTTCAGCGGAGGCTGGCCGATGCCGGCATCCGGATTCCGCACGAGTCCCGGGTGGGCGCCCATACTTCTCCGGGGACCCACACTTCTTCCCTGCCGCTTATTTCGCCCCGGGTGCCCTGACTACTTCTCCCAAGGTGCCTTGACCGGGAAGTATTTCTCCAGGAAGTCGGTCACCAACTCGGCGCGCTCTTCCCCTGCAACCTCGGGGAAGCTGCCGTCGTTCAGGCAGAAGAAGTCCATGTGCCGCTTGGCCAGCAACTTGGGCAAGTAGTGAAGTCCTGCCCACATGGTGGTGTCCACGTACCTGACCTTCGCATTGGTCTGCGTGACGGCACGTCCGGTGAGCAGCGCGTAGTAGTGGTAGAACGAGTTGGTCACCGAGATGTTGTCAGCAGCCCGGAACCGGCTGCCGGCGGTCTTGGCGAACTCGGCCGGGAATTCCTTCTCCATCCGGGCCACCACGCTGCGCCGCAGGGGAGCGGCGGTGTGTTCCAGGTGCCGGGTGGTAATCCGGCCAAATCGCTCCCACAGCAGTTTGCGGTTGACTCGTGCAGCATTTTCGAATCCGCTGCGTTCGGCGTCGTTCTCGCCCAGGCCAATACGGGTGTCAGCCTCGATGAACTTGGTGATGCCACCGGGCGTGAAGAACGTATCCGGGCCCACGGGACGGCCGAAGAACATGTCGTCGTTGGAATACAGGAAGTGCTCAGACAGGCCTTCGATGTGGTGGAGTTGGCATTCCACCGCCTGCGAATTGTGGGTGGGCAGGACTGAGGGATCAGCGAAGAATTCCTCGCTGCGCACAATGGTCACCGACGGGTGGTCGGCCAGCCAGGCAGGTGCGGGCGAATCGGTGGCGATGAAGATCCGCCGGATCCAGGGCGCAAACATGTGCACGGACCGCAGCGCGTACTTCAGCTCATTGATCTGGCGGAAGCGTGCCTCGTGGTCATCTCCCTCGCCCAGGACAGTCTCGGCCTGCTGGGCGCGCCTCCTGGCAATGTACTCGGGGTCGCTGCCGTCCACCCACGAAAAAACGATGTCGACGTCGAAGTCGATGTCGCTGGCGTGGTCCGCGAACATGTTCTCGATGGTGGGCCACACGAGGCCGTGCCGCTGGACTGTGCCGCGGACAGCGTCCTGGCGCAGCATGGTGCGGCGCGTCAGTGAATTCTCCACCGGGAGCTCCAGGTGGTTGCCCTCGAATCTCCACAGCTCAAGCTGCACGCCAAGGGCCGGGCCGTACCAAAGACCGCCACCCGGCTCCACCCTGGGGCGGTAAAGGCGGAAGATTCTGGCCTTCCGGTTGGCGGCGAGTTCCCCGTCAGCCACCAACCTGGAAGTCTTCTTCTTCGAGTCAACCGTCATGGAATAGAACGGCTCGTTGCGGAAGGCGGCAACCAAGGCTTCACGGACGTCCTTGCGCGCCTCCCAATCGACCGCGATGACAGGCCGCTCATCATTGCCGCGCACCAGGATGAAATCGACACCTGCGGCGTCCAGCGCGGCCCTGACGGCCAGGAGATCGGACACCATGGCCTGTTGCGGGGTGAGGTCGCTGTTGACCAGGGCGTACCGCCCACGGTGACGGACGACGTCGGACCTGTGCTTAAGATGCGCGACGACGGCAGGCGAGACGGCCTCGGCGATCGCGTCTTCTTCTATGGACGGGCTGCCGTGGTAAATCGGATCGACCTGTGCTTGAGTGATGGCTGTTTCTCCGGGATCGTTAGGGTGCGGGATGCGCTGCTGCTAGATGGAAAGTGCCTCGCGCCAGCTGCGGAGGAAGGCGCCGCCGGCGTCGTCGTGGATCACGTCGTCCGCCAGTTCCAGGTCAGCGGCCGTCAGGATGGTGTAGGGCTTCACCGGAACGCCGTCTGCGGGCCGGACATCCACGTGCTTCACGTCGTGGTCGTTGTGGTGAAGCCAGTCTGCCATGGCATAGTCCGTGCGGGAATCGCCCACTGTACGCCAGGCCAGCGGGGTGATGCCTTGGGCCGCCAGGAGTTCCACGGCGCGGCTTGCTCCGAGGTCCTTGCCGAGGCGGACCGATTCGATGTCCGTGGAGATGATGGTGGGGTCCAGGCGGTAGTCCGCGGCGTCGTCGGATTCCGGTGCGTGGTGGTCCAGGATCGCGGCATTGAGGCCGTGGCGGCCCATGATGTCCAGGGCGTCGGCGTCGAAGAGCTTCTGCTCGGCCAAGTAGTCGGCGCTGGTCACTTCCAGGTGCTGCTCCACGGAAACCATGGCCCGTTTGGTCTCGTCAAAGAACATGTGCGCGGAGTAATCCTCGGCGACCAGTCTGCGGATATCGTCCCCGTAAGCCTTGGGGACCGCGAGCCCATGATCCACGTGGATGGGGCCGGGACCTTCGGCCGTGTAGCTGAACCAGACGGCACCCTTCTCGCAAATGGCATGGATGAGGGTGCCGGCAGGCATTCCCGCAGCAATCATCGGGGCCATGACCTGCTCGCTGATGAACGAGTCCGAGCGGCCGGTGTTGAAAATCACCGGGATGCCGGCAGACGCCAGGGCAACGAGGTCCGTGATGATGTCCGGTTTGACGTCGCGCGTCACAGGGCTGGCAATGGGGCCATCAACGTCCAGCAGCAACGCCAGTGCGGGCGTGGCGTGGGCAGCGGTCCGGTCAGTACCTTGGTGCGGTTGAGTCATGCCCCTATTCTGTCAGTCCACCCGGCGCGCATCACAGCTATGACGCACGGCGAACGGATAGTCACCTTTTGGCCACAACCTCAATGTGCCGGGACTCACAAGTTCCGTTAGGGCGGCAACTTCCATAGGCTTGCAGGGTGATCTTCAAAGCTGTGGGCGAGGGACGCCCGTACCCTGACCATGGATACTCCGCGCCGAGGGACTGGGCGGCACTGCCACCGCGCCCGGTCCGACTCGATGATCTTGTAACTACCAAGCGCACGCTGGATTTGGAGGCATTGTTGGCTGAGGATTCAACCTTCTTCGGTGATCTGTTCCCGCACGTCGTCCAGTATCAGGGCGTCATGTACCTCGAGGACGGGCTTCACCGTGCTGTCCGTACGGCCCTCCACCAGAGGACGGCGATCCACGCACGCGTGTTGGTGATCGATGGCTAGGCCGTCAGCCCCGGAGCAGGACACCATTGACCCTCCGGGTCAAGGCATGCCCGCGGAGTCGACGCAATCGCAGCCAAAGAAGCAACCAAGGAAACGGAAGCGTCCCAAGGACGTGACCCAGCTTCACGGGCATCACGTGGTGACTGGACCGGAGCTTCGCGCAACGTTCGCCGATGATGCCCGGGCGCCCCGCAGCCGCTTCGGGCGCCGCCTGTTCCACGGGATTGTCCTGGTCCTCCTGGTAGGCGTCATCGCTGCCGGAGCAGTGGGTGCCTGGGCGATCATGAACGGCATGATCAAAGTCCCCACGGCGATCGCCAGCAAAGCGGCTACCAGTCTTTGTCCCACCACCACGTTCGACTACATTCCGAACGAAACAGTGAACCTCAACGTCTTCAATGCCACGTCCCGTGGCGGATTGGCCCGCACCGTCGCGGACCAATTCGTAGCCCGCGGCTACAAGGTGGGAGCGGTGGACAACAGCGATACCGCGTACTCGGGAATCGGCGTGGTGGTCTCCGGCGTCAAGGGACAAGCCGCGGCGCTCAACGTCCAGCGCAACCTCGCCGGGACTGACTACTTCCAGGACAACCGGGAGGATGAATCCGTGGATGTCATCCTGACCCCCGGCTACGAGGGTTTGGTGGAGCCGCAACTGGTGGACCAGACCCCGGGAATGCTCAGCTGTCCCCGGGAAGACCTGCGGATCGCGGACACCTCAAAAT
Organism: Paenarthrobacter sp. NPDC056912; assembly: GCF_042786555.1. Lineage (NCBI taxonomy): Bacteria > Bacillati > Actinomycetota > Actinomycetes > Micrococcales > Micrococcaceae > Paenarthrobacter > Paenarthrobacter sp. NPDC056912. The sequence continues at coordinate 175,891 of NZ_JBHUCD010000001.1, forward strand.
GGCCGGTCATCCCCACCCTCCCTGCGGGCCAGTAGCACCCGGAGTTCTTGGACGGTTCCTGCCTAGACCGGGCTTTTGGGGGCGCTATCCGTGCGAAGGCTCGTCAGGTCGTCCAGGCGGACGGGCCTGCCGTCGTCGTCAAAGCGCGCTCCGGCACCCAACTGGATGAATCGCACCGTTTGCTCGGTGTGGGCCTCGACGTCGGAGGCTGGGGGCGGCGGGGGAGCATCGCCGTCGGGCGTTCGGTTGCGTCGTGCGGCGCTGGCGGACAGTGTCCCGTGAATGAGCCGCGCGAGTTGTCCGACGTCGATATCAGGAAGGTAGCCCTGCCGGACGCCGTCGCTGAGGATGTCCTGGAGCAGGATATTGAGGTCCCCCACGTGGTCCGCCAGCTTGGCGAAGGATCCGGGGGAGAGGACTGCGGCCATTGCGGGGCCGGGCGGCAAATGGCGGCGGCTGAGGTCCTCCACCTGGGCGCGGACGTAGAGGGCCAGGCGGTCTACGGGGTTCTCCAGCGCAGCCAGCGAATCGCGGAGGTCCACGATGAAGCGCTCGGTCTCGTCCAGGGCGTACGCGATGAGCAGCTGCTCCATGTCCGCGTAGTAGTTGTAGACGGCGGTGCGGCCCACTCCGGCGTGGCGGGCGACGTCCGTCATGGTCAGCCCGGGCAGGCCGTGGGTGAAGAGCAGTTCCCCGAAAGCGGTCAGAATCCGACGTTGGGTCTCGGCGCGTTGGGCAGCGTTCGTGGCGGCCGTGATCCTTGGCATATAGACACTTTACAGTGATCTGTCAGCAAACTCCTGCTGGACGGCGGCGACGCTCCGTGCCGCCATCATTCGGGGTGGTTCAAGGCCCCTTCTTGCAGGCAATCAGGGACGCATCAAGGGACTCAAGGGACGGACTCCTTGGTGCCCGGACTCGCGTAACATCGTGGAAAACCGGACAACAGCAGCTAGGGGGCGTCTTGCGCGCAACGGTCAAGGACGTCGCGCGCCGCGCAGGGGTGTCACCCAAGACGGTCTCGAATGTCATGAACGGGATCGTTCCGGTGAGCGGCCCCACGCGGCTCAGGGTGGAACAGGCCATGCAGGAGCTCGACTATGTCCCGAACCTGTCTGCGCGGGGGCTCCGAAACGGGAGGTCCGGCGTCATTGCCTTGGCGTTGCCGGACCTGGCGACTCCCTTCTCTGCGGAGATCGCCCAGAACATTGTGGAAGTTGCGCACGAGCAAGGCTGGATTGTCCAAATCGAGGAAACCGGTTCGGACCCGCAGCGCGAGCAGGAACTGATGACCCGGGCACGGTCCAACCTGATCGACGGACTGATCCTCAACCCTGTGGTACTTGACGAAAGTGCGGTCAAGGTGGGTATCGCCTTGCCTCCCGTGGTCCTGCTGGGTGAAGTCACGCAGGAACTGGCGGACCGCGTCTTTGTGGACAGCTTTGCCGCAGCACGGGACCTGACCCTGGCGCTGGCTGGGCCCGGACGTCGTCGCATCGCCGCGCTGGGTGTGAACCGTGGGCGCCAGTCGGCTACGGCCATTCAGCGGACCAGGGGATATGAAGCAGCCCTGCAGGAGCTGGGGATCCAGCGGGACGAGTCGTTATTGATTTCCTGCGAAAGCTGGACCCCGGGTGCTGCTGCAGACTCCTTGATGGAGTATCTGGAGGAGCACCCGCTTCCCGAGGCGCTCTTCTGTTTCACGGACTCCATGGCGCTTGGTGCCTTGAATACCCTGTGGAAAAGGGGCTTGCGCGTTCCCGATGACATTGCGGTGGCTGGCTTTGATGACATTGTGGACGGGCGTTATGCGGTGCCGTCCTTGACCACCGTCTCGTTCGACAAACGTGCCATCGCCACTGAAGCCATACGCCTGCTCACGGAACGAATGGCGGACAGGGGGCACGGGCAGCGCCTTGTTGAAGTCGGCTACAGCATCGTGGAGAGGGACAGCAGCCGCGGCTGAAGCGAGGCCGGCGAAGCGAAATTGTTTGCGCTAACAATTTTCTCTTGCCCCTTCCATTACAACGATGTAATGTGAGACCTGCGTCACCCCCGGGCCACCTTTTACCCGGGCGAGGGGATGCGCCGGAGCCGGATTTTGCGCAACAAGAAGTGACCTTTCAGCGGACCCATCCAAAGGAGTGACGGGTGAAGCAGTTTGAATCTTTGACCGGGAAACAGTTGTCCCGGAGACAGTTATTGACCGGATCGGCCCTCCTTGGCGGAGGCCTCCTGGCCACCGGCCTCACCGGCTGCGGCGGAACCGCCCAGGCTTCGGCCGTTCAGGACATTGATTTCTGGCACCTCCTGTCCGGTGGTGACGGCATCAAGATGCAGGCCATGATCAACAGTGCCAACCAGGCGAACTCTGGCTTCAAAGTGCACCCCACTGTGCTGGCCTGGGGCCCGCCGTACTACACCAAATTGGCTATGGCATCAGCAGGCGGACGGCCACCGGAGGTAGCCATCATGCACGCAAGCCGGGTTCCCGGGTACGCGCCCGGCGGACTCATAGAGCCCTGGGACCTGGACCTGCTCGCCGAGAACGGAGTGACAAGCGCCGATTTCGCACCGCGGATCTGGGAGAAGAGCCAACAGAACGGCAAAGTCTTCTCCATTGCACTGGATTCGCACCCTTTCGTCATGTTCTACAACACGGACGTGGCCGGAAAAGCCGGAATGCTCGAAAGCAACGGCCAACTCCAGGAAGTCACGTCACCTGAGGATTTCAAGGCCATGGCCTTGGAAATGCAAAAAGTCACCAAGGCCCACGGCCTCTCGTTTGGCTACCTGAACCTGGGATCACAGATGTGGCGGCTGTTCTACACGCTCTACAAGCAGCACGGAGCGGAGATCGTCCTGACGCCGGGCCAGCCGATGAAGGTGGACCGCGACGCTGCCATCGAGTCGTTGGAGTTCATGGCATCGCTTTTCGACGACACCATCGCTGCCAAGAGCGGCGATATCAACACCGGCATCGCCGAATTTGTCCGGGGCGAATCAGGCATGCTGTTCAGCGGCGTCTGGGAACTTCCCACCATGAAGAAGGCGGGATTGCCGGTGGACGCCGCTACCATCCCAACGCTCTACGGGACCCCGGCGGCCTACGCCGATTCACATTCCTTTGTCCTTCCCCGGCAACTCAACATCAGCGAGGACAAGAGGCGCGATGTCTACAAGTTCGTCAGCGACGTCCTCAAGGGATCACTTTCCTGGGCCGAGGCGGGGCACATCCCCGCGTTCCAGCCTGTGGTTAAATCGCAGGCCTACCGTGAGCTCACGCCCCAGATCCACTACGCCAATGCGGCGGACGTCATCGCGTACGATCCCGAAGCCTGGTTCAGTGGCTCCGGCTCGGACTGGCAGACCTACTTTGCCGAGCACATCCAAAACGTGCTTCTTGGACGCGACAAGGCGGCCACTGGTTGGGACGGCTTCGAGGCCCGCACCAACAACCTTCTCTCCCGCCCCAACCCGGTCTGACCGGCACCAGCGCACCGAGCGACAAAGGAGTCTTTCATGAGTTCCTCTACAGTGTCCCGGCGGACCAGCCCGTCCCGGACAACACCACGGCAAGGCGCCAACCGCGGGCCATCGCTGCGTAGGAACAAGGACAACCTGAGTGGTTGGGGATTCGCAGCCCCGTTCCTCGTGTTCTTCCTCGTCTTCCTCCTCTGGCCGCTCCTCTCCGGCTTCTTCATGAGCCTCACAGGCAAGTCCCTGACAGGCGCCAACGACAACTTCATTGGTTTTGCCAACTACGCCGAGGCCTTTGCCGACGCGGGAATGTGGCGTTCCCTGGGCAACACGCTGTACTTCACGGTGATCAGCACAGTCCCGCTGGTGCTGGTTGCGCTGGTCATGGCGGCGCTGTTGAACATCGGCCTGCCGGCCCAGTGGCTGTGGCGGCTGTCCTATTTTGCCCCGTTCCTGCTGGCCTCAACGGTTGTGTCCCTGTTTTTCGTCTGGATGTACAACCCGCAGCTTGGCCTCATCAACAATTTCCTGGCTTCGCTGGGCATACCCAAAGTGGGCTGGCTCAACGACCCCAACGTAGCCATGTGGTCGATCGTGATTGCTACCCTCTGGTGGACCGTTGGCTTCAACTTCCTGCTGTACCTGGCCGCCATGCAGAACATCCCTGCACAGCACTATGAGGCAGCGTCGTTGGACGGCGCCGGAGCCTGGCGCCAGTTCTTCTCCATCACACTGCCGCAGCTCACGCCCACCACCGTGATGATTGTGTTGCTCCAGATCCTTGCTTCCCTGAAGGTCTTTGACCAGATCTACCAGATGACTGCGGGAGGACCGGGCGGATCTACCCGGCCCGTGGTCCAGTACATCTTTGAAACCGGGTTCACCGGATACCGGCTGGGCTACTCCGCAGCCATCTCCTACATCTTCTTCGGACTGATTGTGGTGGTTTCCGTCATGCAGTTCGTCATTACCCGCCGCAGGAGTGCATAACCATGGCAACCCCTACCCTCACCCGACCCGCACCACGCACCAGCACAGACCAAATCATCCGGCAGCCGCGCAAGAAGTTGACCGTCGGCAAGATTGCCGCGGTAGTCGTCGCCGCCTTCATCGCCGTGCTGTGGCTCATCCCGTTTGCCTGGGCTACCGTCACCGCCTTCAAGTCCGAGACTGATGCGTCGGCGTCGAAGATCAGCTGGTTTCCGCCGTCGGGCTTCACAGCGGACGCGTTCGTCAAGGTGTTCCAGGACGGCAACATCCCGCTCTGGACGTGGAACTCGCTTTACACCTCGGCGGCCATCACCGCCATTACGCTGGTGATCTCGGCACTGGTGGCGTACGCCCTGTCCAGAATCGATTTCAAGGGCAAGAAAGTGCTGATGACGGTGATCATCGCAGCCATCATCATCCCGCCGCCCGTGCTGATCATCCCGCTGTTCTACCAAATGCTGGCGTTGCAGCTGATCGATACCTCCTGGGCCATCATCCTGCCGCAAGTCATCCACCCGGCCATGGTGTTCGTGCTGAAGAAGTTCTTCGACCAGATCCCGCGTGAGCTCGAGGAAGCCGCCGTGATGGACGGTGCCAGCCGCCTCCGGATCTTCATGCAGATCATCCTGCCGTTGTCCCGGCCCATCCTGGCAGCCGTGGCGATCTTCGTCTTCATCGGTGCGTGGAACAACTTCCTGTGGCCGTTCATCGCCACCAACGACGGCAACCTGCTCACCCTCCCGGTAGGCCTGCAGACCATCAAGAGCGCGTACGGCGTCCAATATGCCCAGAACATGGCGTCCGCCCTGCTTGCCGCCTTGCCGCTGATCGTCGTCTTCCTGTTCTTCCAGCGCCAGATCATCAAAGGCGTCGCGACGACGGGCCTCGCCGGAACCTGACCGGCACCCTTTTCTGAAACACCCGGACCCGAACCACAACCAAGGAGATACTGCACATGTCACGCGCACGGATCACCCTCGATCGCGACTTCACCATCGGCGAAGTACCCCGCCGCCTATTCGGTTCCTTCGTGGAGCACATGGGCCGCTGTGTGTACACCGGCATCTACGAACCCGGGCACCCGGAGGCTGACGAAAACGGCTTCCGGCAGGACGTCCTCAAACTCGTCAAGGAACTCGGTGCCACCGTGATCCGCTACCCGGGCGGCAACTTCGTCTCCGGGTACAACTGGGAAGACGGGATCGGCCCGCGGGAGGACCGCCCCCGCCGGCTGGACGGTGCCTGGCACACCGTGGAGACCAACGCGTTCGGTCTTCACGAATTCGTGGACTGGTCCAAGCAGGCCGGAACGGAAATCATGGAAGCCATCAACCTGGGCACCAGGGGAGTGGACGCGGCCCGCGAGATCGTGGAATACGCCAACCACCCTGGCGGCAGCTATTGGTCGGACCTCCGTGCCAAGAACGGCCACAAGGATCCGTTCGATATCAAGCTCTGGTGCCTGGGCAACGAAATGGACGGTCCCTGGCAGATCGGCCACAAGACCGCCGAGGAATACGGCCGCCTGGCGCAGGAAGCCGCCAAGGCCATGCGCTTCGTCGACCCTTCCATCGAGTTGGTGGCCTGCGGCAGTTCCAACTCGGGCATGCCTACCTTCGGCGCCTGGGAACAGACCGTCCTGACGCACACCTACGAGGAAGTGGACTACGTCTCCCTCCATGCCTACTACCAGGAGCGCGACGGCGACGTTGGCAGCTTCCTGGCTACCGCCGTCGACACTGACTACTTCATCGAGTCCGTGATCGCCACCGCTGACGCCGTGCGCGCCAAGGGCAAGCACAAGAAGCACATCAACCTGTCCTTCGATGAATGGAACGTCTGGTACCAGCGCGGCCTGGATACCGAAGACCAGCCGCACAATGTGATCAAGGCCGGCTGGCGCGAGCACCCGCGAATCATCGAGGACAAATACAACGTCACGGACGCGGTGGTGGTGGGAACGCTGCTCAACTCGCTGCTCCGCCACGGCGACCGCGTCAAGATCGCCAACCAGGCTCAGTTGGTCAATGTGATTGCGCCCATCCTGTCCGAGGAGAACGGACCTGCGTGGAAGCAGACCATCTTCCACCCGTTCGCGCGGATGGCCGAGCTCGCCAAGGGCCAGATCCTGCGGCTTTCGGTGGACTCGGACAAGTACGAGAATGCGCGGTTTGGCGGCACGGACCTGGTGGACGTCAGCGCCACGTGGAATGAGGAAACGGGGCGCGTGGCGCTGTTCTTCGCGAACCGGGGCCTCGAAGAAGCCGCCGACGTCGAGGTGGCGCTGCGCGGTTTCGACGCCCGGCAAGTGGTCCGGGCCGAGGTCCTGGAAATACCGGAAGGCGGGGACCGCTTCACGGTCAACAGCCAGGAGCAGCCGGGCCGCGTCGGCTTGAAGGCGTTGGATGGCGTCAAAGCCACTGGTGCTGAACTTCGCCTGACGCTGCCTGCGTTGTCTTGGTCCGTCGTCGAGCTTGAGGTGGCGAAAGCCTAACCGCGCACCCAACTGGGTAACAGCAAAAGCTGTTACCCAGTTGGGTTAACGCACGACGGCGGGGGCTACTTAGACCGCGCAGCCGTCCGGCCCGCAGGCCTCGGCGTCGGAGGCGCCCACGGGGATCAGCGGATTGGCTTCCTGCCACGCCTGGTTCAAGGCCTCGCTGAAGAGCTCGGCAGGCTGGGCGCCGGAGATGCCGTATTTGCGGTCGATGACGAAGAACGGTACGCCGGTCACGCCGATGGCGCGGGCCTCGTTGATGTCCTGGTTGACTTCTTCCGTGTATTTGTCCGTGGTGAAGAGTTCGGCGACTTCGTCCGCCGGCAGCTCGAGCGCGGCCGCGAGTTCCGTGAGGTACTCCTGGTTTCCGATGTCTTTGCCGTGCTCAAAGTGATCGCTCAGCAGCTGCTCCTTGGCGGCATCCTGGCGGCCGTGCGTTGCGGCGAGGTGGATGAGGCGGTGAGCGGTGAAGCTGTTGGCCACCACCACGGTGTCGAACCGGTAATTGAGGCCTTCACCCTTGGCTGTCTCGGTAACGTGGCCGAACATCTGCTTGACCTGCTCCGCAGCCATGCCCTTGCGCTTGCTCAGGTAGTCCAGTTCCGTGCCGTCGTAGTGCTCCGGAATTGTCGGGTCCAGCTGGTAACTCTTCCACTGGACGTCCACTGAATCACGGTGCGGGAACTGTGCCAAGGCGGTCTCGAAACGGCGCTTGCCGATGTAGCACCATGGACACGCGACGTCTGACCAGATCTCAATCTTCATGTTGTGGACAACCCTCCGAGCACGGGAGGCATTCCTTACACGCCTGTTATTTTGCTCACCCGTTGCTGTGCAGCCGGGGCCCCAATAGTCTTGGAAAGGGTTATGAAGCCAGCCCTATAGTTGGGGGTTTCGCGCGGAGGCCCGGCATGCGCATCGGACTCGTCGTTGGACCATGGTTTACCGTGCCGCCGGAGAAGTACGGTGGCACGGAACGGGTGGTGGACGCCCTTGCCTGCGCCTTGGTGGACGCCGGGCACGAGGTTTTCCTTGCTGCTGCCTCGGACAGTACCTGCCCAGTGCCCCTGGTCCCCGGGTTGGAAGTGTCCGAGCCCGACGAATTGGGAACCAGCCTGTCCGAACTGAACCACGTGATCAAGGCCTATGCGGGCCTGCAGGACGTGGACATCATCCACGACCACACCCTGGCCGGACCCCTCTACGCGCACCGTCCCACCGGAATACCCGTGGTGACCACCATCCACGGGCCGCTCTCCCCACGCACCGCAGGCCTGTACCGGGACATGGCCCAGGACACCGCCATCATCGCTATCTCCCACGATCAAGCCAACGGCGTCCCTGATTTGCCCATCGCCGGTGTCATCCACCATGGCCTGGACCTCTCCCAGGTCGCCGTCGGCGGGGGACTGGGAGGCTACGCGTGTTTCGTGGGCCGGATGTGTCCCGACAAGGGTCTCCTGGAGGCGGTGGATGTTGCGCGACAGGCAAGCATTCCCCTTCGCATCGCCGCGAAAATGCACGCCCCGGACGAGCGACAGTTCTTCCATGACGTCGTGGAACCAATGCTTGGTCCCAACGAAGACTTCGTCGGCGAACTGTCCGACCCCGCGAAATACGAACTGATGGGTGATGCGTTCGTCCTGCTCAACCCCATCCAATGGCCCGAACCCTTCGGCCTGGTGATGATCGAAGCCTTGGCCACCGGAACTCCAGTCCTGGCGACCTCGATGGGGGCAGCACCGGAAATCCTGTCCCACGGCGTGAACGGTTTTCTTGCCCCGGCCCAGGAACTCGCAGCCTACATCGAAGCCGTGAAAGGCATCAGCCGGGAGGCGTGCCGCCGTTCAGTCCAGGACCACTTCACCGCAGCCCGAATGGCCGAGGACCATGTAGAACTTTATGCGCGGGTCATTGAACGATTTGCCGCCAAGGCAGAGCCGCTTCCATCAATTTAGCCTTCCGTCGATTCAGCTCAGAGCTCGTACTCCATGACGAAGTCGTGCTCCACCGTGCTGCCCAGCGTGAACGACTTGGTGCCCACCCGCTGGAAGCCGCTCTTTTCGTAGAACCGGATAGCCTTCGCATTCTCGCTGTTCACACCCAGCCAGACACCGGCGGCGCCCTTGTCTGCCGCGTCCGCCAGCGAGGCCTTCATCAGGCGTGACGCTGCACCGTGGCCGTGGTGTTCAGGGTGCACATAGCATTTGCTCAATTCTGTGGACGGCAGCGCCGAAAGGACCGAGGCGACTTCGGGGTCGCTTGCCGGTTTGGCGATCAGCATGGTGTACCCGTTAAGCTGCCCGCCGTCGTCGAGCACCAGGATGGTGATGTTCGCGTCGGCGAGGTAGTCCGCAAAGTTGGCCTCGCTCAGCGTCTTCTCAATATGGGCCTGGATGTCGGCCGGCGACGAGCCGGGAGGGCAGGCCAGCGGAAAGGTGACGGCGGCAAGCTCGGCCAGCTTCCCGGCGTCGTCCGTCTGTGCGGTGCGGATGGTCTCGGTCATGTGGTCCCCCTCGGAGCCTGTGGACAGCTGATGCGCCTAAGAAGAAATCCTAGGCGCATCGGCTGTTACTGCAGGTATCTGAAGACGCCCCATGGTGGATGGTTGACGAGGAGGCAGCTTGACGTATGCCGCGCAGCAAACAGGGCCGGACGTTGTACGGACGCGCTGCGGAACAGCGCTTTTCCGCCGCAAGCGAGGCACCGGAGGTGGTGCCGGAGCTCGTACCTGACCGTCCTGCTCAACGAGGCGAAGAGTTCCGCATCCCACTCTTCCTGGTCCGCCAGACAAAAGGCCCTTCTCACCGCTTTTCTCCAAGTCGTTGACGATGGGACTATGAGCGTTCGTCCACCAGCACCCTTGACGACTCGCCGGCTCCCTCTTGGGAAGGCCCGTTGAGGTATCGGTCCAAAGAGTCATCCATGGCGTTGATCCACCGGGTATGGTGCTTGGTTGCCATGGTGCCGGTAACAACTGAGCGGTGGATGGCGTCGCGGTAGCCCAGGATGTCTGTGTGCTTGTTGTGCATCCAGTCCTTGAACAGCTGGGAAACGGCGTCGAGGTCAAAGGACGGGTAGTCCGTTGCATCGATAAGTTCACGCAGGTAGTCCGACTGGAAGTCGGCCTCGGCGTCGTGGTCCGGGAGTGCCGCCTGGCGCTCAAGCCAGAGCATGATGTCGGCGTCGCGCTCTGCAAGGGTGGGCAGCTCGATGACTCCGGTCATGACGTCGCGGGCAAACCATGCCTGGGCGTCGAACATGTTGAAGGTGTAGTACTGGTCCTGCGCACCCAGGTAGAACAAGTTGGTGTTCTGCTGCCAGACCACACCCTTGTAGAGATTTGCCGGGTACAGCACGTTCCGGGAATTCAGGGACAGTTCGCTGGGCAGGAACGGATACTTGTGCTGGTAGCCGGTGCACAGCACGACGGCGTCAAAGTCGTCGTGGGTGCCATCGCTGAAGTATGCGGTGCGGCCTTTGAAGTGGGTAACCAGCGGGCGCTCAACGGTGTTCCAGGGCCAGTGGTAGCCCATGGGGTTGCTCCTGTAGCTCATGGTGATGGAGGCGGCGCCCATTTTGTGGGCCTGCATCCCGATGTCCTCGGCAGAGTAGCTGCTGCCGATCATCAGCAGCCGCTTCCCCACAAAGCGCTCGGCCCCGCGGAAGTCGTGGGCATGCATGACTTCACCGGGGAAGGATTTGATTCCTTCGAATTCGGGGACCGCAGGAACGTGGAAGTGGCCGGTGGAAACCACAAGCTTGTCAAACACATGCGTTTCGGTGAGGTTGGTCCGGAGGTCCTCAACCGTCAGCGTGAATTCCTGGGTTGCCTCGTTGTACGTGGTGTGGCGTGCCACGGTGTTGAACTTGACGTACTTGCGGACATCGGACTTTTCGACCCTGCCCTTGATGTAGTCAAAGAGGACCTCGCGGGGCGGGAAGGAGGAAATCGGGCGTCCAAAGTGCTCATCGAACGAGTAGTCCGAGAACTCGAGGCACTCTTTGGGCCCGTTGGACCAGAGGTGCCGGTACATGCTGGAGTGAACCGGCTCGCCGCTGGCATCCAAACCAATCCGCCAGCTGTTGTTCCACTGGCCGCCCCAGTCATCTTGCTTCTCGAAGCACTTGATGTCAGGGATTTCGATGCCCTTTTGCCGTGCTGATTCGAATGCTCGCAGTTGCGCCAGGCCGCTCGGTCCTGCGCCAATGATTCCGACTCGAAGTGTCATGCTGCTTTCCTCTTCCAGAGTTATGTAATGTGCCTCCGCTGCGCGAGGCGATGAGTTGAGCTACTTCGTGAGCCGGCAATCGCAAACGTCGGTTCGTGGTAGCCAAATGGGTCCTGTTCCCGCTGCTTTCGCGGGACTTCAAGAGGGTCTGCCGGGCTCCTGCCAGTGCGGTGACCGGCAGGAGCCCGGCTGACCCGTCGGTCCTTGGCCCGGAATTTCCTAGGCTGCGAAATCGCGATCGCCGGCAAAGAACCCGAGGGCATAATCGGGAGTTTCGAACTTCACGGTGGTGCCCTTGGGGAAGAACAGAACGTCGCGTTCCTTGGCCCGGGTTACTTCGCCGGTTGCCTGGTCCGTGAGGATGAATTCGCCGGCAACAACAACCTTCATTTCGTCGTACGTGTAGGTGTAAACGAGGGGCTTCGATGCCTTCAGCTCGAAGAATCCGGCGCACATGACAGATCCGGCCGGGTTGGAGAGGGAGTCTCCAATTGCCGCGTCGCAGCCTTCTTCGTTCATCGAGGGAAGGTCGAGGTAGCCGCCTTCAACTTTGTGGATAGATCCAGCCTTGCTCAGTGATCCGTTAAGCGTTTCCATGATTTCTCCTTTGAGTATGGTGAGGATTTCGGCAGAGCTGTGTCACGGGACTGTTGGTTCTTTTCATCGCCCCTTTACCGCCGGGCGACGTCGGCTTGTCGGGCCTTCAGGTCTGTGATGCGTGTCACGCCCCTTGCCTGAATTACGTTGACATGAACGCTTGTACAAGTCAACCGTTCATGAAAAATTCGTTGGATTGCCTGCATGCAGAATTCTTTGCCTTGAACCGTTGACTTGAACATCCGTTCCTGTCAAAGTTGGCATCGCTGTGACCCACATCATATTGGCGCGATGGGCCTTGAAATCACTGATGATTCTGTGGCGCAGCTGGCACACCTACGAAAGGGTGAGAACTTTGACCACAACCCCTACACCGCTGATGCGGACGCCAATGACCGGGGAAGTCATTGACCTCTGGTCAGCTGAACCCATGACCCCGATGAAAGAGGAGTGGCCGCGGTTGCGGTGCCGATTCATCAACTCCAAGCCGGTGGGCCGTTGGGCCGATTTCATACTCTCGGAGTGGGAGTTGGAAGCTTGCGGCTGGGAGGACTTCCACCCTCACACCGAAACCAACGTGCTTCTTGAAGGTGAACTTCACGTTGAAAGTGAAGGCAAGACCGTCATCCTGAAACCCGGCGACGCTGCCAGGGTCAACCCCGGACAACTTGGCCGATACTGGGCACCGGTCTATGCCCGGATGGTCACGATCTACGGGCCAAACCCGGAAGGCCTGGAGTCAGACTCCTTCCGATACTTCGAGCTCTAGACAAGCCGCTCCACCCCATTCGTCCGCGGCAAAATGCCGACGTTCGCACAAGAAATATTTCATCTCGCATCCACCTGCGCGATGCGGCGCAATTAACTGCATTCTGATCGCCACTTTGAGTGATTCCATCCGGCATGCAGTGACATTGTCCTGCCTGCAAACACGTCAGTTTGCAGATATTGATGCCATTCAAAGGAGATCTAATGAGTCAAGAGACATTGGACGGAGTCGACCACCTGAAACGGTCAATCGACTGGAAACAAGGACTCGCCATTTCGCTGGGGGTGCCCTTGCTGATATTGCCTTCCCTGGGCTACCTGCCGATGTACTTGTCCGCCGCCGCAATTCTTATCTGGGGATTGTCAGTTGTTCAAGGATTCTTCCAGAACACGGCGTACGCGGAACTTGCCACAACCTTTCCCAAGGCCTCCGGTCTGCCAGGCTTCGCCCAGCACGTATTCCGAACCGAAAACCACAAGGGCCGGTTCAACAAGGGCCAGCTGATCGGCGGCTTCAGCGCATGGAGCTATTGGTTCGCATGGAACCCGGTGCTCGCCATCTTCGCCATGCTGGTGGGCGGCTACCTGCACGGATTGTTTCCGGCGCTGGCAGAAACCTTCACCGAGTACCAGCTCTCCCTGATCGCGGGTCTGGTGATCTTTGCCGGCCTGTCCGTGGTCAACTGGTTCGGCCTGAAAGACGGTGCCATCCTCGGCTACATCCTCGCTGCCGTTTCGTTGATTCCGCTGGTCATCCTGACCGTTGCCCCCTTCGCAACCGGACACGTGGACATTGCCAACATCACCGGAAGCTGGCTGCCTGCTGACTGGTCGTGGGACATGCACCACATACTGATCCTCTTCGGTATCTTCGCAATCGCCCAGTGGAGTGCTTGTGGCTGGGAAACGGCCGCCATCTACGGCCCCGAGTACAAGAAGCCCGGAAAAGACGTGCCCAAAGCGCTCTTCTCATGCGGCATCATCTGCTTCTTCTCGTACGTCCTGGTTCAAGCTGCCGTCATTGGTGTCCTGGGCGTTGACGGTGTGATGGCTGAACCGATCTCGCCGCTGATCCCCGTTGCCCAGGCTGTTTTTGGCAGCGTTGGATCAGTGGTCACCATCGTCATGCTGATTGCTGCGATGGTCCTGATTATCCAGACCGCTTATTTGGGCTCCTCGCGGGCCATGCACTCGATGTCAGCCGAAGGCAATCTTCCCAAAGTATTCGGGAAAACCAACCGCCACGGAACTCCTTGGGTTGCCATGTTCTTCACGGCAGCTTTCAACGTGGCCCTCATCTCCATGGGATCAATCCCGGCAATTCTTGCGGCGGCGGCCATCGGCTACACCTGCGCGAACGGCATCAGCCTCTTTGCATACGTCAAGGCCAAGAGGCACCCATCGTTCCGGCGTCTGGAACGCCCCTTCCGGGCTCCTGCCGGTTGGAAGAACGTGGCCTTGCTGTTCGGTCTTTTCAACCTTCCCCTCTGCCTGGTGGGCGTCGTTTACCTGAACAGCCTGGAGATCGGCTGGGCCTCAACCTGGCTGGGATTCATTGCTTTGGCGCTCTATGTCCCCATCTGGTTCTTCACGCAGTATGAACAAAAACGCCATAAGGGGGCCGCTGCAGCCAAGGAGTCTGTGAACAATGAAGCCCCGGGCAGCGTCGACGCCGAGGATGTAAACGCGTCCGATTCCGAGCTGGACGGCGATCCCCAGGCGGTTCCCGCCGCCCGCTGATGCGTGGCTAACCACCGGAAAACGGCTGGATGACGGACGGTGAGTCCGGGATACCCAGTGGGCCAGGCGCCCACTGGGTATCCTCGTCCCAACGGTGTAGCCAGGTTTCCTAGAGGCCCGCTTTGATCAGGAGCGCGTCAACCATCATGAGGAAGTTGCCGCGATGGTCCGTCGCCTGGGGATCGGTAATGTACTGAATTGCCGCGCCGTCAAAGATCATCAGAAATGACCGCACCAAGGTCGCAATTTCCATCTGGCAGTTCTCGCTGTCATTCTCGGCCGCCGAAGACAGCAAATTTCCCAGCTCGACTACGTACGCCGGATAAATCTTCCCGGCAACATGACTCGAACCGATGTTGCGTGTTGCCCACAGGATGAGTTCGAATTCAGCGAGCAAACTGGCGGGTTCGTCCACCAGTGAATGCCAGTATCCATCGGCTACCTGTTCCACGGTCTTGCGCAGGCCCAAATGCAGGGGAAGGTCACGGGAGAAGCGTCCCAGATTCTTCAACCAAGCTCCGGCCGCCGCCTCCATGAGGACGTCCTTGTTGTCAAAGCAGTAGTGCGCAGTAGCCAACGGGGCATTGGCTTCCTTGGCGATGGCACGCATCGTTACCGATTGAACTCCCTCACGCTTCATCAATTCCACGGTGGCGGCAATTAGCTGTTCTTTTCGTTCTTCTGAAGGTATTCGCACGGTGTCCTCCCTGCGCCCGTAGGTCATTTCCTACAAGAGTATTCCCGTTGGGACCGTCCCTACGCCCCGACCGTCTTCAGGCAGCTCTTGATAGCTCGCAGGCCGGGTCAGGCGGCCGGTTGCCAGCCCAAAGCAGGCCCCAGTTTGCCGGCAATGTCGCTAAGAATCTGCACGTAGTCCTCGTGTTCAAAACTAAAGGGCAGCGCGAACGCCACCTCGTCCACTTCCTGGAAACCAGCATGCGCGTACAGTTGCTCGGCGATTTCGTCGCTGGTGCCGATCAGATCCCGGGCGAACAGCATGCCCTTCGGCCCCTGTGGAGCCAGCGTGCGGGGACTGCGTTCGTCAACATATCGCTGGTACTTCTCCCGCTGGTCCTTCGAAGCGGAATCGGTGGGGATCACCACCAAGCCTTGTGAGACCCGGGCAAGGTTTCCGGACGCTACGGCGGCCTCGCGGTACGCACGGATCTGTGATTGCTGGACCCTGGCAAAGTCCGGTTCCTGGTCCTTGTCCGGGAAGATCACACTGCTGGACAGCAGGTTGAACCCGTTGGCCCCTGCCCAGACGGCCGACTTCCCGCTGCCTGCCCCGTACCAAAGCCGGCCGCGCAGCCCGGGAGAGTGCGGCTCCACCCGGTTTGAGAATTCCTCCACAACGCCCTGCTTGCCGGAGAAGTCCCTGACCTTCTCGCCGGCGACCAGACGGGCAAACCGTTCCACGCGGGCATAGGAGAAGTCTTCGTTTTCCGAGGAATCCGGGAACAGCTCATGCTTCACGGTGTCGTAGTGCATGGGTTCGCCTACGCTCAGCCCCGGATTGATCCGTCCCCCGGCGAGCAGATCCACTGTGGCGAGGTCCTCCGCCAGACGCAAAGGATTTTCCCAGCCCAGCGGGGTCACTGCGGTGCCGAGCTCAATTCTGGAGGTTCGCTGGCTGGCGGCGGCCATCACCGCGACAGGGGAGGAGATCCCGAACTGCAAATGACGGTGCCTCAGCCAGGCGCTGTCGAACCCCAATTGCTCACCGAGTTCGATGATCTCCAACGTTGAGCGGTGGCCCGCGGCCGGATCTGCGGGGTCGAACAGTCCGATTGTGAGGAATCCAAGCTTGCGGAGGGGATGGTCGGGGCTGGGCATGGGACTTCCTTCAGGACTCGGGCTTTGGGCTCGGGTGGCGGCTACTGCCCAGAATAGGTGCCGGTACCGAGGACGACGGCGGGACGTTACCTTTTGTGATGGGCGCGGGGGTGTGGGCCGCAGTGAACAACGCTTTGGTCTTTGGGTCGAAGAAGATCAGGTAAATGCCGGCAGCGATCGACAAGACCGCCGCCAAACCGCGGGCAAAGGACAGGGGCCAGGTCAGGTCCCCTGGTTGCAGGTAGGGGAAAACCTCAATCTGGTCCGAGATGGCGTAGATCATGAAGAAGATGGTGAGCGCGGGAATTGCCTTGAAGTGCCACTGCCGCGGTATGCCGATCACGGCAAACAGGGGCAGGAACCACAGGATCCACCACGACTGGATCATCGGAGCGAGGAGAACCAAAGCCGCAAAAGCGATTGCCAGTCGTCGGACGACGTCGGTGTTGTCGCCGCGGAGAATTTGCCAACCCACAACGATGATCGAGGCGACCTTTCCCACCAGGTGAACCCACGTCGCCCAGTTCCAGCCGTCCACACCAAAGCTGTTCCCGATCGATGCCACGATGAGCCCGGCCAGTCCCACCGGTGCATACCAGATCCACATGCTGCCACGATCAAAAATGCCGTCAATCCAACCGAATCCTGTGCCGGCCAGCAGCCCTAAAAGAGTCAGGAGGCTGAAGCTCATGAGTCCCACGGCCGTCCACGAACGGATCTTACGGCCCCAAGTGGGGTTTCTTCCCGCCCAGAGCAGCCCTATGAACGGCAGGAAAATCAGGGCGATTGGCTTGATGGACACCGCGAGAGTCACCAAGAGCACACCGCGTTTGGCCCGCCCGGTAAGGGCGTAGTACAACCCGGCGAGGGCCAGGCCGATCATCAGCGAATCGTTGTGGACACTTGCGACAAAGCAGGTGAGGAAAACCGGGTTGGCAGCGGAAATCCATAGGGCCTTGGCCGGGTCCACGCCGAAATGCCGGGCCAGGCGCTGAATGTAGTAGGCGGAGATGACGACGCCGGCGATGGAGACCAGGCGGAACAAGACGACGCTCATCTCAGGGTGCAGCCCAGTCAGTCCGACTATGGCCTGCTCAATCCACAAAAACACCTGGCCATAGGGAACCGGAGCCTCGGTCCACATCTTGTCAGCGCCCAATTGGAAATAGTTCGGCAGCGCCGAGATCCCGTACTGGTAAGGGTTCAGGCCTTCGAGCATCAGCCGGCCCTGGCCTATGTAGGCATAGACATCACGGCTGAACAGAGGAACGGAGAACAGCAGCGGTAGGCTCCAAAAGGACATGGCACGGACCACGGCGGGGGCTGCCTGTTGGCCCCGCGAACCGATCTCCTGACCGAGCCGCAGCCATGCTCGAGTCAAGAGCATGCCGCCGGCTGTCAGGAGCGCAACCGAAATCACCACGCCCCAGAACTCCGTACGCATCCCAATGAACAGCGGGAGGCGCCGAAGCTCGGAAATAGGCGCGAGCCAGCCGATGCCGATTGAGGCGAAGGTCATCATCGCCGACCCCAAGGCACCGGACCAGTAGTCCACTGTGGTCGCTGACGTCAGAGGTCCCTGGTGGGGTTCGGCGGATGAGCTTCCAAGGGTAGCCGGGGCGGTGGGTTTGCCAGAGCTGATGAGTGCCAAGGGCTGATGATTTCCTTACTAAAAGTAGGGCAAGGGAGACTCAGGAGCGTGTCACCGAGCCGTCTGCCGCAACCGTGACTGTCAGCGGCTGGCCGGCGAAGGACAGGCCCTGCACGCTGATAGGTGCAACGGTATTGAGTGGTTCTACTTGGAGATTACCCGCCTGGGCGTCCGCGCGCAGACCGAGCAGGGCGGACAAGACTCCCACAGATGCCGCTGCAGACCAAGCCTGCGGCTGGCACGACGCCGGGTACGGGATTGGCGATGACGCTGTGGCAGAGGAGTCTCCTGAGTGCAACTCAGGCATGCGGTAGTCGAATCCTTCGGCAGCATTCAGCAGGCCCTCGATCAGGGCTGCGGCTTCCTCCCTGAAACCCTCGCTAATCAAGCCGGAGATGGCAATTGCTGTGTCGTGTGCCCACACCGATCCGCCGTGATAGCTCAGTGGCCAGTACCCTGCAGAGTCAGTAGACATAGTGCGCAGTCCAAAGCCGGAGTTCATTTCGGGGGAAGAAAGGCGTTGCGCTACCAGTTTCGACTGGGCGGCGTCGAGAATTCCGGTACCGAGGAGGTGCCCTATGTTGCTCGTGACAGTGTCGACTTTCTGCTTGTTGGCGTCCAGGGCGACTGCCGGGTACGCGCCGTCGGGGGATCCGATCCAGAAGGATTCGTTGAAGCGGTCCTTGAGGTCTGCAGCCCAAGAGCGCCATCCCTCGCCTGGGCGCCCGAAGTGCTCAAGGAGCGCAGCGCCGCCCATTGCAGCTTCGTAGGCGTAGGCCTGAACTTCGCAAAGGGCTATGGGACCCTCGGCGAGTGAGCCGTCCCGCCACTGGATGGAATCTCCTGAGTCTTTCCAACCTTGGTTGGCCAATCCGTGTCCCGTGGTGTCTGCGTACTCGATCAGACCGTCGCCATCGCTGTCGCCGAAGTCCCGCAGCCAGCCCAAGGCCGCTTCCAGATGAGGAAGCAACTGCTCTACTTCGGCGTCGGGCATACCCCATTTCCAGGCATCGTGGAGCAGGTTGACCCACAGTGCCGTGGCATCCACAGTGCCGTAGTACAGCGGCGGCAGCGACACATTCTCGCCAGGAATGATCAGCGTCTTGGCGCGGAGTTCGTGCATGATCTTGCCGGGCTGTTCGGCGGTTTGGTTGTCTTCCCGCGTGCCTTGCAGTGCTGCCAGGACGCGCAGGGTTGATGCGGCGGTTTCGGTTCCAAAGGGGAGGAGCATCCGTGCGGCCCAGATCGAGTCCCGTCCAAACAGCGTGAAGAACCACGGAGCGCCTGCGGCGAGGAACACCTCATCGGGGTGGTCCAGCGTCACCATGCGCAGGGACTCCAGGTCCTTCAGCGCGGCGTGAACCCAGGAAGAGAGCCGGGAGTCGCCCGAGTCGATTTCCACCCCCGACCATGCGGTGGTCTTCGCAGCGCCGTGCACAACCGCGGCGTCATCGCGGACATCGACGCTCCACCTGACCGAGTGGCTTTCCCCGGCAGGAACAGTCATCTCCCACGAGACGGAGGCTGCGGAATCGGTGGCGACAACCGTAGCCCCGGGTGCATACAAGACTGCGGTCAGAGAAGGGGTCGCGAAGTTCACAGAGTCGCCCGATGCCCTTGTTGCGATTCCCTCGTTGTTGTCCCGCAGGCCGGCTTTCACGGTCTGCATGTCATTGAAGTCGGCGCGTACGGACACTGAGATCGTGGTGGTTAGTGGCTCGGACAGCGCGTTGGCCAGGATGAGGGTTTCAGTCAGGGAACCCGGGGCGATGGAGCGCTGACGGTCGATCCGAACGCGGGGATCGGCTGTGTGGTCGTCGATATGACGGGCCAGGGAGGTGAATGTTGATGTTCTTGGGCCGTCTGATGTTGTTGCGATGTGTTCGGTAGGCTCGCCGCCAACAATCAGGTCGATCTCGCTGAGCACACGCACGTCGGAATGGTAGAAGCCTTGAATTCCGCGGCCGAACATGTCGCCGTTGTTTGCTGACCATGCTTGGCTGGGGGCAGCGAGGAGTACAGCGCTGTCGTGAAGCAAGGGCTGGAGTGTCTGGGTCATGGGGTAGTCACGCCTCTCAGGCATTGGGTGTTGAAAGTATTCCGGGCACAGCAAAGCCAAGGCGGTTGCGCCAAGGCCGATTCGTTTTACTCCTTGACGGCGCCTTCGCTGGTGTTCATGATTCGCTTTTGGAAGATGAAGAAGACGACGGCGACCGGCACGGTCATGATGGCGGCAGCAGCGAGTTTGATGGGGTATTGCGAACCCTCGCTGAGTTGTCCGCTGGCCAGGCCGGCGACGCCCTTGGTCAGGGTAGTCAGGGCGGGATCCTGGGTGGCGACAATGAAATGTCCCAGCTCATTCCAGGAACCTTGGAACGACAGGATGATGATGGTGACCAGGGCCGGCCGCGCCATGGGCAGGACGATCGACCAAAACACGCGGAAGAGACCCGCGCCGTCGATGCGCGCTTGTTCCTCGACACTGGGCGGGATGGACTCAAAGAAGTTCTTCATGATGAAGACACCGGCGGCATCGGTGAGCAGTGGAATGATCATGCCGGCGTAGGAGTCGTAGATGCCAAGTTGGTTGATGACCAGGAACTTGGGAATCATCAGCACTATTCCGGGCACTGCCATGACTGCCACCAAGGCCGCGAAAACGACGTTGCGGCCACGGAAGCGCAAGCGCGCCAGGGCGTAGCCGGCCAGAGAAACCAGCAGGACGCGGCCCAGGGTAACCACCACAGTGACGATGGTTGAGTTCATGAACCACGTTGGAAGGTCGGAGTTGAGGAACAATTTCCGGTACGCCTCAGCCGTCCACGTTTCCGGAACGAGCGATACCGGGCTGGCGGCAGCATCGGCGTCGTTCTTAAAGGAGGTTGCCAGCTGAACCAGGAACGGCAGGACGTAGATGACGGCGACCGCGACCAGGATGGCGTAGGCGACCCAGGCGGCGGTGTTCGCCGTGGAGCGCCGCCGCGGCCGGGCTGGGGCACTTTTCCGGACGAGGAGATCATGTTTCGGCGAAGCCTGTTGCTCGGTTACTGCTGTCATTTTTGTACCTCCCTGATCTCTTTCTGGGTCGGCAGCCCATTTCGGGCTGCCGGAGTCGGCTGGCCATAGAGGCGTCTGTGCCGCCTGGAAACTCCGCGTTCCCTGAGGACCCATCGCTGGAGAAGCGTGAAGAACACGATGATGACAAAAAGAATGAAGGCCATGGCAGCACCCTGCCCCCACTGCTGATTGACGAAGGCGCTGTTGTAGGAAAGGTATGCAGGCGTCAGCGTCGTCTTGCCGGGTGCGCCGCCGGTGCCCGCATAGACCTGGTCGAAGACCTGCCAGCAGCCGATGAGTCCCAGGGTGAGCACCGTGAAGAGTGTTGGCCGCAACTGGGGGAGGGTAATGCGCCAGAAGCGTTGCCAGCCATTCGCGCCGTCCATGATTGCTGCCTCGGTGACATCACCGCCGAGGTTTTGGAGGGCCGCGATAAAGAGCAGCATGAACGTGCCGCTGGTGGTGAAAATCGCCATGAGGATCAAAGCCGTCATGGCCACGGACGGCCCGCTGAGCCAGTCCCACCACGTAACGCCAAGGAACTCACTTCCGGTCAGAACGGTTGGTCCCCGTGTCAGTCCGAACGATGCCAAGAGGTTGTGGATGACGCCGGAGGAATCGTTGAACCAGTTGGGGCCGTTGATCCCAAGCCAGGACAGTACCTTGTTGACGGTCCCGCTGGCGCTGAAGAGGAACAACCAGAGGACCGTCATGGCCACAGAGCTGGTCACGGAAGGAAAGTAGAAGGCAGTCCGAAAGATTCCGCGGCCCCGCAGGACGGCACGATTGACCAGGACGGCAAGGAACAACGCCACGGCCGTCTGCAAGGGCACCACCAGCACCGCGTACCAGGCATTGTTGCGCAAGGCGGTGCCGAAGTCCTGTTCGGCGAGTCCACCGTCGGTGAGGAGCGCTTGGTAATTCTTGAGTCCCACAAAATTGACGTCACCTGAGAAGGGGTTTCCGCGCCCACCCCAGTCGCTGAAACTCACCCACAGGGCCATCAAGACCGGAACAGCGAGGAATACGGCGAGAAGGATGATCGTCGGGGCTGTGAACAGCCATCCGGAGATTGTCTCGTCGCGCCGGACCCCGGTGCGACGAGACCCTTTATTGTTTGTGGTCATCTGCGGCTACCGGGCCAGTGCTTCGAAGTTCTTTTGCGAGGCCGCAAGAATCGCACGGGGATCGCTGGTGGCCAGCGTTTCCAGCTTGGAGTTCAGCTCAGTGACGACGTCGGCCGAACCTTTCGCTGCCGGGACGCCCTTCGCGTAGTCGGCAGCGGCAAGGAACGGGACCAACTCCGGGTTCTCGGCAGTCCATTCGGACGCGGCGGACTTGATAGACGGCATGGGGCCAAACTCTTTGGCGAAGGCCAGCTGCTGGTTCTTGCCGGTCAAGTGCTCCACCAGCTTGAGCGCTGCAGCCTGGTTGGGGCTGTCTGCCGCAATGCCCCAGCAGTTGGTGAACTGAAGAGTGCCCTTGCCCCCGGGGCCCGACGGGAGCTCGGCCACCTTGAAGTTGACGTTGGGATAGTCAGCCTTCATGGCACCGGTGATCCAGTTGCCTTCGATGGTCATGGCAGCCAGACCCTTGCCCAGGGCCTCCCCGCCCCAGCCTGCACCGAGGTCCTTTGTGAATTTGAGTCCGCCGGATGCCTGGAGCCTCTTCACGTAGTTCAAAGCATTGGCGTTGGCGTCAGTGTCGGTGGTGGCTTCCGTGCTCCCTTCGTTCATGAGGTTGCCGCCCGCCTGGGTCATGAAGGAGCCGAGGCGCTCATATTCGCCGGAGATACCAAGGCCGATGTGTTCGGTGGTGGTCAGCTTCCTGCTGACAGACTCAAGCTGGTCCCAGGTCTTGGGAAGGTCCGAGTCGGACAATCCTGCTTGCTTCCACATATCGGCGTTGATGATGAGCTGCAGCGTGGAGAAGTCCTTGGGCGCGCAATAGAACTTGCCGTCATAAGTGAACGTCTTGACCAGGCTGGGGTAGAAATCGTCCTTGTTGGCGAGCTGGTCGCCGTAGGCAAGCAGGGATCCGTTGGAGGCATAGCCGGCAAGCGCAGCGGTTGAAAGGTAGAAAACGTCCGCCGGCTTTTTGGCAGCGAAACCTTGGGAGAGCTGCTGGCTGATGTTGCTGGCGGTGACCACCGAAGCCGCGGTGCCGGACGCCGTCGACCACCCGGCCACAGCTTCCTTGACTGACTTCGTCTCGGCTTCGCCGCTGGAGCCAATCATGACGGTGAGTTCGCTGTCCGAGGAGGTGAGCCCCCCAGCAGCGGGCGTTCCCTGGCTGAACCCTGAACCGCACCCGCTAAGTGCAAGGGATACTGCGATGACCGCAGCGCCTGCGATGAGTTTGCTCGGGATGCTTCCTTGCATGAACTACTCCTTGACTGTGTGTGCGTGTTGGCACGGTACGGGGAAAAACCAAGAGCTCGCCGCTGGGCGAAGCCTTGCTGAGTGAGGAAAGCACATGCCGTCAGCCCGACGATTTGATCGTTCAAATTTTCCTGCCAACTAGTAATTTGAACGATCAAATTGGTTTTGACTAGACTACCCATATGCGTGTCGAAGCTGTCAAGAGCGTTGGGAGGGAAGACCATGGGGCAACTGCCCACCATTCATGATGTTGCAAAGGTCGCGGGCGTTTCACGCCAGACCGTGTCCAACGTGCTCAACTCGCCGTCGCTGGTGCGGCCGGCGACCAGGGAGAAAGTGGAAGCCGCCATCGCCGGGCTGGGGTATCGCCCGCACGCTTCGGCGCGAAGGTTGCGGACTCAGAAGAGCGCCACCATCGGAATCCGGCTCGATCCGCTGGCCGCGGATGGCATCTCCGGATCGGTCCTGGACCGCTTCCTGCGCTCCTTGACCGAGAGCGCGGATCGGAGAAACCTCCGGGTGCTGCTGTTTACGGCAACGGACAGCAATGACGAGATCCGCCAGTTCCAACGGCTAAGCGAGGGGGCCGACGTCGATGCGTTCGTTCTGACGTCAACCTTCCACGGTGACCCGCGAACGCAATGGCTGATCGACCACGGCCAACCATTCGTGACCTTCGGCCGTCCCTGGGGCACCGATGACCGAACCGACCCGAAGCATTTGTGGGTAGACGTTGACGGCAAGCAAGGCATCCAGCAGGCAACAAAGCATCTTCTCGACGCCGGAGCCAGGCGTATCGCCTACATCGGCTGGCCCAGCCCTTCCGGCACAGGGGACGACCGCCGAAACGGCTGGCAGGAAACAATGACGGCGGCGAGCGGACTCAGCGATGAAGTCATCGCCTCGCTGCACGTCAGTGTTGACGACGGTGTCACCGCGGGGGCCGACGCCATGGGTCTGCTTGAGTCCACACCCGGGAATATCGACGGCGTTGTCTGCGCCAGCGATGCGCTCGCCTTGGGAGCATTCATGCACAGTTCAGGCCGGATCCCCGTTATCGGTTACGACAACACCCCGGTTGCATCCTCCATCGGCCTCTCCAGCATCGAACAACCCCTTGACGATGTTGCAGAGGCCGTCCTTGAACTGCTCACCGGAGTACACGGCGGGCGTATCCAGGCGGACAGGGCAGCTCAAGCGCCAACCCACAGGCTTCTTCCTCCGAGCTTGATAGTTCGCAGGCCGTTGGTCCAAGTGATCCCAACCGAGGGTGTTTAGGCGAAGTCGTATTCCTGGAACGCAGCCACTTCGTTCTGCCATCGCGACTCAACGAAGGCCACATGCTGAGCATGTGCGTTGTAGGCGTCGTAGGCTGACTGGTCGGCGAAGACCATGGAGAACTGCCAGTTCATGTCGCTTTTGGCGCTGACCTGACGGTGGACGGAGAAGTCCTTCACGCCGTCGATCTCCGCAAGCGTCTGTTCCGCCGTCGTGAGAAACTCTGTCTCCTCGGCCGAACCAGGCTCGTGAATCAACGAGAAAACCACCGTGTGGGTAATGGCGTTCATGTCCTACGCGCCCACCGTCTTCAGATAATTACGGATCCCATCGACCACCAGCAGGTGGTCGTCGTCGGAGGACAGCCCGGACACCGTGATCGCACCAATCACGCCGGCGCCCCGCACCCGGACGGGGAAGGAGCCGCCGGCAAGGGTGTAGTCCTCGGGCGTAAGCCAGCCACCCTGGGTAGGGTCGGCGTCGCGCTCCGCGAACATTTCGGTGAGCAGCGCGGTGCTGTGTTCAAAACGCAGCACCGAAGCAGACTTGCGGCGGATCCAAGCCTCTTGGTCCGCGGTGGCACCGGGCAGGACGCAGCGGAACAACACGAGGTTGTGGCGGCGGATGTCGATCGCTACGCCGTG
This sequence comes from Paenarthrobacter sp. NPDC056912, assembly GCF_042786555.1. Classification (NCBI taxonomy): domain Bacteria; kingdom Bacillati; phylum Actinomycetota; class Actinomycetes; order Micrococcales; family Micrococcaceae; genus Paenarthrobacter; species Paenarthrobacter sp. NPDC056912. The sequence continues at coordinate 201,042 of NZ_JBHUCD010000001.1, forward strand.
GCCCTCGGAAATCGCGCGGTTGGCGATCAGGGAACCGAGACGCCACGCGTCGTGCTGGTCGAAGCTAGCGAACACCAGCTCCTCTTCCTGCTGGCGGAGTTCGGCCATGCGGGCTGAGCCAGTCATTCGGCGTCCGCCTCGTAGCTCAGGCCGATCTGCCGGCGGATCTCATCCATGGCGGCCATGATGGCTACAGTCTCACTTGGCGGCAGGATGGTTCCTTGAGTGGATCCGGCCCTCACCAAACGTTCCATTTCCGCAGCCTGGTACTGCATGCCCCGGCTGTTCACTGGTTGGTCGTAGCGTTCAACAACGCTTCCGTCCACGGCATGAACGGTGAAAGGAACAGGGTTGTACCAGGTGTGTTCGATGTCGATCCAGCCCTCCGTTCCAATGACCAGGGCGCGGTTGGCGCTGGCTGCGTCGAGTTCGCAATCAACTATTGCCTGGGCACCGCCGGCGTATTCGAAGATGGCTGCCGTCTGGCGGTCCACGCCGGTGGCCGTCATGGACGCGCTCGCGTGGATACGGGACGGGGTGCCGAGGATGTCGAACGCGAAGGAGATCGGGTAAATGCCAAGGTCCAGCAGCGCTCCACCGCCCAGGGCGGGATCGTTGAGCCGGTGGGCAGGGTCCGTGGGGAGGCTCTGGTTGTGGCTGGCGACGACCTTGCGGACCTCGCCGATGGTGCCCTCCTGGATGATTTCGCGGAGTCGGATCATGTGCGGGAGGAACCGGGTCCACATGGCTTCGAGCGCCACGAGCCCCCTGGACTCCGCCAACTCCACGATCTCCCGGGCTTCGCGGGCGTTCATGGTGAACGACTTCTCCACCAGCACATGCTTGCCCGCATTCAACGCCAACAAAGCATTGGCACGGTGGAAGGGGTGCGGCGTCGCTATGTACACGACGTCCACCTCGGGATCGGAGACCAGGTCCTCGTAGCTGCCGTGCGAGGCCGGAATGCTGTACTGCTCGGCAAACGCTTTGCTCGAGTCCACGCTGCGTGAACCAACGGCCTGCACTGTGAAGCCGTTCTCGTTCAGGTCCTGTGTTTGGAGCCCTGCGATGAAGCCGGTGCCCAGGATGCCCCAGCGGATCGGGTTCTCAGGATGAATCGTCACGAAATTAGTCCTTTGTCGAGTCGGCAAGGGGGTACGCCACGAACGCAAAGCGCGTCGAGTCCGGCGACCAGCTGTTGACGTTGAGCGTACCTTGGCCGCCAAACAGCGGCCATGTGTGGAGCGGCGTTGTCCAGTCGCCGGTTGAGACAAGCACGACGGCGACAGGCAAGTCAGCGGGGTGGCCTTGCGTTCCGCCGGGGAACCGGATGTAGCTGGCGCGGCTGCCGTCGGGGGAGAGGTGCGGGAACCAATCGACTGTTTCAGACTCAAGCAGATGCTCGAAACCGCTGCCGTCAACCTGCACGCGGGCAAGTTGGGCGTGGCCTGGCACCGAACTGAAGGACTCAGTGTTCAGGTACAACCACTTTCCGTCAGGCGAATACTCGGGCCCGTCGCAGTGCCCGGGGCCGACGTCAACGCGGGCGGCAGCACCGCCGTCGGACGCTATGGTCATGAGGGCACCGGGCCTGGTGAAGTCGCCCGACTCAATCCCGACGTAGGCCAACTCCTTGCCGTCCGGGCTGACGCCGTGGAGGAAGTGGAAAGAGTCGTCGTCCTCGGTGACTCGCGTGGCCGGTCCGCCCTCCAGCAGGGCACGGTAGATGTGGCCGTCGTTCGCCGAAACGTAGATCCCTGCGCCATCCGGGGCCAGGACGTGATCGTTGTTGAGATCGGGCACTCCGCTGAGCGGGACTTCCGCGGGTTCACCGCCGGAAACGTCCAGGGTCCACAACTTCCCGTCCCCGTTGAGGACTAGTGAGCTGCCGTCGAGGCTCCAGTTCGGAGCTTCGAACAACACATCGCCAGTGCTGTAAAGCAACTCGGACTCCCCGGTAACCGACGCGATCCACACCTCGCAGCGCTGGCCGGGTTGGAGGGTGCGGTTCACCCGGCCACCGCCGAGTCACCGGAGGACAGTTCCTTGATCCGGATGTTCCGCCACCGGCACTGCGCACCTTTGCCCCAGCGGGCTTCGCCGAACATGGAGTCGTTATCGTGCACCTCGAGGGCGATGTGCCCGCGCTCGCCGAGGGTCTCCAGGATGGCTTGGGGATGGTAGTTGGGGGAGTCCAAAGTTGCTGTGTCCAGTTCGGCGATCTTGAGGCCGTTGATCCAGGTGGTGATGACCGGCAGCGCACCCACACAGCGGATCCGGAGCTCGTTCCAGTCGTCCCAGCGCCAGACTTTCAGGAAATCGTCGACGTCGGCCGCGTACGCCAGCCGGGCACGCTTTTCTTCCGTGACGGGCTCCACGGACGTGGCCGGGTTGTCTGCTACCAAGCCGAGCGGACGGCCGTCGGCATCCACAGCGACGTCGATCGCGAAGGGCACTGCCGAGAAGCTTGCGAGTCCGTTGCCGAAGAAGCCCCCGATGCCGCCCGACGGCCGGTGGTCAACCAGGACCTGGAAGCCCTCCCAGGTATCTGGCCGGCGCCGGACCATCACACCAGTGTCGGCTGGCCAGTCGGGGTGCATCTCCAGCACGAGCTCAAAGTCGCCGAACGCCTCCTCGCTCACGAGGTAGCCGCCGTAGCCGCTGCCGGGGGAGTCCTGCTCACCCACCAGCACGCCGTCTTCCACGAACCAGGTGGCCGGGTGGTTCTCGGGCTCCACCGGTGCGGTCAGGCCCAAAGCAGCGAAGCGTTCGGAGAGAGCCGGACCGCCGGGGTACTCCGTGCCGTATACGCGGGGCACAGCCCGCCATCCGGCCAAGGTGGTGCCGTCGAACAGCGGGACGAAACCCTCGTCGTCGTGCTTTGTGGTCTCAGGCATGCACTAGTCCTTGGTGCTGAAGGCGGCGTCGAAGGAGGTTTGGGAGGCGGGGAAGTCGAACTTCTTGAGGGCGGCGAGGGCTTCAGGGGCGCCGTGGAGGCGGTCCATTCCGGCGTCTTCCCATTCCACGGAGATGGGTCCCTGGTAGCCGATGGCGGTGAGGGCGCGGAAGGATGATTCCCAGGGCACGTCGCCGCGTCCGGCCGAGACGAAGTCCCAGCCGCGGCGGGGGTCGCCCCAGGGCAGGTGGGAGCCCATGACGGTGTTCCGGCCGGTGGGGCGGAGCTTGGTGTCTTTGCAGTCCACGTGGTAGATCCGGTCCTTGAAGTCCCAGATGAAGGAGACGGGGTCGATGCCTTGCCACATGAAGTGGGAGGGGTCCCAGTTCAGGCCGAACGCTTCGCGGTGGCCGATGGCTTCGAGGGTCCGGACGGTGGTCCAGTAGTCGTAGGCGATTTCGGAGGGGTGGACTTCGTGGGCGAAGCGGACCCCGTTTTCGTCGAAGACGTCCAGGATGGGGTTCCAGCGGTCGGCGAAGTCCTGGTAGCCGGCGTCGATGACTTTTTCGGGGACGGGCGGGAACATGGCGACGTATTGCCAGATGGAGGAGCCGGTGAACCCGACCACGGTGTCAACACCCAACGCGCGGGCGAGGCGGGCGGTGTGTTTCATTTCCTCGGCGGCACGTTGGCGGACGCCCTCGGGTTCGCCGTCGCCCCAGACGCGGGAGCCGACGATCGCTTCGTGGCGGAAGTCGATGGGGTCATCGCACACAGCCTGGCCCTTGAGGTGGTTGGAGATAGCCCAGACCTTGAGGTTGTATTTGTCCAGGATGGCGAGTTTGGAGTCGACGTAGCCGGGTTCGTCCCAGCGCCAGGCGTCCAGGTGGTCTCCGGAGACGGCGATTTCCAGGCCGTCGTAGCCCCAGCCGGAGGCGAGGCGGGCGACTTCCTCGAAGGGGAGGTCGGCCCACTGGCCGGTGAACAGGGTGTACGGGCGGGACATGGTCAGGCTCCTTCAGTAGCGGTGCTGGAAAGCTGGATCAGTGAGCTTTTGGCTGCCGCGGACTCTTCCACGGCGGCGAGGATGTGTTGGACGTTCAGCCCTTCTTCGAACGACGGCGACGGTGCCTCACCTGAGGCGATGGCGGTGAGGAAGTCCCGGATCTGGTGCGTGAAGGTGTGTTCCCAGCCGATGATGTGGCCCTGCGGCCACCATGCTTCGAGGTAGGGGTGCTCGGGTTCGTTGACCAAGATCCGCCGGAAGCCTTGTTCGCGCACGGGCGCGGTGGCGTCCAGGAAGCCTAGCTCGTTGAGGTTTTCGAGGTCGAAGAGGATGGTGCCTTTGTCGCCGTAGATTTCGAGTTTGAGGGAGTTTTTCTGGCCCGTGGCCACGCGGGAAACCTCCACTGAGGCGATGGCTCCGGAGGCCAGGGTCAGCGTGGCCCACGCGGCGTCGTCCACCGTGACATCCTCGGGACCCTCCGGTCCGGGGCGGTTGGTTACGAAGGTGTGCAGGCGGCCTGAAACCTCGGTGACGGCATCGCCGAGGAGGTAGAGGACCTGGTCGATCGCGTGGGAGGCGATGTCGCCCAGGGCGCCGGAGCCGGCGGTTTCCTTGCGCAGGCGCCAGGTCATGGGGGACTCGGCGTCGGAGAGCCAGTCCTGCAGGTAAGCGGCGCGGATGTGGCGGATGGTGCCGAGGCGGCCCTCGGCGATCAACTCGCGGGCCAGGGCCAGGGCGGGGACACGACGGTAGTTGAAGCCGATCATGGACTGCACCCCGCGTGTCCTCGCGGTAGCGGCCGCGGCCACCATGAGTTCGGCCTCACCCAGGGTGTTGGCGAGCGGCTTTTCCACCAGGACATGCTTGCCGGCGGCCAGGGCGGCGATGGCGATTTCGGCGTGCATCCAGCCGGGGGCGCAGATATCGATGATGTCGATGTCGTCCCGGTCGATCACAGTGCGCCAGTCGGTGGCGGACTCGGCCCAGCCGTACTTGGCTGCGGCCTCGGCCACCTGGCTGGCGTCCCGGCCAACGAGCACTTTCTGCTCGAAGGCCGGGACGTCGAAGAAACTGGCCACGTTCCGCCACGCATTCGAATGGGCCTTCCCCATGAAGGCGTAGCCGATGGCGGCCACGCCGAGTGGTCGCTCGGAAGGCCGGGACGTGTGGGCGGGGGTGGTCATGTTCTTGTTCCTCGCTGGTTCTTAGAGCGTTGCGGTTTCCGGCGCCCAGTCCTCGGGGACGGACGCCGAGACAGGAGCGTTGCTGGTGACATCCACGAACGAACCCGATTCGACGGATTCGGCGATGGAGACCATGGTGTCCAGCACGTGGTACGCGAGATCGCCTGTGGCGCGGTGCGGGACGCCGGCACGGATGGCCCGTGCCATGTCCAGTGCGCCCAAGCCGCGGCCGTGGGCCGGGCCGGTGGCCGGGATGATCTCCGGTTCTTCCGCGCCGGGACGCCACAGTTTCAGGTCGCCGTCGAAATAGTTCGGATCCGGCAGCGAGAGCGTCGCTTCGGAGCCTGTGATCTCCACGAAGCCCATCCGCAGGCGCGGGGACTCGAAACTGAACACGCTGTGCGAGGACTGGCCGCCCTCGAACTGCGCCATCGCGGACACATGCGTGGGGACCTCGACGGCGAATTCCTCCCCGGCCTTGGGGCCGGAACCGATCACGCGGGTCGCTTTGGCGGCGGAACCGACGGCGGCCACCTTCCGGACCGATCCGAAGGTCTGGATCAGCGCGGTGAGGTAGTACGGGCCCATGTCGAACAGGGGACCGGCGCCGTGCTGGAACAGGAACGCCGGGTTCGGGTGCCAGGACTCCGGACCGGGGGTCTGGAACGTGGTCATGCCGGTCAGCGGGGTGCCGATATCGCCGCGCTCAATGATCCGGCGCGCCGTCTGCAGGCCCGCACCCAGGAACGTGTCAGGGGCGGTGCCCAAACGGATACCGGCCGCGTCGGCGGCCTTGAGCAGGCCCAGGCCCGATTCGCGGTCCAGGGAGAACGGCTTCTCCGTCCAGACGTGCTTGCCCGCGTTCACTGCGGCCGTGGCCACCTCGACGTGCGCTGCCGGGATGGTCAGGTTGACGATGAGCTCGACGTCGGGATGGTTCAGTGCCAGCTCCGGCGTACCAAACTCGGCGATGCCGTATTCCTTGGCGCGTGCCTCAGCGGCCTCAACGAAGAGGTCCGCGATCACCAGGACCTTCAGGTCGGGGAAGACCGTGAGGTTGTCCAGGTACTGCTTGCTGATATTGCCCGCACCGATGACGGCGACGCCTACCGGGCCCCGGCGGGTTGATGGGGAGAAGCTCATGCCTTGGCTCCTGCCGACTGTGCGTTGAGGAATGCGAGGCTTTCGGTGATGCCTTCAAAGATGTCGCCGGAGTAGTCATCGAATTCCACCACGCCCACTTCCAGGGACTTGGCTGCCGCGATGACATCCAGCACGGGGATGGTGCCCTGGCCGGCGGGCTGCTGTGCCTTGGTGTCGGTGTTGCCCGGGCCGTCCTTGATGTGGATGAGCTTCACGCGATCACCCAGACGGGCAAGCAGTTCCACAGGATCCTGACCGCCGACAGCTGCCCAGTAGGTGTCTACCTCAAGGACGAGTTCCGGATCCAGCAATCCTTCGAAGTACTCCAGCGCGGTCTTGCCCTCGATGGTGGACTCCAGCTCCCAGGCGTGGTTGTGGTAACCCACGCGGATGCCGTACTCGGCGCCCTTCTTGGCTGCAGCGTTGAGCTTGGCTGCCGTGTCCTGGATGGTCGCGGCGTCCTGCCAGTGTTCGGCAGGGAGGTAGGGATCGATGACCGTGGTGATTCCCAGTTCCTTGGCGGCGGCAAAAATCTCGTCCTGGTCCTGGCTCAGCAGCGGTGCGTGGCCTGAAGGGGCGGTGAGGCCGTTTTCCTTCAGGGCAGCCCCGAGCTCCGCGGCCGTTGCCACGAAGTTGTACGGTTCAACCTGCGTAAAGCCGATCTCGGCAACCTTCTTGATGGTTCCAGGCAGGTCCTCCTGAATGGCGTTCCGCAGGGTGTACAGCTGGATGGAGTAAGACATGGGGTTCCTTTTCGGGAGTTGTTTTTACGTGGAGCTGGGTGTCGGGGCGGTAAGGGGCTGCCTAGCGGCCGGCGAGGGATCCACCGATTCCGCCAACGCTGAAGTACTTGTTCAGGGCGGCAAAGACGATGATCGGCGGGAGCATCATGATCACGGCGAGGGCCATCACTCCGGACCAGTCGGTGAGGTTTTGCTGGAAGAAGGACTGGACACCCATGGGAAGGGTGAAGATCTCGTTGGAGCGGAGGAACACGATTGCTACCAGGTAGTCGTTCCAGGCCAGCAGGAAGGCGAAGATCGCGGTGGAGAGCACGCCCGGCAGGCTGTTCCTCAGCACCACCTTGGTGAAGGATCCGAACACGGAGCAGCCATCAATCCAGGAGGCTTCTTCGAGGCTGATGGGGATGGAGTCGAAGTACGCGGCCATCATCCAGGTTGCCACGGTCATGGTGGAACCTACGTAGATGATGGTCAGGCCCATGAGGTTGTCCACCAAACCCAAGGCTGCAAAGAGGATGAACAGCGGCACCACGGAAGTGATGATGGGCAGGGACTGCATGACGAACAGCAAGAGCGAGTAACCGGAGACTGCCTTGCTGCGGCCGCGGGAAAGAACGTAGCCGGCCGGCGCCGCGACGGCGACGGAGACGATCACGGTGGAGATGGTGGTGATGAGGCTGTTTTGCAGCCACGTGGCGGCCAGTGTCTTGGAGAAGACGTTGGTGATGTTCTCGAATGTCAGCCCGGTGGCGGTGCTGTTGGGGCTGGGGGTGAAGGCCAGGACCACAGTGACCATGATAGGTACCAGGACGATTGCGGTGATGGCCAGGATCAGGACGAACCGCCACCAGCGCCCGCGCATGCCGGCTTCGGAAAGCGTGCGGCGGGCCTTGCCGGTTTGGGCGATGCCGAGTGCGGGGCCGGATTCGGGGTGGGCGTGAAGTACAGCGCTCATTATTCGACGCTCGACTTTCGGATCTGGCGGTACAGGAGGACCGAGACGATTACCAAGGTGATGGTCATGAGGAAGGCGATGGCTACGCCCGGACCTGTTGCGAAGTCCTGGAAGACCGTGCGGTAGGCCAGGACCACCAGGGACGTGGTGGCGTCAACGGGTCCGCCGCCGGTGAGCAGGTAAATGGTGGGGAAGTCATTGACGCAGAAGATCGTCATGAGGATCCACGAGATATAGGTGGACCGCGCGATCAGCGGCAAGGTGATCTGGGTGAACTGCTGGAAACGGCTGGCGCCGTCCATGTTGGCGGCCTCGTAGACCGTGGAGTCCACGGAGGCGAGAGCTGCGGAGGTCATCATCATCATGAAGGGGAAGCTGACCCAGACCTTGAAGATCATGACCGTCACGGCTGCCAGGGTGGGGTCGGCCAGGAACAGCGGGGTGCCTAGTCCGAGGTTGCGGAAGATGGACGGGATGAGGCTGTCCGGGGTAGCCACCAGCCAGTTCCAGGCCGTGGAGGACACCACGATCGGCACCACCCAGGGAAGGAGCAAGAGAACTTTGAAGGTGCCGCCGGCGGGAATTTTGGTGCGAAGCAGCAAGGCAAGGCCCAGGCCAACGGCCCAGGAACCGAACACACCAACGATCGTGAACAGCAGGGTGAACTGTGCGGCCTTCCAGAACGCCGGTGAGGCCAGGACTTGCTGGAAGTTTTCGATGCCAACAAAGTCACCGGTTTGGATCAGGTTTCCGTCGTGGGTGGCCTGGATGCCGGCCTGGAAGAGCGGGTAGCCGTGGATCAGGACCAGCAGGATGACAGAGGGAAGCAGGAGCCAGAAGAACGTCCTGGACGCCTGCGCCGACAGCTTGCTCTTGCGGTTTCCGGTCCCGCCCCCGGACCCGCCGGGGGCAAGCCCCTTGCGGGCCCGGGCCAGGCCGGATGGTGCTGTAGTGGACGACATGGTGCTGGTCGCCTACTTCTTCAAGACGGACTTGAGCCCGGACTCGAAAGCCTGCAGTGCGGACTTGGCGTCGGTCTTGCCCGTGAGGATGGTCTGCGAGAACTGGTTCAGGGCCTGACCGCCGTCGAGTGCCGCGAGGTTGGCGTTGAGCGAGGTGCCCTGCGCAGCGAAGGTCTTGCCGATCGGCTGGTATTCCTTGACGATCTTCACGTTGTTGGGGTCGCTGGAGAATTCGGGCAGTTCGGTGATGGACTTGAACACCGGGAGGGCGTTCATCAGCTTCTGGCGCCAGAGTTCCTTCAGCTGGCCCAAGTAGTACACCAGGAACGCTTCGGACGCTTCCTGCGACGGAGTGTTGGTGTACATCATGATGTTGTTCGGGAAGATGAGCGATGCCTTGTCGCCATGCGGACCGGCAAGCGGGCTGGCCACTGCGATGTCGCCGGAGGTGTCACCGACCCGTTCCGGAACACCCAGAACGTACATGCCGAAGGCAGCCTTGCCGTCCTTCCACTGTGCGTCCAGGTTGTCCGTGGTGTAGCTGACGGCGGCCGGGTCAACGATGCCGTTGGAGACCAGTTCAAGCATGAACTCCATCGCCTCCACGTTGCGGTCGTTCAGGACGTCCAGCTCACCTTCCTTGGAGAAGACGCCGCCACCGTTGTTGAGCATCATCATGATCATCAAGTGGTTGCCCATGTTGTTGCCGGCACCGGATCCCGTGGCGAAACCAACTGAACCAGCAGCCTTGAGCTTCTTGCCCGCTTCAAGCAGTGAGGACCAGTCCGTGGGAACCTCCACGCCGGCCTTCTCGAACAGGGACTTGCGGTACCAGAGCGGCCGGATGTCCAGCTGCCACGGAACGGCAACGTAGCCCTTATCCGACTTGAATGGCTCCACCACGCCGGGGAGGAAGTCATCGAACTGGCCGTTCTTCTTGAGCGCTTCGATTACCTTGTCCGCGTACGCGATCTGGCCTTGCTGCTCAAACTGGAAGGCCTGGAAGCCACCGCCGGTGGACACTGCCGGGCCGGTCTTCGACGCGATGGCCGAGGAGAAGGTCTGGTAGAAGTTGTTCCACTGGATTATCTGGTAGCTGGCCTTGCTGTTGGCTCCGGAGAAGCCTTCGGCGATTTTCTTGGCGGCGTCGTTGTAGGCAGGCGTTGCCCACGGCATGTCCCAGAACTTGATGGTTCCGCCGGCGCCTCCGCCTCCGCCCTGGGTGGCTGAGCCGCCGCCACAGGCGGCCAGGAGCGGCACTGAGGCAGCTGCCGCGGTCAGGCCGAGGAAACCGCGGCGGGAGAAGGAACGGTTGGCTGCGGACTGAACATTCATGATGATTCCTTTCGGGACCGGAAACGCTGGGGTGCGTTCTTTGCCGGTCCAGCTCAACTTTGAGTAGGGCAATGCGTACTGAATGGCTGGGTGGTGCGTTTACTGAGTCGGAGTTTCGTTAGGTAAGGGATTCGAGGGACTCCGACAACGCCGCGAAGCGGTGCAGGTCGGAGGGGACGGTACCGGCGTCAAGGTGTCCCTTGAGCCGGCGCCACGTGGCGCGGTGGGCGGATTCGTAAATCGTGGGCAGGAGCACATCGCCCTGCGGGCCGGTGACCTTGACCGTTGCCGGCCACGCCGCCACCGGTTCGGGCAGCGCTACGCTGACGCCGCCGTCGTCGGTCAACATGGTGATGGTGACGCCTGCCGGCCGCGCACCTGACAGGATGCCCTGCAAGGCAACCGGAGACCCGTTGGCGAGGACCGCCGTCGCGGTGTAACCGTGCGGTCCGCGGGTCAGGACCCGCAGGCCTCCCAGCGGTCCCGTGATGCGTACGACGGCGGCAAGATGGTCCGCGAGGAGCTCGCCGGAGCCGGTTCCCACCGGCGCCGTGGCAACGGTGTCGAGGATGGCGGCGCGGCCGGCCATGGAACGGACTGCGTCCTCGGCTGCGGGTACGGCCGGGTTTGACGCCCAACGCTGGTCGAGGACCACCGCGGTGCCCGTCCGTTCGGCAGCTTCCACCAAGGAGTCCACATTTGCAGGCGAGGGGTTCACTACGACGATTCCGCGGGCTCCGGTGCTGATCGCTTTCGCGGCTTCCTCAGGCCAGCCGGGCTGTCCGGCGATGACCTGGATGTCCGCAGCGGCGGTGGCCGGGCCGAATGACTCGGGGAGGGAAGCCACTGCCAAAGCCACGGCGCCGGCTTCTGCTGCCTGGGGCGTTGCCCGGACGGTGTAGTGCTTGATGTCTGCGGGGGTGCTCATGCGTGGGCTCCTTCACGGGCGGCCTCGGCAGCTTGTGCTTGGACGCTGGCCACGGTGGCGTCCGCGATGTCCAGGGCGAACGTGAGGTCGTCGATCAGCGTTTGTGCCGACGGCGGCTGTTTGGTTCCTGCTGCGAGTGCGGCGAGTTCCCGCCACTCGCCTTCGTAGCCGTTGTGCTCGAAGGGGCCAAGCACGGTTGTGTCCGTGCCGCGGGTAAAGGTGGCCGTGGCAGATCCGGCCTGGACGTAGGAGGGAGTGAAATCGATGCGGAGGGCGGCGTCGTCGGAGATGGCCTCGAAGCTCCATTCCGGCTTCCACGTGTTGTTCATGGCTGCGCGCAGTTCAATGGTCCGGGTGGGAGTGCGGAGCGAGATGACGTAGCCGAACGGGCGTACATGGCGTGCCTGCAGTACCTCGATGTCCGCGAAATCCGGGGTGAAACGGCGGACCAGGGGGAGGTCGTGGATGGCCAGGCCCATGATTCCGCCGCGCAGTGCGCCCTTGATGACCTCCGGATCGGAGTAGTCCGGAGCGCCGCCGGCGGGGCGGGTGATGATCTCCGTGGCGAAGTCCTCGAAGCGTGCGTTGGGCGGAAGGACGATGGATGAGCGGATGGTGTGCGCGGTGTCCGGGAGGTTGTCCCAGTTTTCCTGTGCCGCAATCCACCCTGGATCGAAAGTGTGCATGGCGCCCACGATGATGGGCACCCCTGTTTCTTCGCTCACGGCCGAGATCCGTGCTGCTTCCTCGGCGTTCATGGCGAAGGGCTTCTCGCAAAGGACGGCCTTCTTGCCGGCCCGGCAAGCGGCGATCACTTGCTCGGCGTGGAACTGGTGCGGGCTGCAGATGGCGACGATGTCTACGGCGGGATCGCCCAACAGGGCGTCGATGCTGGTGCTGTGCGTGGCGCCGACCCGTGCGGCCACCGAAGCGGCGACGTTGGGATCGACGTCCATGATGTGGCGGACTGTCAGGATGTCGCCGAGCCGTGCGAGTGACGGCAAGTGGATGGCCTGGGTGACGGGACCGGCACCGAGGATGCCGACTCCCAATGTCTGGGGGAGGGCCTCTGTATGGCTGGACAAGTTCAGTTACCTCTTCGTAAGCGGACTGGCTCTTGAGCGGAAGGGGACATCGATGCGGGGAAACTCATCATCGAGAAGCGGAGATGTGCTGCTCCTCACAACTTAGGAGGACTTTTGCCGAGCGTCAAGCAAAAGTTGAAATATTCTCGACAATCTTCTGCTGCGTGACACGCATAACCAATCGTGCTATCACTAAAGGCATGACTTCAGCCACCGGAAACGACGCCGGAACCACCTCCGTTTTGGAGGCCGGCAGTCTTTCGCGCGCTGGTGATCTCTTCCAGCTCCTGCGGGATGGCCAGGCCAGGACGCGGGCCGAACTCGCCGTCACCACGGGACTCGCCCGCTCCACAGTCGCTTCCCGCATCGACGCCCTCATCAGCTCGGGCCTGGTGGGCCCTGCCGGCGAGGCCACCTCCAGCGGCGGCAGGCCGCCGTCGCGCTTTGCCTTCAACCCCGCCGCGCGGGTGGTGCTGGCCGTCGACGTCGGCGCTACCCACGTGATCGTTGCCGTCACCGATCTGGGCGGCAGCATCCTCGCCGAACGGCGCCTGGCGCAGGAAGTCGCCGACGGTCCGGACGTGGTCCTGGGCCGCGTCATTTCAGCCGGCCGGGAACTGCTGTCCGAAGCAGGACGCGACGCCGGTGACCTCGCCGGCATGGGCATCGGACTTCCCGGACCCGTGGAACATGACACCGGACGGCCGGTCAAGCCGCCGATCATGCCGGGTTGGGACGGATTCGACGTCGTCCGTTACGTCCAGCGCTCCCTGCCCGTGCCGGTGCTGGTGGACAACGACGTCAACATCATGGCGCTCGGCGAACGGACCGCGTACTGGCCGGACCACGACAATTTCCTGTTCATCAAGGTAGCCACGGGCATCGGCGCCGGGATCATCAGCAGCGGTGAGCTCCAACGCGGAGCCAACGGCACCGCCGGCGACCTCGGCCACGTCCGCGTCCCCCGCGGCGACGACGTCCTCTGCCGGTGCGGCAACCACGGTTGCCTCGAAGCGCTCGCCTCAGGTCCCGCCGTCGCACGCCAACTGCAATCGCAAGGACTCGACGCCGTCACCGGGGCCGACGTGTTGCGACTCGTAGCCGAAGGCAACCTGCAGGCCATCCAGGCGTTGCGGCAAGCGGGCCGCGACGTTGGCGATGTCCTGGCAACCGTGGTCAACCTGCTCAACCCGTCCATGATCATCATCGGCGGCAGCGTGGGGGAGGCCGGCGAGCACCTGGTGGCAGGCATTCGCGAGGTGGTCTACCGCCGGTCCCTGCCTCTGGCCACCACTCACCTGCGCATCGGCATCGCGATGGCCGGGGACCGCGCCGCGATCCTCGGTGCCAGCCAAATGGTTACCCAACACGTCCTGTCCCCGGCAGTGATTGAAGCCACGCTCCAAGCCACGGGCTAGGCCTTGTTGGTCATAGCGCGGAGTCTACCGACAGGCTGGCACAAGTGTCCGGGAGCGCCCGGCCGAAGCATTCCTGCAAGATCTCGCTGACTCTCACCCCTGCTTTTGGAGCAGCGGCCTACGCTGTTGGCGAAGCCAGAAGAGCTGCCCTGCATCTTCCGTGCTGTCTCGTTCGGCCAAAGCATCGACGGCAAAACCCTCCGGTACCACTACACGGCCTCGGCCGGGAACCCAAGGCCGCGGCGAGAGTTGCGGAAATAGCCACGACCCACGCCTAAGGTCAGATCCAACCGCCTGTCATCCTAAAGCCCTGACGCCCGGCAAGGTCTTCCGCGGTAGTCGGAATAGGCAGGGAACGAAGGATCCAACGCTGGTTGTACGGTTTCCGTCACAAATCACAACTTTCTGTGTGTTGACTGGACAAACCTTGGGTTTTTGCAAAAGGGCGGGATAGTCTGCTCTCGCTAGTCGAAATTGGGGGTTCGAGACTGCGTCTGCTGCATCCCTTTGTCGAGTGTTCTTACTCCGAGGAGCCATGCAGTGCGCTTTTCTTCTGCCCATTTCCGCCGTGCCTGCGTGCCGGTGCTGTGCTTGGGTTTATTGTCCGCGGGTCTTGCCATACCGGCGGCCCATGCCGATACCGAACCGCCGACGTCCCCGGTCGAGAAACTTAAGTCTGAGTCATCGGCCATGGCTGAGGCTAAAGCGACCTCTGTTGATGTGGTCGTTGACGCAGCGACGTCTCCGACATCTCTGACCACCGCGCATCCTGATGGAACGTTGTCCACGACCATCAGCAATGAACCGGTGCGGATGCAGACCAGCGAGGGCTGGACTGATATCTCCACGGACTTGGTACGGTCGACAGTGGATGGTGTTTCTGTCTTGAAGCCGGAGAACGTTCCCGTAGATATTACGGTGAGCACGGGTGGCGGGACCGAGATCGCGAGCTTGGACGACAAGAACGGGCATTCCATTTCGCAGTCATGGCCGTTCGGGACGCTGCCTGCACCGGTGGTGGAAGGCAACTCGGCCACGTACCGGCAGGTTCTGCCCGGTGTGGACCTGATTCAGATCGCCCACAAGACCGGCATTTCCCAGGTCCTGAAAATTGAGACTGCAGAAGCTGCCCGCGACCCTCGCGTTGCCGAGATGAGGATCTTCCTCGACTCGGAAAACCTCGCCGTTGAACAAAACGCGGCCGGAGAGCTTTCGGCCACGGGCACTGACTCCGGTGATGTTGAACTGCGCAACACTGGCGGTCTGTGGTGGGATTCCTCCGCCGCGGGCGCAACAGCGAAGGATCCGGGCGGGCTGGGCGTGACCCGCCCCTTTGCGCTGTCATTGAAATCCGAGGCCGGGAAGCAGGCCCAAGTCTTTGGTATGGACACGATCCTGGACACGGCAGGGCTGGCGTTCCCGGTGTATGTGGACCCGGACTGGAGCTTCACGCAACCCGCCTTTGTTTTTGTTGATACTGCCTACCCGGGGACGTCATATTGGGGCGGCAACCTCACAGACGGTCGCATGCATGTTGGGTACATGCCGGCTTCGTGGGGGACACCAGATAATCGGACGCACCTGACTCGGTCGTATTTTCAGTTCGATACCTCATACATCGTGGGTCGAGACATCACCGCTGCACGGCTGAACACGGTCGAGACCTATTCGTCATCGTGCACCCCGACAGATGTGGCGTCCTGGATTACCAGCGACATCGGCACCGGTACGACCTGGAACAACCAGCCGAGTTTGCTCCTGCGGACAGACATGGGGGCTGTGGCCAAGGGGTGGAGCGCTTCGTGCCCGCCCGGGACGGTGGGTTTTGATCTGATGGCCGCGAAGGCGATTCTGCTGAACAAGACGAAGTGGAATGTCATGCTTGCTGCGGGCAATGAATCCGACCCGTTGGGGTGGAAGAAGTTCGAAAACTCGGCGACCATCACCGTTATTCATAACTTGGCCCCGTACATGCCGTCGTTCCAGTCGATTTCTGATGGCCGGTGGTTCGGTGCGCCCTGGACCGACACAGGACGGATGTATACCCGGGACAAGACACCGTCGTTCACCATCCAGGTCAGCGACCCCGACAGCTACCAGGGCGGCAATCTCTTCGTGCAGATGTCCGTCTACCAGAACGGGGTGTGGCAGGGCTACGACGGAAACTTCTCCGGCATTAGTCCGGGAGGGGCGAATGTCACCTGGAACGGTCCTGCCCTGGCCGACGGAACCTATACGTTGAGGGCCATCGCGAGGGACGGTGGGGGGCTCACCTCGCCCCTCATGGCCGTGGACTTCACCGTCGACACGACGGCCCCGTCCACACCCATCATCGAATCCCTCACGGCACCCCTGACCACGGGGACATACGACGCCAACGGCAAAATCGGCGAGACCAAGTACCAGTTCAATCTCAAAAGCGGCAACGCCGCGAACAAGGCAGACGGCTACATTTTCTCCATCCACGAGGGGACAGCCGCGACCGTCTACCCGGCCGATGACCTGCTGAACTGTTCCCACACCCGCCTGAGGGAGTTTGTGGTGGTATGCCCCGGTTATGGGCAGGAGACCACCATCACCATCACGGCTTTGGATCAGAACACCTCTTTGACGGTGTGGGCGTTCGATGACGCCGGAAACGTTGCGATGCCGATCAAGGGTGCCCCGGCGCATGTGGCCTTCTCCGTTCCCGCAGCACAGGCGCTCCCCAACCCTCAGACTGACTTCCTCGAGTTGCAGCTATTCGGGGACGCGGAGTGGGTTGATTCAAAAAAGATAACCCAGAGTCAATGCGTTGACGGTCCACCGACGGAAGCATTCACGACTGCCGATGTCCTGAATCTGCCTACAACAGGTTCGTACGCGGACACCAAAGCCAAGGCGGGTTCGACCGCAAAGCGGGCTGTAGATCCTTCCCAAAGCTTCAGTATCGCGGCGTGGGTGTGCCCCAAAACAACAACCGGGATTCAGCCGCTGGTCAGTCAGCTGGCGAACTCGAGCACCATCGCGGCGGCCCTGAGATATGAAGGCACCTCCTATAACCTGCGCTCCCAATTGACATCCGGGGCAGAAGAGCGGGTGACCTCGGGCCTGCTACTTGCCGGCCACTGGACCTACGTCACCGCGGTCTACGACAAGATCAACGCCCAGATGCGAATAACGACCGCGAACGCCAACCACACCGGGGACTGGACCGTCGCGGCCTCCCCGTCACTGGCCCGTGCAACAGCGGACGCGACTCAACCAGCACGCTTGGGACAAGGATTCGTTGGGCAGATCTACCGGCCCGTGATGACCCAACGCGTGCTCAGCAATGACTCATTCGGAGATATCCAGCAGGATTACGGCACCACGAGAGGACTGCTCAAATGAGCCGCCACAAGAAATTACTGCGCAAGCCAAAAGCAGTCCTCACCAGCCTGGTCGCCGCTGCCGTGATCGTTTCCGGTGCCGGATTCATCTACATTGCTGCCCCGTGGGCCTCCCCGGACAGCGCACAGCAGATCAAGCCCGTCCCGGCTTCGGACTTCCAGCCAACGGCTGAGCCCGGCACCAACAACGGCGCCCCGGCAGCTGTCGTGGTCGGTGAATCAGCCGACGGGGTTAAAACCATGCGTTTCGGAGCTGAACCCGACCCCGCTGAGGCTGATACCGAAGCGGAGGGGACCTTCAGCGACACCGGGGCCTCACCGGTCCGGATGGGGCCCGCCCCGATGGCGCCCGCCCCTGCGAACGACAAAGGCGCCGGCGATTTCGCGAAAATACCCGGTACGTCCTCGGGGTCCTGGGGTGTGAAGGGCCAAACCGGCGGATTCACTTACAGTTACCCCTTCTCGCTGCGGCAGGCACCAGCTGGCGCCACCCCGGCCTTGGGCCTGTCCTATGACTCCTCCCGGGTCGATGGGCTGACCAGCGCGACCAACAACCAGGCCTCCGTAGTCGGTGATGGGTGGGCGCTCTCCGGCACCGGGACCATTCGGCAGAAATTTGGTTCCTGCAATGACCAAGGTGTGACCACGTCGTATGACCTGTGTGGGAACAAGGAAGGGCAGTCGTTCTCGATCTCCTTCGGTGGCCGGTCCGGTGAAATCATCATGGACCCCACACAGCCCAAGGAGAAAAGGTACAAGCTCCGCGACGATGACAACACCAAACTCGAGTACCTGCTCGGTGCGGCCAATGGCACCTTCGATGGCGGATACTGGCGTCTGACGGACAGCGCTGGCACCCAGTACTGGTTCGGTGTGAACCGCATCCCGGGCTGGTCGGCCGGTAAGGACAACTACTCAACTGACATCGTCCCTGTCTACGGGCTCCCAGGGCAGCCCTGCTACAGCAACACCGGGTTCAGTAATTCGTCCTGTATGCAGGCGTATGCCTGGAACCTGGACTACGTCGTGGACCTGAACGGGAACTCGCAGGGCTACTTCTACAAGCAGGACACGAACTTCTACAAGTCTCAGGGCGGGTCGGGCACGTTGAAGGCCTACCACCGTGCCAGCCGCCTGGAACGGGTGGATTACGGCATGCGCGCCGGCACTGAACTCTCCACCCAGGCGCCTTTGCATGTGACCTACGGGTACACCGGCCGGTGCACCAGCGTGAACTGCTCGTGGGGTTCCGACATCCCTGACACGACCAAGTTCGTGTGTGCCTCTACCTCAACGACCTGCTCGATGCAGTCTCCGACGTTCTTCACCGATCAGCGCCTGGTCACCGTTGTCAGCCAGGCGTTATCCGCCAACCCGGCCGGATACGGGGACTTGGATTACTGGACTTTTTACCACTCGATGCCCGACCCCGGGGATACGACCAAGCCCGCGTTGTGGTTGTGGAAAATCCTCCACGAAGGGACGAACAGGACCAGCACGGACGCTGGTACTGGTTTCGTTGCCGACCCGCACATTGAATTCAGCGGCCAGACCCTGCAGAACCGGGTCTGGACTGTGGACGGTCTGGCACCGTTGAACCGGTACAGGATCAACTCCATTAAGGCTGCGACCGGGGCCACGACGTCGGTGAGCTACATGGACCAAGAGTGCACCATCGAGGACGCCAACAATAACGGCGTCTTGGACATCGTCCCGGAAACAAACGCCAAGCGGTGCTTCCCACAGTGGTGGATTCCGACCACACCGATCGTTCAAGACGCGAAACGGGACTTTTTCCACATCTACCCGGTCAAAACGGTACGCGTCAGTGCCGGACCCGGGACCAACGGCACCGCTGACACGGTCACGAACTACAGCTACGAAGGCACTCCCGCGTGGAAATACGCCGGTCCAAAGTACATTGCAGGGACTGGGAGCTCCCAGCTGACCTGGTCCGTGCTTGCTGGCTGGTCCAAGGTCAAAACCACCATCGGTAACTCCGCTCCGACACCCACCACCGTCACGACCTATCTGCGCGGACTGGATGGGACCCCGTCCAACACCACGGGGGGACTGCGCGCGGTCTCTGTCACGGCCTCAGACGGAACCCCGTACACGGACTCGCCTTGGTTCGCTGGCCGGGTGATCGAGTCGGAAACGTTTGTCGGGGACGGCGGCGCCCGACTCGGGACGACCATCACCGTGCCCTGGGCCTCAGACCCGACAGCGACTTCCTCCGCAGCCCTTGGCAGTGTCCAGGCACGGCACATCGGCACCGTCAAGGTGACGACGTTGATGGCAACCAGCACTTCGGCAACGCCACGCAAGAACGTGGTCAGCACCATCAACGACAGCTACGGCCGCCCGATCTCGGTCAACGACCCCGGTGAAGATCTGATCAGCGGCGATGAAACGTGCACCACCACCAGTTACGCCGATAACGCCGAACTGAACATCTACTCCTTGCCGGCCGAGGCGAACGTGTTCGCCTGCCCCAGCGGCACACCAGGGAACCTGCTGACCGCAACCAGAACCCTGTACGACACGTCCACCTCAGCCACCCCCGGAAGCACCGGATACGTTACCCCCACCAAGGGCAACATCGCCCGCGCCGACGGAGCCACCGCCGTCAGCGGTACCGCTGTCAGTGTGTGGAAACAGGGACCGACCATTGGCTACGACGCACTGGGCCGAGCCACTACCTCTACCGATAACTCCACCGGGACCCCGCGGACCACGACCACCGCGTACACACCAGCAACCGGGTTGGCGACAACAGTGACCGTCACCAACAACACCAAAAACTGGGTCAAGACAACCACGCTGGATTCGATGCGCGGCCAGGTCCTGGTCGAAAGCGATATCAACAAGAACCTGACCAGTTACCGCTACGACGCTGCAGGTAGGGTCACCGGCGAATGGGGTCCCTTGCGACCGAAGGCAACAAACCCCACCCCCGGGATTGAAACCACCTATTCCATTTCCCAAACCGCCCCGTCCTGGGTGAAAGTCACCAAGCTCTCCAGCGATGAGGCCCTAACCTCCACCTACACCCTTTACGACGGGCTCGGACGGGTCCGGCAAACCCAAAACCAATCCCCCGGCGGTGGCACCATCGCCACCGATGCCTGGTACAACTCGCGCGGCGACAAGTCCAAGACCAACAACAACTATTACCTCGCTGCCAACCCCGACGGTGTCCTGAAAATCCCGTCCCTGGCCGTTCCCTCCAGCACCACGTATCTCTACGACGGAGCCCAGCGGCCCACCGTCGTCAAGGCCATGGCCAACGACAACGTGCTGCTCTGGAGCACCCAAATGGCTTACTCCGGCGCAGACACGACCACTGTTACCGGGCCCGGCAGCGAAGCGGCGACCACCACCGTGAACAACATGAGCGGCAAGGTCCAGACCCGAAAGCTCTTCCACGGCCCCGCCGCGACCGGAACCGCTGACACCTCCACCTACACCTACGACGCCCTGGACCGGCTCACCGGCATGAAAGACACCGCCGGTAACGCATGGTCCTGGACCTTCGACGCCGCCGGCAGGGAAATCTCGGCCGTCGACCCCGACGCCGGTGCCCGTAGCACCACCTACGACACTGGTGGCCGAAAAGCAAGTACAACAGACGCAGCCAACGTCGTCATCGGCTATGTCTATGACGACGTGGACCGGGTCGTGAAGAAGACCCTCGGAACCGGAGCCACAGCCAAACCCCTCGAAACGTACACCTACGACGGAAACAAGTTCGGCCAGCTCAGTACCAGCACACGCTACAACGGCGCCGGCCTGGACCAGAAGGTCACCACTACGACGACCGCCTATAACGCCGCATACCAGCCCGGGACAATCTCCGTGCAGCTCCCGGCCCTGCTGGAGACCGGATCCCCGACCTACACCACCACCCGCACCTACACCTCAACAGGTCAGATCGAACAAGAAAGCCGACCCGCCATCGGGCAAATGCCGGCCGAAAACCTGACCTACATCTACAACACGTTCGACCTCCAAACATCCTTGGTCAACGATGATTGGGAAACCATAGTCGGAGACACCAAGTTCAACCACCTGGGCCAAATGTCCCAGTACTCCCAAGAAGACAACAACAACAAAATAGGCGGGACCGCCAACACCACGGGCCGGAACCAAATCAACTTCACCTGGGACGCGACCACGGGCCGGCTCACGGACCAGTGGTCAACCAACACGACCCGCAACGTCGTCGCTGACCTGGGCAAAACCCTGTACACATACACGCCCTCAGGGAAAATAGCGTCCCGGGAACTGGCCTTCAGCAGCCGCCCGACCAGCCCGTCGGACTACCAGTGCTACGACTACGACTACGCCTCACGGCTCGCCGCTGTCTGGACCCCGGCGCCGACAACGACCACGGATTGTTCCGCGGTCCCGGCAACCAACGCAGCCAGCGTCACCGGGCTCGGCGGCCCGGCAGCGTACGCGCAAACCTACGCCTACACCCCGACCGGTGACCGGTCCGAAGTCAGACGCTTCAACAACACCGGCGCGCTGGCGATGAAGGAAACCTACACCTACCCCGCCGCCGGCGCACCCGGACCGCACAGGGTCCAGGAAATCGACACGGTCCCCACATCGGGGAGCGCCCAGAACTTCACCTGGGACAGCACCGGAAAAATGACCAACCGAGCCGGGCAAACCCTGACCTACACCCCTGACGGGCACCTGGCCACCAGCACCGGGGCCAGCACCATCCTTGCGAACCCCAACCCCAACGCCGGCACAGGAACCCCGGCCTCCGTGACCCCCGCGATCGCAGCCCAAACCGGAGAACGATACTACGACGCCGCAGGAAACCTGGTCGGCATCAAAGACGGCACCGGAACCACCATCACCATCGGATCCGTCACCGCACACACCAGCACCACCAACGTGAAGACCGCGACCTGCACCTACACCTTCGCCGGAAAAACCATCGCACAACGCACGGCCACAACCTCCGGCACCAAACTGATGTTCATCATCGGCGACACCGTCAACACCGCCCAAACCATGACCCTGCCCACCGTCGGCGCCGGCGCGATCACCACCCTCACCCGCTACACCGACCCCCTGGGGTTGGCCCGAAGGGCAAACGCCACCGCCACCGCCAACAACACCTACGCCCCGGCCACCGGTGCAACAGCCGGAGTTGGATCCAACGCCGCCAACCCAGCAGGCTTCGGCGCCACCAACGGCTATATCTCCGGACTCGACGACACCGCCAGCACCCTCACCCACCTCGGCGCACGTGACATGGACGCTGTCACCGGCATCTTCACCACACCAGACCCCATACTCAACACCGAAGACCAACGCGGCTTCACCCCCTACACCTACGCCTTCGGCAACGTCATCAACACCTCAGACCCGTCCGGGCTCAAACCCACATGCGACTGCGAAGACGACAACAAAGGCACCTACTCCTACAAAGGCAACGGCGAATACAACGACGGAACACAAGAGCCGCCCACCCCCTGGTACATGAGGCCCGAAAGCTGGAACAACGGCCCCAAACAGGCTCTTCCGGTGACCGCGGTACCCTACAACCCATATCCGGCGGAGATGCGTCAAGCGCCCAGCCATCTCTGGAGTCTCAAAAAGACTCTATTGGCGATGCAAGGGTTACCCGATGATGGCAACCACTCTTGGGACGAAGGACTCCAACCCATAGCCGACCTGGCCATGATCGTTTTCGGTGGTAGCAGTGGTGGTGGTCTCGGCAAGGGAGGCGGTAAGGGAGAAGTGGTCCGGCCGGGCAGGCCCGGTACTGGAACAATTCTGAACACTTCCATAGACGATGTCCTGAGTCGACTACCCGAAGGAATACAGCCCGGCTTCAAAACAGTTAAGAATGACGCAGAACTCAAAGCTGTCTACGATTCACTCGCCCCAAATTCAACGCCTATACTCAATCGGACAAATTACGATGGAACTTGGGTCAGGCGACCGGATGGAAGCGAGATTGGCCTGCGCAACACTTCTGACACAGGCGGCCGGACGATTGACATAGTTTATCCCGATAAGACGTATGTAAAGGTACATATAAAATGAGCACGCCGTATGAAATACGTACACTCACCGAGGACATTCTGGCTCGGGCGAGTGAGGACTGGGTCAGCCCATTCGAGGTGATTCGTATATGCAAGCGATCCGGTCTTCGGAACGAGGAGGATCTGCTGGACTTGGCGATCGGCATAATCGCCCGGATGCTGACGAGGGGCCTTTTGCTAGCCGGCGACATCGAGTCGAAGGTCGGCCATCGACCCTGGAACTGCGACTCCGGACAGGCAATGAGTAGGATCATCGAGGAATGGTGTGCTTATCCTAATCCGTTTGACGTACCGCTAGGCGAAATTGCATGGTTTGCCGTCACGTCGGAGGGGCGGCGCATCGGTGAATCCGTGTGGCGGCGGGAATCCGAGTGAATCCTGCTAATAGGATGTCCCACTTCCTTGGACGCCCGCAGGACTGACGCTTACGTTACCCGGCATCGCGCCTAGGCTCGTTTTCTGGCAAGAGTTCAATTGGGCGGAGGCTGTGCATTGGTAGGAGATGCCGCAGTGGACCTAAGGGGCACAAGTTGGCGAAGGGTGTTCGGCATATTCCTCCTTGTCAGCCTGCTTTCCATGTCATTCACTGCCTGCAAATCAGGGCAGCCCCGCTCTGCAACTGTTGAGGATGTCGTGGGCACTTGGGTGTATTCATTGTCAGACAGTACGATCAAGATAGGCGGTAAGGGAGGAATCGGCGCCGCAGGCAAACCGATGCCCGGCACGCCCGTTGGCGCCAGTATCCTCCGCTCGAAAGGAGCGCCGAACGATTGGCTGGGTCGCATCGCAGATAACGGTCTCGGACTCGTTTGGCAGTAGGCCGGCGCGAAGGGCAACGCCAATTCCCTTCGGATCATGGAACCCAACGCTAAGAATCCAAACGGTTACGTGCGGTTCTACAATGAGCACGGGCAGCCAATCGACATCAACGGCAAACCAGGCCCAGATTCTGTAACTCACATCCCCATCAAACGGGACGGTTCCTACGACATACCGGGCGGGTGGAAACATTGACTCTTAACATGGCCGGTCAGCAAGTCAACAGAATCAGCTTCGACTTTGCATTCACCATCTTGACGTCAGAGGGTGTGGAGATACGATTCGCACAGCCGTTCACGTTGGTAAACTCCTCTGGAACTTCGTGCCTTATTGAACCTGAGCACATTGATGGGGGTGGGGCACGACTGTTCTCCCTGTTAAGGGCCGACATTGAATCGGCGTCAGTGGACGCGGATAAGGGGAGCCTCATGATGCATTTCGCAAGTGGTGGCAGCTTGGAATGCCAATGTCATGAATACTATGAAGCATGGTCAGTCACCACACAGGCCGGAGAAATATGGATATCTCAGCCGGGAGGCGGCTTGGCCCACTGGCCACCACAGGATGCAAGAAACTAGAAAACCTTAGCCATCGAGGTGACGTTTCCTAGTTCGTAGGCTACGGGTGTGAGCCAAGAGATGAAGACCTACTATCAGATACAGCGGAGTGGTTCGCGACAATGATATAGGGCACAGGCTGAGCGCTTGAGAAATGGAGCCTGCGGGTCACGGCGCTTGTTCCCCGAGCGATCAACTTGGATCGGCAGATGAGAGCAGCCCCCGCCGGTTTTCTTTCGGCTCCCGGCCTCCTCCCTGCGGCACGCCTCCGAACACCGTCGGGGGCACTGCCAACCCCACGGGCCGGAACTCCGAGGCCGAGTCTGTCACCACTTTTCCCGACTGGCTTCACCACTACAACCACAGCCGAGGCCACACCTCCCTCAAAGGCCAGCCATCCGCCAGTGCGGCACCAACCTTCGTGGTTAATGCAGCTAGGCCTTGTTTATTGCCGGATGCCGGGCGGCGGCGTGATAGCAATGAAGGTGATGCCTACTTCCCTCGCGTTTCCGTGCGCCCCATGAACCAACTTCTCGCCAAAGTCCCCCGTGGCTGGCTGATCCTCGCCTGCATCGGACTGATCGCCCTCAACATGCGTGGTCCTTTCGTGGCAGTGGCGCCCGTCGTGGACCTGTTGCAGCAGGACCTCGGCTTCACGCCGGTTCAACTGGGGCTGCTGACCGGAATCCCGGTGCTCTGCTTCTCGCTGGCCTCGCCCTTGGCGTCGTTGGCCGGGCGGCGTCTCGGGGCTGAATTCGCCGTGATGCTCACTTTGCTGGGTGTGCTGGCGGGCGTGGTGATCCGGTCCAGTGGCGGCGGAGTTCCCGTCATGGTGGGAACGGTCATCATCGGTGTGGCCATCACCATCGGCAACATCGCTGTGCCACTCATCATCCGGCGTGACTTCGCACCCAGACGGCAGGCAACCGCGATGGGCGTCTACACGGCGGCCCTGAACATCGGCTCGTTCCTGACTTCCGTGGCCACCGCACCCCTTGCTGAACTGGTGGGTTGGCGGCTTGCCCTTGCCTCGAGTGCACTGTTGGCCTTGGCCGCCATCCTCTTCTGGGTCCCCACGGTCGGTGCCCGCCGGGCGTTTGTTCCGGCGGCTGTGCCGGTGGTTCCTGCTTCCTCGTCCGGAGGCGTTGCGGGTGTTCGCTGGCTGACCGTGGGCCTGACGCTCGGCTTTGCGGGCCAGGCCTTCTCCTATTACGGCGTCACCGCCTGGCTTCCAAGCTTCCTGGCCGACGAACTTGCCATGGGCACCGCCGACGCCGGGGCAGGCTCCTCGCTCTTCCAGATCTTCGCGATCGTTGGCGGCTTGGGAGTGCCGCTCCTGGCCCGTTTCGCCAGTACGACGACGGTGGCGGTCACCTTGAGCGCGCTGTGGCTGACCGTTCCCGTGGGCCTGCTGCTGGCGCCATCGCTGTGGTGGTTGTGGTCCTCGCTGGGCGGCGTTGCCCAAGGTGGTGGCATCACGGTCATTTTCATTGCCATCATCCAGTTCGCCCATTCACAGGCCGCCGCCGGGAAGATGTCCGCAGTGGTGCAGGGTGTGGGCTACTGCTTCGCTGCCTTGGCTCCCACCATTGTTGGCTACGTGCACAGCGTCTCCGACGGCTGGACTGCACCGCTGTTCGTGATCCTCGGCTCGGTGCTTGCGTTCTGCGTGTGTACCACGCTGTCCGTGCGCTGGGTAGCCAAGCAGCGCTAGGTGAGCCGCGCACCAGGTGGGCCAGCCGCGGGAGGCGGGTGCCGCCGTCGTGCTGGATGTTCCGGTGCTGGGCTGCCTCCCCGACGGTCGGGGTCACTTGTTGCGAAGAGTGCAGGCAGCCCAGCGTCGGGGCTTGGTTAGGCGCTGCTAGGCGGCGACGAGTTCCTCCTCCGTGGCCTCTTCACGGGCCTCGGTGAGGAAACGGGCGTACGCCGGGATGGTCAGGAAGGTGGGGAATTCCTCGGCCAGGGTGACTTCCTCGAAGATGGCACGGGCATCGGCGAACCGGTCTCCGTCGAAGCGTTCCAGGCGGGCGAATTCCTCGTCCAGCATGTCCTCCACCCATTCGCGGGTGATGATGTCGCCGTTCTCGATGATCGCGTGGGAGTGGATCCACTGCCACAGCTGGGAACGGGAGATCTCCGCGGTGGCGGCGTCTTCCATGAGGTTGTGGATGGCAACCGCACCGTTGCCGCGCAGCCAGGACTCGATGTAGCGGATGCCTACCTCGATGTTCAGGCGCACCCCGCCCTCGGTGATGGTTCCCTCGGTGCTGGCGATGTCGATCAGCGCACGGTCATCCGGGGTGACGTCCTCGCGGGAGCGGTCCAGCTGGTTGGGGCGGTCTCCGAGAACCTCGTCAAAGACGGTGCGGCATACCGGCACGAGGTCCGGGTGCGCCACCCAGGATCCGTCGAAGCCGTCGTTGGCCTCGCGGGTCTTGTCGGCACGGACCTTCTCGAAGGATGCCTGGTTGGCTGCCTCGTCTTTACGGTTCGGGACCGCTGCTGCCATGCCCCCAATTGCCATGGCACCGCGGCGGTGGCAAGCCCGGACCAGTTGCTCGGTGTAGGCACGCATGAACGGCTGGGTCATGGTCACCTGGCCGCGGTCCGGGAGCACGAAACGCGGACCACGGGTACGGAAGTTCTTGATCAGCGAGAAGATGTAGTCCCAGCGTCCGGCGTTCAAACCGCTCGCGTGGTCACGGAGTTCGTACAGGATCTCTTCCATCTCGAAAGCTGCCGTGATGGTTTCGATCAGCACCGTGGCGCGGATGGTGCCTTGCGGGATGCCGAGCAGGTCCTGGGCCAGGACAAAGATGTCATTCCACAGACGTGCCTCGAGGTGGTTCTCGATCTTCGGCAGGTAGAAGTACGGGCCCTTGCCCTGGGCGAGCAGGCGTCGGGCGTTGTGGAAGAAGAACAACCCGAAGTCCACGATCCCGCCGGCGATCGGCTTGTCATCGATCAACATGTGCTTCTCCGGCAGGTGCCAGCCACGCGGACGGACCACGATGGTGGGCAGCTCCTCGGCGGCCTTGAGCTTGTACTCCTTGCCCTCCGGGGACGTGAAATCGATCCGGCGCTCCAACGCGTCGGTCAGGTTCAGCTGGCCCTGGATCACGTTGCGCCACGTCGGCGTGGACGAGTCTTCCATGTCGGCAAGCCACACCTTCGCACCTGAGTTCAGGGCGTTGATGGTCATTTTCTTATCCACCGGACCCGTGATCTCCACGCGACGATCCTCCAAACCCGGAGCCGGGGGGGCGACACGCCACGACGGATCGTTCCGGATGGCCTCGGTCTGGGGAAGGAACCGCGGATCCTGGCCGGACGAAATCTGGTTGCGGCGGGCATGCCGGGCCTGCATCAGCTCCTGACGACGATCAGCCGTAGCCCGGTGCAACTTGCCGATGAACTCCAAGGCGTCCGGCGTAAGGACCTCGTTCTGCCGGGAAATGGGCTGGGCGGTCAAAGTAATGCCATTGATAGTGAAGTTGTCAGTAAAGCTGTTCATGGGAGTGTCCTTTCAGGGCCCCAACTGACTGGCAGTAGTGGTTGTTCTGAGCCTTCAAAACAACCACTACTGCTATCTAGTTGGGCAAGTTCTTAGTGGAATTGGCCTTCTTCGGTGGATCCCACCAGGGCCAAAGTGGATGCGTTCGGGTTGAGCGCGGTTGCGATGTCGTCGAAGTAGCCGGTGCCGACTTCGCGCTGGTGCTTGGTGGCGGTGTAGCCGCGGGACTCGGAAGCGAATTCCTTCTCCTGGAGCTCGACGTAGGCGCTCATGCCTTCACGGGCGTAACCGTGAGCGAGGTCGAACATCGAGTAATTCAGGGCGTGGAAGCCGGCCAGGGTGATGAACTGGAAAGTGAAGCCCATGGCACCGAGCTCGCGCTGGAACTTGGCGATGGTGGTGTCGTCCAGGTGCTTGCGCCAGTTGAACGACGGCGAGCAGTTGTAGGAGAGCATCTGGTCCGGGAACTCAGCCTTGACCGACTCGGCGAACTTGCGGGCCAGCTCCAGGTCCGGTGTGCCGGTCTCCATCCAGATGAGGTCCGAGTACGGTGCGTAGGCCTTGGCGCGGGCGATGCAGGGTTCGATGCCGTTGCGGACCTTGTAGAAGCCCTCGGCAGTGCGCTCGCCGGTGATGAATTCCTGGTCGCGCTCATCAACGTCTGAGGTGATCAGGGTTGCTGCTTCGGCGTCGGTGCGGGCAATGACGACAGTGGGAGTACCTGCGACGTCGGCTGCCAGGCGGGCTGCGTTGAGCGTGCGGATGTGCTGCTGAGTGGGGATCAGGACCTTGCCGCCGAGGTGGCCGCACTTCTTTTCGGAAGCGAGCTGGTCTTCCCAGTGAACGCCCGAAGCGCCTGCGGTGATCATGGACTTCATGAGCTCGTAGGCGTTGAGCGGGCCACCGAAGCCGGCTTCGGCGTCGGCGACGATCGGGACCAGCCAGTCCTCAACGGTCTTGACGCCCTCGGCGTATTCGATCTGGTCTGCGCGGAGCAGGGCGTTGTTGATGCGGCGGACAACCTGGGGTACCGAGTTGGCCGGGTACAGGGACTGGTCCGGGTAGGTCTGGCCCGACAGGTTGGCGTCGGCGGCCACCTGCCAGCCGGAGAGGTAGATGGCGCGGAGGCCGGCCTTGACCTGCTGTACGGCCTGGTTGCCGGTCAGGGCTCCGAGGGCGTTGGTATAGCCGCCGGTGGGAGCTTCCTCGGTGAGTTGCTTCCAGAGCTTCTCCGAACCGCGGCGGGCCAAGGTGTGCTCTTCGGAGACGCGACCGCGGAGACGGACGACGTCGGTGGCCGAGTAATCACGGGTGACGCCTTCCCACCGCGGGTTGGCGGACCATTCAAGTTCCAGCGCTGCTGCCTGCTGCTCTGCAGTCTGTGCGGATTCTGCTGGTTCAAACGATGCGGTCATTGCATGTCTCCTTGGTGGTGCCCGGCCGGCCTCCGCTGCGCCTTTGCTGCTTCGGCCGGCTATCCGGGATCTGTATTTCTTTTCGTAGGACTTACTTTTCTGCACTTTCAAGAGGCTCGCTAGAGGAAAACTATGGAAAGAAATGCAGTTCTTCGCGTATTCTCAAGAAATGTCGCCTGTGAGCTGGAATCGTGAAGTCGCGTCGCCGCCGTTGTCCCCTGCGTCCCCTGAACTGGACGTCATCAGCCTCGGCCGCCGCGTGCGCCATCTGCGCAAGCAGGCCGGACTGACGCTCGATGACTTGAGTGCCGCCGTCGGGACCGCGCCAAGCCAGCTGAGCCTCATTGAAAACGGCAAGCGGGAACCCAAACTGGGACTGCTGCAGCAGCTCGCTGCCTCCCTCAATGTGAGCATCGATCAGCTGCTCGGGGCAGAGCCGCCAAGTCGTCGCGCCGCCCTTGAGATCGAGCTGGAACGGTACCAGCGCGGGCCGCTGTATGAGTCGCTGAACCTGCCCAAAATCCGCATCAGCTCGCGGCTTCCGCTGGATGTGCTGGAGTCGCAGGTAGGGCTGCTTCAGGAGCTCGAACGCAAACTTAACGAGCAGGTCGCGACGCCGGAAGAAGCCCGCCGTGCGAACGGCGAGTTGCGTGCCATGATGCGCGAGCGCGGTAACTATTTCCCCAAGTATGAGGCCGAGGCGCAGAAGGTCCTGAAGGGGGTCGGCTACACCGCGGGTCCGCTTAGCCAGCACGTCATTGCGGACATCGCCGAGAACCTTGGTTTCAGCCTGCACCACGTAGGCGATCTGCCGCATTCCACGCGGTCAGTGACCGATTTGAAGAACCGCAGAATTTATCTGACGCAGAACCAGCGGCAGGATCACGATCCCCGCTCGGTACTCCTTCAGGCTCTGGGCCACTACGTCCTGGGGCACGAAACTCCGCGGAACTACGGGGATTTCCTGGCGCAGCGGGTGGCTACCAACTACTTCGCGGCGGCTTTGCTGCTGCCGGAGCAGGCCACGGTGGAGTTCCTGCAAAAGGCCAAGGCCGCCAAGGAAATCGCTGTGGAGGACATCCGCGACGCCTTCGCCGTGTCCTACGAGACCGCTGCGCACCGTTTCACCAACCTGGCCACCAAGCACCTGGGCATCACCACCCACTTCCAGAAGACCCACCAGTCGGGCATCATCTACAAGGCCTACGAGAACGACGGCGTGACCTTCCCGCAAGACCACACCGGGGCCATCGAGGGACAGCCGTCGTGCAAGGCCTGGACCTCGCGGGCCGTTTTCGATGTTCCGGACAAGTTCAGCGCCTACAGCCAGTACACGGACACGCCGTCGGGCACGTATTGGTGCACGGCCCGTACGGAGCGCTCGGCCGCTGGTGAATTTTCCTTGAGTATCGGGGTGCCGTACCAGCATGTGAAGTGGTTCCGCGGGCGGGAAACTACAGCGCGGGCAACGTCCAACTGCCCGGACCCGAACTGCTGCAAACGCCCGCCGGCCTCCCTGGCGAACGAGTGGGCCGGCAACGCCTGGCCGTCCGCTCGGGCCCACTCGCACCTACTGGCGGCCATGCCCCCCGGCGCGTTCCCCGGCGTGGACGAGACCGAGGTGTACTCCTTCCTGGCGGCCCACTCCGAGCGCTGACGCTCTCTCACGTTCCGGCAACATTAGGCGATCCCTCTATCACCTTCCGGCAACATTCGGCGATCCCTCTCTCGCTTCGCGTGTACTTTGCCTGCCTTTGGAGCACCATGAAGCCATCACGGTTTCGAGGGGGTGGGTCATGGCCCGGGTTCGGAAGTCTTCAGCGGCTGCCGGGGCAGCGGCGTTGGTGAGTGCACTCGTAGTGGTCGCTGCCTGCGCGCCCCAGCCCGCCGACGTCGGACTTCTCACCGCCGACGGCGTAACCCGGGTTTCGGTCCAAACCACCGACTACTCCGCGCAGCTTGAGGCCTTCAACGCTTCTGCTCGGAAGCTCGGCGCAGCGCTGCTTGCGGACAGTGGCGACTCCACCAACGGCAACGTGGTGTCGTCCCCTGCCAGCCTGTTGATCGCGTTGAGCATGCTCCGCGCTGGTGCTTCGGGTGCCGTAGCGGCGGAGATGGATGCAGTGCTTGGACTCCCTGCAGAGGGGCGCGACGAGGCAATGAACGCGCTGCTCGCCTCCCTGGAAAAGTTCGACGGCGACCCCGGCTCCGTTGACGAAGACAACCCGCCGCGCACGCCGGTCATGCACGCGGCCAATGGGCTGTTCGTGGATAAGGGTGTGCCTACGGGCGAGGGATTCCTCACCACGCTCGCCAGGCATTTCGGCACGGGCGTGTACCCGGTGTCGTTCAGGGACGAGGCCGTGACCAAGGCCGCCATTGACCAATGGGTGAGCAAGAACACCGGCGGGCGGATCAAGGAAGCGCCGGCAAAATACAGTCCGGACAACACGTTCAGCCTGCTCAACACGCTGTACTTCGCCGCGGCCTGGCAGACCCCTTTCGACGCGAACGACACCGCGGACCGCCCGTTCACCAAGGCCGGTGGTGAAGTGATCAACGTACCGACCATGCACGCTCCGCTTGCCATGGCGTACGCGGAAGCTCCTGGATGGAAAGCCGTGGACCTGCCCTATGCCGAGGGTTTCGTGATGCGGCTGGTACTGCCCGACGGCGGTGCGTCGGGTGCGGGTGGTCCGGCTGCGGTGTCGGTTGAGGTGCTTGGGGACGTGGCGAAGGGGTTGAGCTCGGACTCGCAGGAAATGGTGCAGATCAGCCTGCCGAAGTGGGACCACAAGACCACGTTCGAACTGCGGAAAGTGTTCGAATCTTTGGGACTCAAGGAGATGCTGGCGACTTCCACCGGTTTCGACGCCATCCAGCAGGGAATGAAACTGACGCAGGCTGCACAGGCCGCCAACATTACCGTTGCCCGAGAAGGGCACCATCGCTTCCGCAGTGACCCAGATTAACGCAGAAGCCTCAAGCGCCTTGGTTCCGGACCGCGTGATGATCCTTGACCATCCGTTCCACTACGAGATTCTCCATGTCGAGACGGGAATGCCGCTGTTTACCGGGTGGGTGGCGGACCCGCGCTAGGTCGGCGAATCGAGTTCGCTGGAACGATGCGGCGTCGCCGGAAGTTTCCGGGTGTGCTTGCACGCTTCCGGCGAATTCGGCGCGTACGGCTAACGGACCAGCCGCTGCACCAGCACCGCAGCGGCTTCAACAACCTCGTCCGCCTCACGCTTGGTTGCACTCAAGGCCACTTCCTGGCCGGAAACCGTCACAATGTCCGTGATCACGGCAACGGTGAGCCGGCCCAAGGTGTCATCGCTGGCGCCCAGGAGCACCGAGTTCTGACGGACCCACTCGCGTCCGCGTTCGCGCCGCAAAACCTCGAAGCCCGGGGGAGTGTCGCCCTCAATGAACACTCGCTCCAGCTCCCGGTGCTTCCAGGTGTAGTCGAAGTAGCTGCGGCTGCCCACGTTGAACAGGGCCAGGGCATCGTTTTGGCCGGCTTTGCGCGCTTTGGCCACGGCAGCGGCCACGAGCCTCTCGTGCTCGTTTTGGTAGTCGTCCCACAGGGCAAGGAAGAGCTCAGTCTTGCCGCCGAAGTGATGATAGAGGCTGCCCACGCTCGACCCTGCGCGGGAAACGATGTCCGAGATGCTGGCATCCGTGAAGCCGTGTTCCACGAATACTTCGGTGGCCGCATCGAGCAAGTGCCGCTGCGTGGCCGCGGTGCGGGTCCACTGCCAGGAGCCTGCGTTGCTGGCGACGTCGGAGGTCTTGCGGACCATGGTGGGGCTCCTCCCGCAGTCAGAACGAAGACCGGAGTGTCGACCCCAGCTATTTTTGGAATCCTACCCTTGGAAGAATCCACATGGCCAGCAGCAAGCCTTGACGGAGCTATGATTCAAAGGAAATAATTCTGGAAGTCTGTTCTAGAAATGTATGTTGCGGCATGTCTCCGAATGCTGCGAATTTTGACGTCGGACGCCCCGAAACCCGGGTGCCGTTTTCACCGTCGGGCTGCAACTGGTTGAATCGCTATATAGCGCCAACTGGTCGCAGCCAACCAAGCCAGAGAGGAACGCGGCCTGATGTCCGTTTCAAGCAAGTCGTCCGGGATCACGTCGAACAGGTGGTTCAAACCCGTCGTCGTCACCGCAGGAGCTTTGGTGGTGGCACTGATCCTGGTGCTCGTTGCGCAATGGCTCCGGACCCTCCAGCCGGTCCAGCAGTTCTTGGTGGACTACCCCGGGCACTCAGCCATTCCTGAAGGTACTCCGACTGGATTCCCCGCCTGGCTTGGCTGGCAGCACTTCCTCAACATGTTCTTCATCGTCCTGATCATCCGTTCGGGCTGGCAGGTTCGGACCACCACACGCCCGGCCGCCAACTGGACCCGGAACAACAAGGGCTTCATCAAGACCAAGAACCCGCCGACCAAGATCAGCTTGGACCTCTGGTTCCACCTGACGCTGGACGCGCTCTGGGTCCTGAACGGCATCATCTTCATTGTGCTGCTCTTCGCCACCGGGCAATGGTTGAGGATCGTCCCCACCAACTGGGACGTCTTCCCGAATGCCGTCTCCGCCGGCCTGCAGTACGCCTCGCTGAACTGGCCCGTTGAAAACGGCTGGAACAACTACAACAGCCTGCAGCTCCTCACTTACTTCATCACGGTCTTCATCGCCGCGCCGCTGGCCATCATCACAGGCATTCGGATGTCCGGCGCTTGGCCCAAGAAGGCTGCGATCAACAAGTTCTACCCGATCGAACTGGCGCGCAAGTTCCACTTCCCGGTGATGATCTACTTCGTTGCTTTCGTGATCGTCCACGTGACCCTGGTGCTGGCCACCGGCGCGCTGAACAACCTGAACCACATGTACGCCTCGAACAACGATTACAGCTGGTGGGGCTTCGGCATCTTCGCGGCTTCGATCATCTTCACTGCGGCGGCCTGGTTCCTGGCCCGCCCGCTGTTCCTGCGCCCCATTGCCTCGCTCATGGGGAAGGTCTCGCGCTAGCGAGCCCCGCCCTGCCACAGAGCATCAAAGGGAGCGCCCGAGGACACACGGTTCTTGATGCCCGCCGTCACGAAAGCCTTCGCGGTGCGCGCGGCTTCCAGCGGCGTTGAGCCCTTGGCCAGTTCCGCAGTCACGGCAGCGGCAAGCGAGCAACCGGCGCCGGACACGGCAACCTCGCCCACCTTCGGTGCGCGCAGGACTTCCAGCGTCTGGCCGTCGTAGTAGACGTCGACGGCGTCCGGGCCTTCCAGCCGCACCCCGCCCTTGGCCAGGACTGCTGCGCCGCTGATCTCATGGATGCGGATGGCGGCAGCCTTGAGCGACTCTTCATCGGTAATGGTCAGCCCTGACAGTGACTCGGCTTCGAAGTGGTTCGGCGTGACGAACGTGGCCAGCGGCAGGATCTGGGCCTTCAACGCCTGGTCGGTATCCAGGGCGTGGCCCGGCTCCTGGCCCTTGCAGATCAGGACAGGGTCCAGCACCACGTTGGCGAACGAGCCATCGGCCAGCGCCTTCTCCACGGTGCTGATGGTTGCCGGGCTTCCGAGCATGCCAATCTTCACGGTATCCAGCACCGAAGGTGCGCCGGAAGCGGCACCATAGGCCGCCGTCGTCGCTTCCAATTGGTCCGCGATGACCTGCTGGTCCACCGGCACAAAACGGTGGTTCCAGTTGTCTTGCGGGTTGAAGGAAACGATGCACGTGAGGTTCGCGATGCCGAACACTCCGAGTTCCTGGAAGGTCTTGAGGTCCGCCTGCGCACCGGCGCCACCGGTCGCTTCGGAGCCGGCAATGGTCAGGGCAATGGCAGGGGCAACGGCTGAAGTCATGTCTTCCATCTTGCCATTGGCCCGGCCGTGGCCCGATTTCACGTCTAGCCGTGCAGGACCCGGTAAGCCGCTTCCGCAGCCGGATGAAGCGGAACTCCCGCGGTGTTGATCAGGGTCTCGGGGCTGAGGAATTGCACACCGGTACTCGACTTCGGTACCAGGTCCTGGGCCTGCTCCACCAACAACTCCACTGTCTGTCGAACCACGTGGCCGGCCAGATCCCTCCGGCACAAAAGCAGGTTCGCGACGCCGATGGTCCACACGGCGGGTGCGTTCCCGTAGCTGTTTGCGGGGATGAGGACGCGGTCGTAAAAGAACCCCGACTGCGCCCGCGTCGCCGGGATCAGCTCGGAAATATCGAGGAGCCGGACGCCGATGTCCTGCGCCGCGGCGGCGATGGGAGCGGTGGGAACCCCTCCGGACTGGATCATGACGTCGATCGAACCGTCCTTCAGCGAAGCCAGTGCCTGGTTCAAGCCTAGGTTTACCTGCTTCAGAGCGCGGCCCGGTTCGGACAGCCCGGCAGCTGTGATGATGCGTCCAGCCGTCAGTGTGGTCCCCGAGCCAACCTCGCCCACACCCGCGGCCTTCCCGGAAAGGTCCGCGAAGGTTCGGATGCCGCTGTCCTCCCGCACGATGCAGTGGACGTAGTTCTGGTACACCTTGCCCAGCGCCACCAAACCCTCTCCGGACTGTGTTGATTTCCCGCCGGGAGCCGCTGCTTGGGCTGCTGCATCGGCAAGCGCGACGGCGAACGTCGCCTCGCCGGACAGGACCCGCTGGATATTCTCGAGACTCCCGCCGGTCGTCAGCGCAACGGCCTGTTCAGCGACGCGCTCCCGCTGCAGCAGGTCTGCCAGCAGAGTGGCGAATTCCAGGTAGAAGCCGCCTGATTCACCACCGGCAACCGTGAGCTCCTTTGGGCGTTCCTCCGGGGAGCAGGCGGCAGTTGATCCGAGCATGCCCCCGCCAAGGCCGAAGGCAACGGCTGCTTTGAGTGCGCTTCGCCGGGACAGATGATCAAGCATGCGTGTCCTCCTCCGGCTTCGCGAACTCGAGGCGTGCCGTCAAGCCGTGAGGACTGCGCCGTTCCAAGACCAGTCGGCCACCGTTCGCCTGCGCCAGCCGTTCAACAATGGTCATACCCAAGCCGTTGCCGGGGATCTTGCCGTGCTGCGGCGCCCGCCAGAACCTAGCGGTGGACGCGGCCAGCTGTTCGGCTGGGAGGCCTGGACCGTCGTCGGAAATCACGACGACGGTCCCGCCTTGCGTCTGCCGGGTCGCCACGGTGATGCGTGCGCCTGGGGCGTACTTGATGGCGTTGGTGAGGAGCTCGCCCACCATGTGCGCGAGTTCGTCGGGGTCGCAGGCGATCTGGCTTTCGGGTGCAGGGGTTTCCAAGGTCAGCTGGGAGCCTGCATTCCTGGCTGCGGGGGCTGCCCGTTCCACTTCGCCCTGCAGGACGGGGAAGGGATCAATGACGGCGTGGCGTTGGTGCTCCGCTTGGTCCGCACGAGTAGCCCCTTCAAAGGCACGGTGTTCCGCCGTCGCGAGCTTCAGCACGCCGTCGAGCATTTCCTCCACGCGCTCGAGTTCTTCAACGACGCCGGCTGCCGCAGCCTTTTCCGGCTCACTTTTCAGCTCGAGCTGCAGCAAATCGATCCGCAAGCGCAGCGCGCCAACAGGGTTCCGGAGCTGGTGTGAGGTGTCGGCGATGAGCCGGCGCTGGGACTCCATGCTGTCCGTCACGGTGCCGGCCATGGCGGTGAAGGAACGGCTCAGTTCGCGCAGTTCCGGCGGGCCGGCTTCCGGGAGTTGGCTCGTCTTGCCGGTTGTTTCCAGCTCGTGGACAGCCCTGCTCAGTCTGTGGACCGGGCGAAGGACCCAACCGGTGATGCGCGCTGCCGCCAGCAAGAGCAGGGCACCCAGGGCCACGGCGGCAAGCACGACGGCGAGCCATCGCTCCCGTAGCTTCTGCCGGGCAGCGTCGAGGTCCACTTCAAGAACCACCTCACCGAGCACTTGGCTGGCGGTGCCGAAGGACCTTGAGATGATGTCCCCACCGGTTCCGAAGGCGCGGACGGGGTTGAGGGTGGTGTCGCTGAGGTTGAGGCTTGCGCGGTTCAGGGCGTCCCGCACTTCGGGCTGATCCGCGCTAAGACTGCCGGAGCGGATGGTTTGCTGTTGCAGCCGGATCAGAATTCCCTCACCGTAAAGCTCGGAATAGCGGTCCATTTCGCGCTGGAGCTGGGTGGTGTCGTTGTCCTCTGCGGCATCGCTGGCCAGCTGCGCGAAGCGGTTCAGGGCTGCGACTCGGTTGATTTGGAGTTCCTGCGTGAGCTCCCGGCTGGCCGAGGTCAGGATCACGCTGGACATCGTCACCACAATGATCACCACCAGCAGGCTCAGGATGCCAAGAACGCGGAACTTCACGGCTGCTCGACGCGATAGCCGACGCCGCGCACGTTGATGATGAACCCGGGCAGCTGAAGCTTGGACCTTAGCCCGGTCAGGTGCACGTCCAAGGAACGCGAGTGTGCCAGGAAAGCATCTCCCCAGAGCGCATCCAGGATCTGCTCGCGGGTGACCACCGAGCCTGCGTTCCTGACGAGGAGGCTGAGGAGGTCGAATTCCGTTGCCGTGAGGGCGAGTTGCCGTTCCCCGACGACGGCCACGCGGCGGTCGAGGTCCACGTCCAGTTCTCCGAGCGCGATGCTGTGCGGAGCTTCCTGGCCTGCGCGGTTGGTTCGCCGAGTCACTGCCTCGATCCTGGCAAGCAGTTCCACGAGCTTCACAGGCTTGACCAGATAAT
Organism: Paenarthrobacter sp. NPDC056912; assembly: GCF_042786555.1. Taxonomy (NCBI): domain Bacteria; kingdom Bacillati; phylum Actinomycetota; class Actinomycetes; order Micrococcales; family Micrococcaceae; genus Paenarthrobacter; species Paenarthrobacter sp. NPDC056912. The sequence goes on from NZ_JBHUCD010000001.1 coordinate 239,122, forward strand.
CGTCGGCTCCCGAACGCAGGCCCAGGACAACGCTGCGCTCGTCATCGCGGGCAGTCAGGATCAGGATCGGGATCTGTGTGACTTGGCGGAGCTTTCTCAACACGTCCAAGCCGTCCAGGTCGGGGAGGCCAAGGTCCAACAGGATGACCTCGTGCTGCCGGTGGGCCAGGAGCGCATCCTCGCCACGGGACACCCGGGTGTGCTTGTGGCCGGCGGAGGCGACGGCTGCGCTCAAGGCCGACGCCATGGCGTCGTCATCCTCGACGATGAGCACGTGCACTGTGTGGTCCTTTGGGGCTTGGTGGGCTGGTTCGCGGGCCGGCCGCCGGGCTGGCCGCGGGCTGGCCGCGGGCTGGTCTGCCCGGATGGTCCGCTACTAGAGCTTAACGTTGTGAGGCCCGCTCTGCGCCCCTCGGAGTATCCAGAGTGCGCAGAACGGGCCTCACAAGGCAGCCAGGTCAGGCCTTGACGAGATCCTTTTTGTCGTCATCGTCCTTGGCTGTGCTCTTGGCCACGAAGGCGCTTCCTTGCTCCGCGTCCAAGTGCGTGGGCTTCTTGTTCTTCAGGGCGAAGATGTACACCAGCAGCGAGATGAAGATCGCCGCCGTGACGTAGGTGAAGAACAGGTCCACCTGATCCGACTTCTGCAGCGCTGCACCGATCAGCGGAACGGTGCCGCCGAACAACGAGTTGGCAATCGCGTAGCCGAGCCCAACGCCGAGCGCCCGGATCGAGGCCGGGAAGAGTTCAGCCTTCACCAGCGCGTTGATGGAGGTATAGCCACCCACCATGAGCAGTCCGCCGAGCATCAGCAGGAAGGCGATAAACGGGTCCTTGGTGCCGGACAGAGTGGAGAGCAGCGGCCACGTGAAGAGCACACCGGTCACGCCGAACCAGATCAGCAACGGCTTGCGGCCAACCTTGTCCGAGATCAGGCCGTACACAGGCTGCAGCAGCATGAAGATGAAGAGCGCCCAAAAGTTGATGACGGAGGTATCGGTCTTGGCAATGCCGGACGTATCGTTCATGAACTTCAGGATGAAGTTGGTGTACGTATAGAACGCTACGGTGCCGCCAAGGGTGATCCCGATGCAGATCAGCAAAGGCTTCCAGTGCTTGGTGAGCAGTAGCTTCATGGTGCCAGGCTGGGCTTCGCCCTCAACCTTGACGTGGGCGGCGCGGAGCTGATCAGAGGAAAGTGTTTCTTCCATGGAGCGGCGCAGCCAGAGAACCACAAGGGCAGCTACGCCACCGATTGCGAACGGAATCCGCCAGCCCCACGCGGTCAGGTCTTCCTTGCTCATGGTGTTCTGCAGGATCACGAGCACCAGGAGCGCAAGCATCTGGCCGCCTATCAGCGTCACGTACTGGAAGCTCGAGAAGAAGCCGCGGCGCTTGGACGTGGCTGCCTCGGACATGTACGTGGCGCTGGTGCCGTATTCGCCACCCACGGAGAAGCCCTGCACAACGCGGATGAACACCAGCAGGATCAGTGCCCAGAGGCCGATCACGTCCTGCGTCGGCAGGATCGCAATGGCGAAGGAACCGGCCGACATCAGCGTCACACTGAGCGTCAGCGCAGCCTTGCGGCCCTTCCGGTCGGCATACCGGCCGAAGAACCAACTGCCGATCGGCCGCATGAGGAACGACGTCGAGAAGACCGCCATCGCCTCAAGGCCGGCCTGCAGGTCGTCCGAAGAGTTGAAGAAGTGCGACTGGAAATACGCCGCGAAAACCGTATACACATAGAGGTCGAACCACTCCACGAGGTTGCCCGCGGAGCCCTTGAGGATGTTGCTCACGGCCTTGCGTGTCTGGGCCGCCTCGCTGAGGGGCGCAGCTTGTTGGGTGCTCATCAATGAACCTTCCTGGACGGCGCCTGATACGGCAGCCGTGTCTTGCATGAGTTCGTTCTGTCCATGAAGCGGGTGCTCATGGCGTCCTTGCGCATGGCTCTTCGTCGACTAAGAAAGGCCCTCCTGGGGTGAAGAGGACATGTTCCAAACTATGGGTGATGCACGGCACAGCCAACGCGGGACAGGATTTCCTAACACTTCCTTAGGTTTCGGGTGAGGCCGGTCAGCGCGCGACCCACCGACGCTCTCTCATGTCCCGTCGCCTTTTGGTGGACGCTCTCTCACGTCCCGTCGTGTTTTGGCGGTCCCTCTCTCACTTCACAGTGGTTTCCGGGAGTACCGTGCTGGCATGGCGAGATTATCGGGGGCGGCCGAGGGGACGTTGCCTAACTGGAAGGGAGCGTTCAGTAATGTTCCGCTGCCTCCCGGACAAGTGACTGGGCTGGCGGTGTGCGTCCTGCTCCAAAGGCTGCATCCCGCGCGGCTTCCCGGTCCGCGGCTCGTGAACGGACTGGTGGGGACCGGGCTGGCGCTCGCCGGCGTCGGTCTCAATACATGGGCACTTAATGAACGGCGACGCCGGTCGGCTGGCCGGTTCGCTCTGGAGCGGCCAGACGTTCTGGTTACCAGCGGCCCATATGCCTTCACCCGTCATCCTATGTACGTCGGCTGGTGGCTCATCCATCTGGGTGCCGGCGGTTTTGCTGGTACGGCCTGGGCCTTTGCCACACTGCCTGCCGGGATGCTCGCGGAACATTGGGGGGTGCTTCATGAGGAGGCCGCACTGTCGGAGCAGTTTCAACAGGCGTACGCCGAGTACTCGGCAAGGGTTCCCCGCTACATCGGATTCCAACGACGCGCCCCCGGGCCGCCGTCGTAATTGCGTGATGTGAGTGAGCGTTCCCCCTCAACGGTGCGATGAGTGAGAGAGGATCGGGGGAGACCCTCACTTAAGTAGAAGAGGGTTCCCCGAAGAGGGCGATTAAGTGAGAGAAGGTTGCTGGTTCGTCACGACGATCTTCCAGACTGCCAGGCGGCCAACGCCGGCGGCGACGGCGATAGACAGCGATAACAGCAGTGGACCCGTTGACGAGAGTCCGCCAAACGGTGTGCACATGAGTAATCCGACTAAGAAAAATGCGGCCACATGAACCCACTGACTTCGAACACGACGCAGGGTCAGGCCCACGAGTGATCCCACAACCACGCCGACTGTCCATGCCGGGAGCAGGCTGTATATGAAGATGAGGATCCACCACCCCGGTGCTTGGATGCTTAGGAGAATGCTCAAGGTCAGGTGTGCAACTCCGATTCCGACTGCCAGTCCTTTGCCACCGAGCACCACTCTGTCTTTTGGCCCGTAGCGCCATTCTCTGGACGGGTTCCGCACCGCCAGTGAGTGCTCATCCTCGTCAGTCCAAGGCTCTTGGCTCATTACTTACCTCCGGGTGATGTGAGAGAGCGTTCATCGGGAAGGATGGTTAGGTGAGAGAGGGCTCGGGGTTTCCCTTGGCAATCCCGTTGAGCGCCCCGGCCAAAGAGGGATACTCGAACGCGAACCCCGCATTGAGCAGTTTCCGGGGCTCGACCCACCGGCTCTTCAGCACCAGCTCGGTCTGTGTCCGGATCAGGACAGCTCCGGCCTCGAGCAGCCACGACGGTGTTGGGATGCCAAACGGCACTCCCATGCTCTGCCGAACCAGGGACATCAGATCGCGATTGTCTACGGGGTAGGGCGACGCCGCATTCACCGGACCCGTCAGCTCACCATGAGCGTGCACGAACAGTACGGCACGGAACAAGTCCTCCACATGGATCCAACTGAACTTCTGTGTCCCCGCCCCCATGTGCCCACCCAGGCCAAGCCGGGCAAGGTTCCGGAACGGACCCATCACGCCCCCGCCAGGCCCGAGCGCAATCGCGATACGCAGCGGCACCTTGCGCGTACCGGGCACAACCGCAGACGCCAACTCGTCCTCCCAAGCACGCGCGACATCCACGGAGAACCCGCTGCCAAGTTCTCCCGAAACCTCTGATTGTGGGTGATCTTCCGCGTGCCTGTAGATGGTTCCAGTACTCGAGTTGATCCACGTCCGGGGCGGTTCCGCACACGCAGCAACAGCCCGGCCCAACGCTCGCGTCGTGCGAACCCTGGAGTCCAGAATCTCCCGCCGGTGCCGCTCGTTGTAGCGACAATTCACGGATCGTCCGGCGAGGTTCACCAGCAGTTGGGCGCCGTCCAGCGCTCTGCTGATGGCGTCGTCGTCGTGCCATTGCGCGTCAGCCGAAGCAGCCCGCCCGACTGTCCGGACCTGCCAGCCCTCTTCAAGAAAACGCCGCTGGAAGTAGCTGCCAATGAAGCCAGTTGCGCCGGCGATCACCACCGTCCGCGGATTCATGAGTCTGCCTTGACGTTGCGGACCAGTCCCAGGACGTCGTCGAAGACTTTGCTCACGCCCGGAATCTTCGCGAGCGACAATCCGCGCGCCACCAGCGGCGCGGCGCCGTCGATCAGCTTGCGCGTGCGGCGTTGGCCCTCGGATGTGTCATAGACCCAAAACAGCGCGACGCCCATGTATGCCAGCCACAGCAGCTCTGGCAGATCGCCGCGCAGCTTCTTCGCGACGGCCGGGGAGGAACCCTCGACGGCGGTGCGGAAGATCGCGAGCGAGGCCTCGCGGGCGGCGGTGGATGCTTCGCCGAACGGGTTGACGGGCGACGTCGGCCGGATCGCCGTCGCGATGAAATCGGCACCGAACTGATGGTATGGCGCCATGACGTCGACGCCCGTGTGCAGCACGGCTCTCAGCCGGCCCGCGAGATCCTGGACGCCGTCGAGGGCCTTGGCTGCGACCGCTGCGTGCTCGTCCTGCACCTGGACGTACAGCTCCTGGACCAGTTCATCCTTGGAAGCGAAGTAGTAGTAGGCGTTGCCCACGGAGACGCCGGCCTCCTGGGCGATGGCGCGCATGGTGGTCTTTTCGAATCCGATTTCCCGGAACATCTTCAACGCGACATCGGCAACCAACTGGCGGGTCTGCTCACTCTTCGCGGCCATTCGGTGCTCCTTGGAATCGTTTTTGAACGTGTTCAAGAATGAGTATGCCACCATTTCTGAACGCGTTCAAATGTTGATGGAAGGGCAGGGAGGTGAGGGAGGGTTGCCCGAAAGGGGGTGGGATGTGAGAGGGGGTCGGTGGGTGGGAGAATGGAACCGGTGCCGGGCCGAATGCCCCACCAACCACAGTGCTAATACAGCGGGGCAGCCAAGCAGCGGCCTACGCGAACCACTACGAATGGATGACCCATGCCCTCGCCTTCAGGCTCCAGTACCTTGAGCAAGCCTGCTCCGCGCTTCGCTTCAATCGGCTCCCCGTATTTCGGCATCATGCTGGCTGTCATGGCCGTGGTGCTGATCCTGTCCAACATCGGCGCTTCCAAGGGAGTGGTGCTCGGGCCGATCATCACCGACGGCGGATTCTTCCTCTTCCCGCTGGCCTACATCCTTGGCGACGTCATGAGCGAGGTCTACGGCTTCAAAGTGGCGCGGAAGGCCATCATCACCTCGTTCGCGCTCTCGGTGTTCGCGTCCATCTGCTACTGGGTGATCATCGTCCTGCCCGGCTTCACTGACGAGTACGGAACCGCCAAGCAGGCAGCCATCGAAGGTGCGCTGGGGCCTGTGCCTCTGATAGTCCTCGCCTCACTGCTCGCTTTCCTGGCCGGGCAGACCATCAACTCGTGGATCCTCGTGAAAATGAAGGAACGCACGGGCGAGAAGTCACTGTGGGCACGGCTCATGGGGTCCTCCGTGGTGGGCGAATTCGTGGACACCCTGATTTTCTGCAGCATCGCGGCGTCGGTCATCGGCATCACCGACGCCGGAATGTTCGTCAACTACGTGCTGGTGGGCTTCGTCTACAAGACGGCCGTGGAATTCCTGTTCGTGCCCGTTACCGTGCTCGTGGTGGGCTGGATCAAGAAGCGCGAGCCGAGCTACGGAGTGGCCGCAGCCTAAGCTCGGGCCGAGTTCGCCGGAACCGTGTGAGTTCGCCGGAGGTTTCCGCACGCTCACGCACGCTTCCGGCGAACTCGCCGCAGCTACGAGTAGTACCGCCCCAGGGTCTCCGCTTTGAACTCGAAGAAGTCCCCGGATTCGATGGCCAGGCGGGCGTCGTCCACCATCTTCACCACGAAACGTTCATTGTGGATGGAGATGAGCGTTGCCGAGATCATTTCCTTGGCCTTGAACAAGTGGTGGATGTACGCCCGCGAGTAGTTCACGCACGTGTAGCAGTCGCAGCCGTCCTGCAGCGGTCCGAAGTCGGTCTTGTAGCGGGCCCCGGACAGGTTGAACCGGCCAAAAGGCGTGTAGAACGCGGAGTTCCGGGCCACACGGGTCGGGGAGACACAGTCGAACGTGTCGGCGCCGTTCTCGATTGCCGTGAAGATGTCGTCCGGCTCGGAGATGCCCAACAGGTGCCGGGGCTTGTCCTCGGGCAGTTCCTCGTTGCACCAGCGCACGATCGTGCCCAGGTTTTCCTTCTCCAGTGCCCCGCCGATTCCGTAGCCATCAAAGGGCATCGCACCGAGGTCCTGGCAGGCCTTGCGGCGCAGGTCCCCGTACTGGGCGCCCTGGATCACGCCAAACAGGGCTTGGTACGGCTTACCTACGCGGGAAGCCGTCAAAGAAGCATGCTCCGCCAAGCACCGCAGAGCCCACAACCGCGTCCGCTCCAGAGACTCCTCCTGGTACGCCCGCGAGTTCTGCAGCGTGGTGAGTTCGTCGAACGCGAACATGATGTCAGCGCCGATCTGATGTTGGACCTGCATGGAGATCTCAGGGGAGAAACGGTGCCGGTCCCCGTTCAGGTGCGACTTGAACCAGACACCGTCGTCGTCAATGTGAGCCAGCCGTTCCTTGCCGGGAGCCACGGCGTCATCCGGGCCGGAGCTGTCCACGTTCTTCATGTCGATGACCTTCTTGAACCCCGACCCCAGGCTCATCACCTGGAATCCGCCGGAGTCGGTGAACGTTGGCCCGGACCAGTTCATGAATGCGCCCAGCCCGCCGGCGGCGTTGAGGATTTCAGGCCCCGGCTGCAAGTACAGGTGGTAGGCATTGGCCAGCACGGCCTGCGCACCGAGGTCTGCGATGGACTCGGGCAGCACTGCTTTCACCGTGGCTTTGGTCCCGACGGCGATGAACGCGGGCGTCTGGATTGTCCCGTGCGGCGTGGTGATGGTTCCGGTCCGGCCCAGGAAAGCGCCGCCGTTTGCGTCCACCTGAGCGTCCGACGGCGAGCACGTTTCAGTCAGGCGCTGGCCCACCGAAAAGGAGAACTCGGATTGCCTGTCGGAAAGTGCAGGCAAAACGGGGGCAGTGGACGGAACAGAAGCAGGAAGGGAAGCTGGCACCCTACCAAGTGTGCCAGCTTTACCCGGAGCAACCTGCCGAGGAAACCCTACGACCCGTACTTCTCAGCCTTCCAGTTCTCCCATGAGGACCGGATGTCCGCCAAGGTGTGGGCCCCCAAATCGTAGGTGGAGGCAATCACCATGGAGCCGCCGTCGGGCCTTTTCTCCGGAATCGGCAGCTGCTCCGCGACGATCAGCAGCCCTTCACCGTGCTCGGCGTAGCTGTGGACGGTCAGGCCTACCTGGTGGCGGCTCTTGAACCAGACTTTGCCGGAAATTGCCTCGCCGGTGGAAAGGGTGAGCGAATACTCGTCGCCGACGGGCGGCAAGTCCCCGAGCCCCAGCTTTTCAATCGCCGGACCGCCTTTGCCCGGGAGGGAAGCAAAGTGTGTCCGCCGATGGCCGTGCGGGTGCCTCTCCAAAGCAAACCGCAGTTGATGAAGGAACGTGAGCCAGCCCTGGGTGATGTCCTCGTCCCACTCTGCCCACTCGGAATCATGGTCCAGTGCGGCCCGGATGACCCGGACCTCGGTGCCGCCGGAGACGGGGTGGAGTTCGAAGACATCCCCGGCATTGACGGTCAGGCTGGTGTGGTCGGGTCCTTCCACAACGTCCGTGTTGAAGTAGATCTGTTTGATTTCGGCGTCGAGGTCATCGGCCTCCCAGCCGTGCCATTGAGCAACCAGGGACGGTTCGCGCAGCATGGTCCAAACCTGCTGCGCGTCGGCATTAATCACAACGCTCAGATTGTTCGTCATGGCCCCGAATCTACCGCCGTTCAGGCCCACATAACAGGTCTTGATGTTCCCGTGTTGCGGGTCCCGGGAGCCTAGGCCCGCACGGCTTCGAGTTCGTTGCCGATCCGCCGGCCCAGTTCTTCCTCGTCGATTGTCTGGGAGCCGCCGTGCGCACGCAGGAACAACAACGACTCAAGCCGAAGGAAACGCCATTCACGTTCGGCTTCGTGGTTGCCGTTGTCGATCGCGCGGAAGATCTCTTTGTCGTAGAGATTGGGTTCGTTCAGGCCCCGCTGGCGGACCTTGGCGGCGATGCGGGCCTTGAACGGGTCAGTTTCCTCCGTCTCATGGGCTCGCAACAGTTTCTCGTAGACCGCGGCACGTTCGGTTTGTCCGGCCTCGCGGCAAATGAAGCTTGAGAGCGCCAGCGCACGTTCTATCGATGTCCATCGGTCCGGGTTGCCATCGAAAGGCAGCACGTTGAGGAGGTCCGCGACCGCAAGGGCCTGGTCCGGATCGCGCAGCACGATGCAGAGGTCGAACGCGAGGTCGCTGAGGTCCCGGAGGCAGCTTCCGGACTTGGTGTTGATGCCCTTCGCGAGCCGCTCCCCAAGCACCTGGACACCGTTCTTGCCCTTGTGGTTGGCGACGGCGGCACGGACCACGGCCTCGGGCGCCCCTTCAGGATCGGGGATCAGTGCAAGTTCTTCAGCGCCGGGCATCGTGACCGCCGGTGGGGTGTCCGGGCGTGGTGGAACGACGACGGCGGGGCCGGTGGTCGCTTCAATGTCATCGTCGGCGGAGGTGCTGGAGTCCGGGAGGAGGGCCGGGGCGTCCTCACCCGAGGCGTCCTCACTGGGCCCGGCCGAGGCCTGGCCGCCCACGGGGACACTGGACCCGACAGCGATCCGCACCGTTCCGCCGTCGACCATTGTCACCAACAGCAGCGCGGCGACGCCGAAATCATCATGCTGGACGTCGATACCGGCAATTTCTTCGGCTGGCCCGTCTCCGGGCAGGAACACAAAATCTCCGGGCTGCAGGTCCCCAGCCTGCTTTTCTTGGTACTGCTGTGAGGCTGGGCTGTGAGTCATCGGAAATCCTTTGGTTCTCGTGGGGTCCGCCGTCCAGTCTACAAAGTCCGGCCGCCGGAGCGGCCGGGACCCGCTAGAGGACGATGCCCGAGAATGCCAGAGCCTGGCGCACCAGGTGGCCGCGGCCGCCTTCGAATTCCTGCTGGACGCCGTCACTGAGGACTTCCTGCGGGGTCATCCACGTCAGTTCCAGGGCGTCCTGGCGCGGCTCGCATTCACCGGTCACCGGGATGACGAACACCAGCGAGACTGCGTGCTGGCGGTCATCAGTGAAACCTGTCTGTGACGGCGCCGGGAAGTATTCGGCCACGGTGAAAGGAACCGGGCTGATGGGCAACTGCGGGAAGGCCAAGGGACCGAGGTCCTTTTCCATGTGGCGCAGGAGGGCCGCGCGGATGGTCTCGCGGTAGAGAACGCGGCCGGAGACGAGGTAGCGCACCATGTTGCCGTCGGCGTCTCCCTGGAGGAGCGAGCCGACCTCGTTGACGTACCCGAGCGGATCCAGTCGGACAGGAACAGCCTCCACATAGACCATGGGAAGGCGGCCGCGGGCTTCGAAGAGGTCTTCATCTGAAAGCCAGCCTGGATACGGGTCGGGTGTACGTACGCTCATGGTTAAGTTCTACCCCATCCCCAGCCGTTGCACCTGATGCGCCCCTGCCAGGAACGCGGCATTACAGGGCGAGGATGGACTCCAGCGACTCGCCGGACGCGATGCGGGCCAGGATATCCGGCTCGGCAGCGTCCGATGCCAGCGCCTTTCCCAGGACGTCCTGTGCAGCTTCCGGTGAAAGCACGATCAGCCCGTTGTCGTCTCCCAGCACCAGGTCGCCGGGGCTGACCTCAACGCCGCCGCACTGGACGGGAACATTCACGGCGGAGCCGGTCCCGTACAGGCGTTTGGTGGTGAGGCACGAGGTTCCGCGGGCGAACACCGGCAGGCCGGTCTGCCGCAGTTCCAGGACGTCGGTGGCCACCCCATCAACCACGACGCCGACAGCGCCTTGGGCGAGTGCCGCGGCTGCCGTGACGGCCCCCACGGGTGCGTGCCGGTGGTCGCCGCCCATGTCCACTACCAGTACGTCGCCGGGTTTGAGCGCCAGGAGGGCGTGGTTCATGGCGATGGCGTCGTGCTCGGCGATCCGGACGGTGACAGCGGGTCCGGCAATTTTCACGTTGTGCAGCAGCGACTGGATGGCGGGGGAGACGAAGCCGTCTTCGAGGAAGTGGCCGATGGTCGGGTAGCTCACGTCGGTGAGGTCCCGCAGGAGTGTGGCGGTCACGGGGCAACCTCCGGCTTCCCGGCGAGGACCGCGACGCATTCGATTTCCAAGGACACGCCCCACAGGCTCACGCACACGGTAGTCCGGGCCGGTTTGGCCGTGCCGAAGTACTCCACATACACGCGGTTGTACTCGTCCAGCTGGTCCTGGCTGGTCAGGTAGGTGTTGACCTTGACCACGTGCTCCAGGCTGGACCCGGCGGCTTCCAGGACACCGGCCAGGTTCTCGATCGTCTGCCGGACCTGTCCTTCGAAGGTGTCCGGCTGGTCGTCCAGGCCCGTGATTGCGGGGATCTGGCCGGAGGTGAACACAAAGCCGTTCGCAATGACCGCCGGGGAAAAAGGCCCGACGGCGGGCGCCTGGCCGGGGATACCGGCCAGGCGCTCGATGGTGGGTGGGGTCACCGCGCTGCCGCGGTTTCTGTTGCGGCGTTGGAAGGTGCCGCGTCCGCGGGTGCCTCATCGACGGCGTCGATGTTGCCGTACCGGGTCTCGGTCAGCAGGAAGAGTGCAACCAGGGACAATCCGGCTGCGCCCATGATGTACCAAGCGATCGAGGAACTCTGTCCAGTCATGCCCAGAAGCCAGGTGGTGACGAACGGCGTGGCCGCGCTGCCCAGCAGACCGGAGAGCATGTAGGCCACGGACAGGCCGGAGTAACGGACCTTGGAGCCGAAGAGTTCGGCCAGGAACGTGGCGATGGGTCCGTAATTGGCGCAGAACGCGGTCATCATGGCCAAGTAGGCGACGAAGAGCAGTGCCACCGACTTGGTGTCCATGAGCCAGAACATCGGGAAGGCGAGTGCTGCCTCGGCCGCCACGCCGGCGAAGATGATGGGTTTGCGACCGAACTTGTCCGAGAGCTTGCCGAAGAACGGGATAAGGAACAGTCCCAGGACGCAGGAGGCCAGGACCACCCAGAGCATCAGGCTCTCGGAGTGGCCGAGTTCCTTCTTGCCGTAGGAGACGCCGGAAGCTACCAGCAGGGTGAACGTGCTGCCCGTGGACAGGGTGGCGACGCCGCCCAGGACAACCTGCTTCCAGTACTTGGCCATCAGCGCGGCGAACGGCATCTTGGCCTTGGCGCCGGCGGTCTTGACTGCCTGGAAGGACGGTGTTTCCTCGATGTTCAGGCGGATGTAGATACCCACGCTGACAAGGAGGACCGATGCCAGGAACGGGATGCGCCAGCCCCATGAGTACAGGGCTTCGGTGCTGACGGTGGAGGCAACAATCAGGAAGGCTACGTTGGCGATCAGGGTGCCGGCCGGAACGCCGACTTGCACCAGGGATCCGTAGAAGCCGCGGCGGGACGGAGGGGCGTGCTCGACGGTCATGAGCACGGCACCGCCCCATTCGCCGCCGAGGGCCAGGCCCTGGATGACGCGGAGTAGGAGGAGGAGCAGCGGCGCCGCGATACCAATGCTGGCGTAGTCCGGCAGCAGGCCGATGGCGAACGTGGCCGCGCCCATTGTCAGGAGGGAGACCAGCAGCATGGATTTGCGGCCCAGCCGGTCACCGAAGTGGCCGAAGATGATGGCGCCAACCATGCGGGCGATGTAAGCGGAGGCGAAGGTGCCGAAGGCCAGCATGGTGCCGACGATCGGATCGAAGCTGGGGAAGAAGATCTTGTTGAAGACAAGGGCCGACGCCGTCCCGAAGACGAAAAGGTCGTACCACTCGACGGTGGTGCCAATAACGCTGGCAAGGGCAATCTTGCGCATCTTGGTCAGGTCCAACCTGGCTGTGGATGCGGAGGCAGTATCTACCGTGTGGGCCATCTGATTCTCCGGATGGGGTGCGGGGACGAATGTCCGGTGCAAGGTAGCTACAACTATGGTGTGTGCCCGATCACACCATCAATGGCATAAATTCCATGAAACCGAGCCCGGGAATGTGAGAACACACATCGGCGCGCATCAGCGTCGGTATCGGCTAGGCCCACGCCACCACCAATCGGGCCGTCTTCGCAGGAACGGCAAGGTCTATCCCCGTCAGCTCCTGGAAGCGGTTGAGGCGGTTGAGGATGGTGTTGCGGTGGCAGAAGAGCTGCTCTGAGGTGACAGTGACATTGCCGGTGCTCAGGTAGTTCCGGACCGTCTCCAAGAGCCGCTCGCGCTCGCCGCCCCGGCAGTCGGCCAAGGCCTCCTCAAGTTCTGCGGCGAGGTCCAGCCCGGCGTCCTGAAGGTTCTGTTGGGCCAGCCGCGCCCAGGCGGAATCGGCAGAGAGGGGGCCGGAGTCTCGGGGGCGGAGCAGGGCGGCCAGGCTTTCGGCTGTGCGGGCGGCTGTCGGTAGTGCGCGGAGGCCAAGGACTTCGGGCACGTAGCCGCACGGGACATCGACGACGCCGGGTGGCAGCTGCTGGCCGTCGGCTTCGGAACTGTGCGTCTCGCCTCGGGGTTCAGGTCCCCGCGTCCTCACCGCGGGCAGTGCCCAGAACACGTAGGTATTCCCGCCCGATTCGTGCAGGAACAACCGCTGCCGGGTGTGTTGTCCAGACCCGAACTGGGACGTCGCTGCCCGCAGCCGCGCGCCGGGATCTCCGCTGGCAGCAACCAAGGCGAAGCGCGATTCCGGGTTGATGCCCAGTGCCGATGCCACTTGCGCGGAGGTTTCCAGGGATGGAGTGCTCTGGTTGAAGAGGCGGGCGATGAACTCGCGTTGGATGCTCGATTCTTCCTGGGCCATCCTGACGCGTTCTGTCAGGTAGCTCGTGTGTGTCCGGGTGGCGAATTCGTCCACCACGCTCCACACTTGGTCCACCCTGGTGGCCAGGAGGGCGGCGTCCTCGGTGTGGGCGATCTCCAGCAGTTCGGCCCACAGGATGCTGAAGTCCAGGCGCACGGCGGAGGTGAGGGACTCCGGCGGAATACCGGCCCTGGCGCGCTTGGATCCGAGGTCGGATGCGAAGCCGAGCAGCCCGTCCCGGCTGTCGGTATGCCCGTTCCTGAGTCCCCGGATCAGTCGCCGAAAGGTCTCCTTGGCTGTCTCTTGGATTTCCAGGACGGTCACTTGGCTTTCGCCGTATTCGGGGATCTCGCGGACCCTTGTGGTGAAGGCCTGGGCCAGGGTGTCCAGCCTGCCTTCGAGCTGATCCACCAGCTCAGTCCACCGAACAGCATGCCCCGACGTATCAGAATTGTGCATTCACACATTCTAGCGCCATGATTCCGTGGTGGATTGCTAGTCATTTTGGGAAAAACTACTGGCACTATGGATTGAGTCACACAAATTTGCCCGGGCACCCCCAACGTCCGGTCCCGTTCGCAATCATGGAGCAACAATGGCAAGCACGGTCAGCGGAGCCACGGACGCCAGTCCCACGGCAGTACGCGTCGTCGATGAAAGCGTCACCAAGAAGGTGGCCCTGGCTGCCCTCGTGGGCACTGCGCTGGAATGGTACGACTTCTTCCTTTTCACCACAGCCGCTGCGCTGGTGTTCAACGCACAGTTCTTCGTCTCCCAGGACCCCTTCGTGGCAGCCATGGGTTCGTTCGCCACGCTCGCGGTGGGCTTCGTGGCCCGCCCCATCGGTGGATTCATCTTCGGTGCGCTTGGCGACAAGGTAGGCCGCAAGAAGATCCTCATGGTCACGATCGTGGGCATCGGCATTGTCACCGGCCTCATCGGTTTGCTTCCGAACTACATGACCATCGGCCTGGCCGCCCCCATCCTCCTGGTTGCCCTGCGCATCGTCCAGGGCCTCGCTGTCGGCGGTGAGTGGAGCGGCGCGGTGATCATCGCCGTCGAGAATGCTCCGGTGGAGAAGCGTGCACGCTACGCCGCCCTGCCGCAGATCGGATCGCCAATCGGCACCATCCTGTCCTCGGGTGGCTTCTTCGGCATGCTGTTCCTGGTGGGCCAGACCAATTTTGACGCCTGGGGCTGGCGTATTCCCTTCATCGCCGCCATCCCGCTTTTGGCCATCTCGCTGTGGATCCGCAGCCGCCTCAGCGAATCACCGGAGTTCGAAGCCCTGATGGAGTCCGGCGAAACGGAACACGCTCCGATCCGCGGCGTCCTGAAGAACAGCTGGCGCCAGATCCTGGTGGGTATGTGCTCGGCGTTGCTTGGCATCGGTGGCTTCTACCTCATCACCAGCTTCGTGGTTTTCTACGGCACCAAGGTCCTCAAACTGCCCTCTGAACTCCTGCTCCTGGGCACCCTGCTTGCTGCAGCGCTCGAGATCGGCGCCCTGATCTGGGCCGGACGCCTCGGCGAAAAGTTCGGTGCCAGCAAGGTCATCCTCTGGGGCGGCGTGGCTTCGGCCATCGTCGCGGTCCCGGTGTTCCTGGCCATCGACTCCCGCAACCCCGTCCTGGTGGTCCTCGGCATGATGATCGGGGTCGCTGTCCTCTCTATTCCCTACGCCGTCTCAGGCACCGCCCTGACAGCGCTGTTCGCTACCAAGGTCCGCTACACCGGCGTCGCCATCACCTCCAACACTGCGGGTGTCATCTCCGGCTTCGTGCCGCTGATCGCCACCGCGCTGGTGGCAGCCAACAACTCCTTCTGGCCCGGCGCCATCATCCTGCTGGTCGTGTCCGCACTGACGGCGCTCTCCGGACTGTTCCTCCCCGCCCTTTCCATCGAAGAAGAAGGAATGAAGCATTGAGCACAACCACCGCCGGTCACTTGATTGTTGGCCAACTCAAACGGGCAGGCATCCAGCGCGTCTACACCGTTCCGGGCGAGAGCTTCCTCGACGTCCTTGATGGCCTGCACGGCTCGCCGATCACCAACGTTGTGGCCCGCCAGGAAGGCGGTGCCGGATTCATGGCACTGGCCGAAGGCCGCCTCACGGAGCTGCCGGGCATTGCCATGGTCACCCGCGGTCCGGGTGCTGCCAACGCTTTCATCGCCGTCCACACCGCCTACCAGGACGCCACACCGCTGATCCTCTTCGTCGGATTGATCCCGGTGGCAGACCGCGGCCGCGAGTCGTTCCAGGAGTTCGACATCAACGCCTGGTTCGGCAGCACCGCCAAGAAAGTAGTGACCCTTGATGACGCCGCTTCCGCCGCCCGCGTGGTGGACGACGCGATCTTCACCGCCCTCAGCGGACGCCCCGGCCCCGTAGTGATCGGCCTCCCGGAGGACGTGCTGGTGCACGTTGTCGAGGACGCCACCGTGGAACCCCGCAAGGTGGCCCGTCCGGAGCCGGCCGCGGCGGACCTGTCCGACCTCACCCAAAAACTGCAGAAGTCACGCAAGCCGCTCGTCGTCGTCGGCGGCGAAGGCTGGACGCAGGAATCCGGCGAGCAGCTGGCCGCCTGGGCGAGCCGCCACAGCGTTCCGGTGGTGGCCGACTTCCGCGCCTACGACGCCGTTCCGCACCGCAGCGACGCCTACGCCGGCTACCTGGGCTACGGCCGCAGCGACGCCAACGCCCAGCGCCTGGACGACGCCGATCTGCTCGTCTTTGTTGGCTGCGTCCGCGGCGACGTCCTGTCCGATGGCTACAAGCGCGGGCTCGACGCCGAAACAGTGGTGGTCAACGCCGATGCCAACCTCCTGGGCCACTTCGGCCGCGTGGACCAGCACATCATCGCGGACGTCACGGCGTTCGCTGCTGCGCTGGCTTCCACGAACGCACTGGCTTCTTCTCCTGCGGCCGGCGAGCGCGAGGAAGGCTGGTTCGCCAGCGCCCGCGCCGAGCAGCTCACGTTTTCCACGCCCCGGCCCGACGGCGGCATTGGCGTCGACCTGGGCGTCGCCATGGAGGTCCTCAAGAAGGAAATGGACCCCGACGCCGTCCTTACGTTCGGTGCCGGGAACCACGCCATCTGGCCCGCACGCTACCTGGACCACAACTCCGCGAACTCCCTGGCCGCTCCGCGCAACGGCGCTATGGGCATGGGCATCCCCGCGGCCGTGGCGGCGTCCCTGGCATACCCCGGCCGCCAGGTCATCTCCGTGGCCGGCGATGGCTGCTTCATGATGAACGGCCAGGAAATCGCCACGGCCATGGGTTACGGCGCCAAGCTCATCGTCCTGGTGGTGGACAACGGCATTTTCGCCACTATCCGCGAACACCAGGAAGCCCATTACCCGGACCGGCCTTCCGGCACGCACATGACCAACCCGGACTTCGCCGCACTCGCCCGTTCCTATGGCGGCTACGGCGAGCGTGTGGACCGCACGGAAGACTTCGCCGCCGCGTTCCGCCGCGCCGTCGACTCCGGCCTCCCGGCCTTGCTGCACCTGCCGCAGGACCCCACCACGCGTTCCCCCAAGACTTCAACGAACTGACCGGAGCCTCACTGTGATCCAGCTTCAGAACATCATCAACGGCGAGTCCGTGGACGTCGCGGCCAGCCTGCCGTTCTTCGACCCCGCGACGGGCCAGCAGATCGGCACCGCGCCGGACAGTGACGCTGCCGCCGTCGACTCCGCCTTCCAAGCCGCTGCCGCGGCTTTCAAGAGCTACAAGCGCACGACGCCGGGAACGCGCCAGTCGCTGCTGTTGCAGCTGGCCGACCTGATTGAGGCGAATGTCGATCGTCTCCTTGAGGCTGAGGTTGCCTGCACGGGCAAGCCTGCGGCCCTCACCAAGGAGCTCGAAATCCTGCGCGGCGCGGACCAGCTGCGCTTCTTCGCAGGGGCATGCCGGGTTGTTTCCGGGACGGCGCAGACGGAGTACGTGGAGGGCTTCTCCTCCACCATCCGCCGCGAGCCCATTGGCGTGGTCGCCCAGATCACGCCGTGGAACTACCCGTTCATGATGGCCATCTGGAAGATCGGTCCTGCCCTCGCTGCAGGCAACACCCTGGTCCTCAAGCCGGCCGACACCACCCCTTGGTCCACTGTGGTCCTGGGTGAGCTGGCGCAGCAGGTTTACCCGGCAGGTGTGGTGAACATTGTTTGTGGTGGCCGAGATGCTGGTGCCGCGATGGTGGACCACGACATCCCGGAGATGGTCTCCATCACCGGCTCCACCCGGGCCGGGGCTCAGGTCATGTCCGCGGCGTCGAAGACGCTCAAGGACGTCCACTTGGAGCTCGGCGGCAAGGCGCCCGCTGTGGTGTTTGCCGACGTCGATATCCAGCGGACCGCCAGCGAGATCGCGCTGGCTGCGTTCTTCAACGCCGGGCAGGACTGCACCGCGGTGACCCGCGTGCTGGTCCACCAGGACATCCACACGGAGTTCGCGGCCGCTTTGGCAGATGCCGCTGCGGCGTTGAAAGTGGGATCCGACCTCGGCCCGCTCAACAGCGCCGCGCAGTTGGAGCGCGTGGAGGGCTTCATGTCCCGTCTTCCGGCCAACGCCCGCGTCCTGTCCGGCGGCAAGCGCACCGGCACCGGCTTCTACTTTGAGCCTACGGTTATCGACGGCGTCTTCCAGACGGATGAAGTCGTGTGCGATGAGATCTTCGGCCCCGTGCTGACGGTCCAGCCGTTCGCCACCGAGGACGAAGCGATCGAACTGGCCAACGGCACCAAGTACGCCCTGGCCTCCAGTGTGTGGTCCGAGAACCATGGCGTGGTGACCCGCGTTTCCAACGAGCTCGATTTCGGTGCCGTGTGGATCAACTGCCACCAAGTGATTCCCGCCGAAGCGCCCCACGGCGGGTTCAAGCACTCCGGCACAGGCAAGGACCTCTCCGTGTACGGACTCGAGGACTACACCCGCATCAAGTCCGTCACCACCTCCCACCGCTAGAACCTGACATGAAACTCGACCTCCTCCTGCGGAACGCAGACATCATCACCATGGATCCGGCCCGCCCGGTGGCCAGTTCGCTGGGCATCTGGCAGGGACGCATCGTGGGCCTCGACGACGAACTGTCCGGTCTGGACGCTGTTGAGGTCCTGGACCTCGGCGGTGCCACGGTAACTCCAGGTTTCATCGACGCCCATTGCCACACCACGTGGTTCGGGCTGGGCCTGGCTGAACTGGACGTGTCCGGTGCCCGCGGTCTGGAGGAGCTGTATGGGCTGCTGCGAGGCGCCATGGACAGCTCCGACGCGTGGCTTTTCGCCACTGGCTTCAGCCAGACCCAGCACGGCGGTTCCTTCCCGGACATCGCTGAGCTGGACCGCATCACGGGGGAGCGGCCGCTGTTCATGCGGCACAACTCCGGGCACATGGCCGTGGTCAACACAGCCGCGCTGCGGCTGGCAGGTGCCGAATCGCCGTCGTTCCCTGATCCCGACGGCGGAGCGATCGTCCGCGATGCAGCGGGACATCCCACGGGACTCGTCCAGGAGACGGCCCAGGAACTGATCCAGCAGCTGATCCTGCCGTATTCGCTGGAGGACATCGAGGCCGCCCTCGAACGCGCCACGTTGTATTACGCCTCCGAGGGCATCACGAGTTTCACCGAAGCCGGCGTGGGCGGCGGCTGGATCGGGCACAGCCCGGCCGAGCTCGCCGCGTACCAGGGCGCTGCCGCTCATGGCCGGCTCCACGCCCGGGCGCAGGTCATGCCGGTGCTGGACGTGCTGCACGGCTTGGACGGGCATAGCGCCGACAGCATGGGAGCGACCCCGGCCGGCCTGGATCTTGGCATCACCAGTGGATTCGGGAACGAGTATTTGTCGCTCGGCCCCGCGAAGGTCTTCCTGGACGGCTCGCTCCTGGGTGAAACCGCGGCCGTGAGCCACGAGTTCTGCAGCCACGGACACAAGGACAACCGCGGCAATATCGGCTACTTCCAGGCAGACCCCGCCCAGCTGCGGGAGCGCATCGAGGCTGCCTACGCCGCCGGGTGGTCCATCGCGGCGCACGCCATTGGAGACCGGGCCATCGACCTCGCCGTGGACATCATCACGGACTGCCAGGCCACATACGGCCCGCGTCGGGTGCCCAACAGGATCGAACACGCCTCCATGACGCGCCCGGAGCAGCTGGTCCGGCTCGCGGACGCAGGCATCGCCGTGACACCCCAGGCGAGCTTTTTCCGGGACGGTGGGGACGGCATGACCGCTTCCCTCGGACCGGACCGCCTGCCATGGGCGTACCGGGCAGCCAGCTTCCTGGAAGCCGGCGTTGTTGTGGCAGGCAGCTCCGATCGTCCCGTCGCCGACGGAAACGTCCTGCGCGGCATGCAGGCCTTCGTGGACCGCCGGACCGAGTCCGGAGCGGTCTTTGGCAACCCGGACGAACGCCTCACCCCGCAGCAGGCACTCGCCGCCTACACCAGCGGTGCTGCCGCAGCCACGGGATCCCTTGGCGAGAAGGGTACTTTGTCGCCGGGCAAACTTGCCGACTTCGTTGTCCTTTCCGCCTCACCGCTGACAGCACCGGCCATCAGCGAACTGCACGTCCTGGCCACCGCCGTCGGAGGCCGCTTTACCTACCAATCAACCGCGTTCCACGCTGCACAGTCGCCCCTTGTGACGACCGGCAGGGTTCAGTCGCAGCAGAGTTCATAGGGGAAACCATGACAACCACCACAAGTTTCACCGCCCAGGACACCGCCTTCGTGCAGGACTTCCGGACCATGAGCGCCTTCGGTGCCACCGAGAACGGCGGCGTGGACCGCCAGGCCGCAACGATTCCCGACGGAGAACAGCGCCGCTGGCTCGCAGGCCTCCTTGAGGAGCACGGCTTCACGGTGAAGTTCGACCACGCAGGCAACCAGTGGGGCCTCTATGAGGCCGTGCCCGGTGCGCCCTTCGTGGTGGTCGGCTCGCACATGGATTCACAGCCGACGGCGGGACGTTACGACGGCGCGTATGGCGTACTCGCTGCTGCCCACGCCGCGTTCCGCTTGGCTGCGCGCTGGGAAGCCGGCGCCACGGCACCCAAGTTCAACCTCGCCGTCGTGAATTGGTTCAACGAGGAAGGCAGCCGCTTCAAGCCGTCCATGATGGGATCGTCCGTCTACACCGGCAAGCTTGACCTCGAGGACGCCCTCAACACCACGGACGCTGCCGGTGTTTCCGTGCGGGACGCGCTGGACGCGATCGGTTGCCGCGGAACGTTTGAAGGGCCGGAAGCTGCCTACTGCGCTGAAATCCACATCGAGCAGGGCCGCAGCATGGAGCGCGAAGGCGTCACCATCGGACTGGTCAGCTCCAACTGGGCAGCGAACAAGTATGAGTTCGTAGTCCATGGCGAGCAGGCACACACCGGTTCCACGGTGATCGCGGACCGCAAGGACGCCCTCCTCGGGGCATCCATGCTGGTGGTAGCGGCGCGGGAACTCGCGGATAGGTTCCCCGGCGTGCTGCACACCTCGGTGGGGCAGCTCAATGTGTACCCGAACTCACCGGTGGTGGTGCCGTCCCGCGTGAACCTGCTCCTGGACCTGCGCAGCGCCGACGAAGCCGTCCTGGCCGAGGCCGACGCCCTGCTGCACACCCGCATCACGGAAATCGAACAGCTCGCCAACGTCTCCGTGGAGAAAAACCACTCACACTCCTGGGCGGTCACGCCGTACCAGCCCGAAGGTGTGGAACTCGCGGCCAAGGTGGCCGCCGATCTCGGGCTGTCCAACAAGGAAGTCATGACCCTCGCCGGGCACGATTCCACCAACATGAAGGACCTCGTCCCCACCGTGATGCTCTTTGTGCCCAGCGTGGATGGCATCTCCCACAACGAGCACGAATACACCAAGGACGAGGACATCGTTGCAGGGCTGACCATGCTCACCGAGGTTGTTGGACGCCTCTGTGACGGGGCGCTGGAAGACTAACTGGTTTCCGGCGTCGTTTGTGTTCTTTCCACTACGATCGACGCCGGTGCCGCCCCGCCCGCTGCATCAGGATTGGCGACGTATAGGACGTCCTCGCTGATCCGCGCCTCAACTTTTGCTGCGGTGAGACGACTCAGCAACGAGTCCAGTTCGCCGTCGTACTCGAATGCCAGGTCCCCGGACCCGGCAGCGGTGCCGTGGACCACGCGCAGGATGCCGCCGTTCTTTGTAGTGAACGTGGCTGATTCATCGTCCGAAGACCGTGGCCGCGCACCGATGTTGCGGAGCTCATGGGCGGAACCGTCGACGTCGGGACTCACCCAGGTGGCCACCACCACGAGTGCCGGGTCGGATTGGTCCGATGTGGCCCAGGTGCCGTCCTCTGCCCGCTCTGCTTGATCGGCGAGGAACTGGAAGCCGTCCTTGGCAGTGACTTGGACCGTAATCCCGTGGGAGGCCCCGGTGACTTCGGCGCTGGTACCGTCTTCCCTGGTTCGGCGGGCGAACTCCTCCAGGATTCCCGCCTCCACACCAAACACCGTTGTCCCGTCCTCCGGGGAACCGTGGGCGGCAGCGTGCAGCGCGAGGCGACCGGATCCGGCGTCGAACTCCCGCCAGTCGCCCTGATCCACCGCCTTGACCAAGCCCAAGGCGGTCAGCAGCTCCGTCCAGTGGTCCATCCGTGATGTGAAGTGAAGGGGTCGGGCTCGCAACATTGGTCCTCCTGGGTTTGTCAGGGCTTCTGCGTTTCAGCCTATGCCGTGTCCGCCGTTCACAGCAGGGCCGGTGCACAGCAGAATGAATCCATGCCCATTGAGCTTGAAGAACTTCTTGTCCACGACGGCGCCGAATGGCGTTCCTGGTTGTTGGCGAATGCCGCAGAATGCCCCGGAGTGTGGCTGATCCTGCACAAAAAGGGCGGAAACGTGACGGAACTGGACTACGACGCTGCCCTGGACGAAGCCCTGTGCTTCGGCTGGATCGACGGCCAGGCGAGGAGCCGCGACGCCGACAGTTACTTCCAGCGCATGACGCCGCGTGGCCGCAAGAGCATCTGGTCCGTGCGGAACGTGGGGCACATCGCCCGGCTCGAATCCGAAGGCAAGATGACCGACGCCGGCCGTGCCGCCGTCGAGGCCGCCAAAG
Organism: Paenarthrobacter sp. NPDC056912; assembly: GCF_042786555.1. Taxonomy (NCBI): domain Bacteria; kingdom Bacillati; phylum Actinomycetota; class Actinomycetes; order Micrococcales; family Micrococcaceae; genus Paenarthrobacter; species Paenarthrobacter sp. NPDC056912. Next base: position 261,298 of record NZ_JBHUCD010000001.1, read on the forward strand.
CCGATGGCCGCTGGGAGGCTGCCTACGCCGGCCCTGCTGACTCCGTTGTTCCGGACGACCTCGCCGCGGCCATCGCTGAAGTTCCCGAAGCCCAGGCCATGTTCGACGTCCTGACCTCCCAGAACCGCTTCGCGCTGATCCACCGCACCAATTCGGTCAAGCGCGCCGAGACGCGCGCGCGTAAGATCGCCGGATTCGTGGAAATGCTTGCCCGCCACGAAGCCCCGTACCCGCAGCGCAAGAAACCCAACTGACTCGCAGTAGTGGTTGTTTTGACGGGTCAGAACAACCACTACTGCGAGTTAGTTGGCCAGTGTCGCGGCCGCCTCCAGAGTCATCCACGCCTGCAGTTGGGTGGAAAGTTCGACGGCGGAACCCGCCGGATACGTCTCGCTCGCCGGGCGTTGGGGATCGGACGAGAACGTGAGGCGGGGAGTGGCTTTATCGATGGACTCGGTCCGGCCAGCCCAGAAGGCTTCGGCCGTGGTCATCACCAGGGTGCGGGCCGTTTCCCTTGCCGCCTCCGGGAGCCGCGCCTCCCGCGCAGCCAATGCGAGGTACCGGACCAGGATCCCGGTGAAGAGTCCGCCGTCCCCTGTTCCGTCGCCGCGGATGATGTTTGTACCCGGGACCGTCAACTCGCGGGCGACCGCCTCGACCAACCCGGCAGCCCGGCGCAGGTTATCGTCTCCGCCCAATTCCAGCAGCGCGCCCAGGATGGGTCCTTGGTTATAGGTGTAGACCGCCGCCTCCAGGTAGGGCTCGCCGTTCCGGATCCGGAGCCCATCCTGATACACGCCGCGTTCGGGGTGGAGGAGTTTGGCGTTGAGCCAGTTCACCAATGACTGGGCACGTTCGCGATGCTCCGTCCGTGCATAGTAGAGGGCTACGGGGGCCGTGGCCGGTGTGTTCTTGAAGTCCCGTTTGGTGCTCCAGAACGTGCCGCCGCCCAAATCGTCCGTGGACGCCGAATCGAATTGCAAAGTCAGGCTTTTCCGGACATAGGCGTTACGCCTGCGTCCCGGTTTCTGAGTCTCTTCGGCCAACTGTTCCAGCCGGAGCGTGGACAGAGCGAGCCAGGCCATGTCGTCGTAGTAGTCGTTGACAAACCTCAGCAGGTTCCGCAGCCGGATGGTGGTGACCAGTCGCGAAGCGAGCCGTCCCGCGCTGGGACGGGACTCGCCGTCGAACTTTGTCTTGCTCGCGAGTTCCCGCCGGCCGGCATCCACAAGGCAGTCCACGTAGTGGGCCTGCCACCAGTAGTGCCAGGGGCTGGCCAGGCTCCCCAGACCGCGGGTGGGAACACTGACCGCACCCAGGTGCGTGCCGGGCAGGAACAACAACCGACGGCCGAAGCCATGCGTGACTGATCTAGCCGCGTGGTTCGCGCGCGTCGCCCAAACAGCGGCGTCTGCGATGGGGGACGGCTGACCGGCGGGGACGTCGTGCGTGGACATGCAAACAGCCTATAGGGGCAGGCCGGCGTGCGTTGGCTCACAATTTCAGTTAACATGCATTAACATAATTGGGTCTGCATCAAGGAGGATGGATGGACATCAACGGCACAGTCGCGCTGGTCACCGGTGGGGCGTCAGGGTTGGGCGCCGCTACCGCACGGCGATTGTTCGACGCCGGAGCGTCGGTGGTGTTGGTGGATTTGCCCCAGTCGGCAGGGGAAGCCTTTGCCGCGGAACTGAATGCGGCCAGCGAGGGCAGCGGCGACTCCCGTCCCCGGGCCGTGTTCGCGCCCGCGGACGTCACCAACGAAACCCAGATCCAGGCCGCCGTGGACGCCGCAGCATCCCTTGGGGCTCTACGCATCGTGGTCAACTGCGCCGGCGTCGCCACTCCGGGCAAGGTCCTCGGGCGCGACGGCGTGCTGCCCTTGGAAGCGTTTAACAAGGTCATCCAAATCAACCTCGTGGGCACGTTCAACGTAATCCGCCTCGCCGCAGCAGCCATGGTGGACAACGAACCGCTATCCACAGAACTTGGCGGGCCTGAGCGCGGCGTCATCATCAACACCGCATCCGTTGCAGCCTTTGAGGGCCAGATCGGGCAGCCCGCCTACGCGGCATCAAAAGGTGCCGTAGCCGCCATGACGCTTCCGCTGGCACGAGAGTTTGCCCGCTCGTTGATCAGGGTGGCCACCATCGCACCGGGTATCTTCGAGACACCCATGATCGCCGGTTTGCCGCAGGCAGCCCAGGATTCCCTCGGCCAGCAAGTCCCGCACCCGGCCCGCCTGGGCCGGGCCGCAGAGTACGCCAACCTGGCAGCCCACATCGTGGAGAATGCCATGCTCAACGGTGAAACCATCCGCCTCGACGGAGCCATCCGGATGGGACTCAAGTGATGGGCGACTACAGCGGCGGTCCGGTTCCGTCAGGTTCCGCGGGGCAGCTTCCACCCTCAGTGGCGGACTTGCCCACCGCAGACTTCTTCGACTTCGAATCGCTCCTGAGCGTCCAGGAACAACGCAAACTCAACGAACTGCGGGCATTCCTGGCCTCAGAGATCGCCCCCTACGCAGGGCAATGGTGGGAGAAAGCCGAGTTCCCCGAACACATCCTGCCCAAGCTCGCGGCCCTGCGCCTCAGTGCGCCGGCCCAGCGCGGGTATACCCATTTGTTCGCCGGCCTGGTGATCGCCGAGATGACACGCGTCGACACCTCAATCGCCACCTTCTTCATGGTCCATCACGATCTCTTCGTCGAGTCGCTCTACGACTTCGGCAGCGACGCACAGCAGGACCGCTATCTCGACGACGCCTCCAACCTCCGCACCACCGGCGCGTTCGCACTGACAGAGCCGGACCACGGTTCCGACGTTGCAGGCGGTATGCAGACCACCGCCCGCCGCGTGGAACGGCCAGACGCCGACGGCGGCGACTACTGGGTGATCAACGGCGCCAAGCGCTGGATCGGCAACGGGACGTTCTGCGACTACATGCTGGTCTGGGCGAAAGACGAAGCCGATGGTTCTGTGCGGGGCTTCATCGTGGACGCCGCCCTGCCGGGTATTTCGCGGACCAGGATTGAGCACAAGATTGCCCTGCGGACCGTGCAGAACGCGGACATCGTACTCCAGGATGTCGAGGTGGCAGAAGCGGACCGGTTCGCCGGCATCAGCAGCTTTGCCGACACCAATGCCCTGTTGCGCGGCTCACGGATCATGGTTGCCTGGCAAGCCGTAGGCCAACAACTTGCAGCCTTCGATGTCGCCAGGCAGTACGCCGTGGAGCGTCAGCAGTTCGGCAAGCCACTGGCCAAGTTCCAGCTCATTCAACAGCACCTGGTGGACATGCTGGGTAACGCAGTGGCCAGCATGGGGATGATGGTGCGGATAGCGCAGCTCCAAGAGAACATCTTCACGGATGCCCAAGGCGTGCGGCACGGCGGTGCAGACATGGCCCAGGTAGCACTCGCTAAGGCGTACTGCAGTGCCAGAATGCGGGAGACCGTGGCCTTGGGGCGGTCCATTCTCGGCGGCAACGGAATCGTCACCGACTACCGGATCGCCAAGATTTTCGCGGACGCCGAAGCCATCTACACGTATGAGGGCTCCTACGAAATCAACTCACTCATCGTGGGCCGTGCCGTCACCGGGGTTTCCGCTATCGCCTAGACAGGACCATCCTTGCTACGCCCATGCCGGCCTGTTGCCAGCGTCAGTCTTGGGGAAGCCTCTCTCCAGCTTCCACCCGCACGTCGATCGAGTTGCCGCGGACAGGCATGGGGCACGTGCCGTAGGGCGTGAAGGCGCTGGGATAGTTGATGGCGCGGTTGAAGTCGATCACCACGGAGCCGTCCGGACGAGGCCTCGGGATAAACACCTTGCGCCACTCGTCCGTGGTGTCGCCGTTGGTCTCATCGTGGAAGGTCACGTTGAGTGCACCGAGTTTCTCCGCCTCGGCGTGGAGGCGGATTTCGTGGCCGATACCCGGCACCCGGAACACCACTTCACCCACGGAGCGATGAACACCATCCACCAAGGGGTTGGCCGTGCCGATGGGTACATCTTCAGGTTCTGCGTACCCTTCAAAGCGTCCCTCGACCACCCATTCCGGGCCGTAGTCGTAAGTGGGAACAGCCGCGAACTCCGTCAGCACGGGAGAGCCATTGTCGCGTGTGCGAATGGCATATTTGTCCGCGCGCATGGCCAGCTCCACAACCACCTGCTTGCCGTCGCTGCCGCCATACTGCACCCACATCAGGGATTCTTCGTCCTCGAGGGTGGCGGTCACCGTTCCTTCGACCTTCGTGTCGGTCCCCACGAAGGTCAGTCCATCCGCAGCGCTCGCAGTGAGGCTGGCCGTGGTCCCGTCCGTGGACCAGAGGCCCGGGGCGAGGTCGACACCCGATGGTTCGGCCTCAAGCCACTGGAACGAGGTCAGCGTCAGCCACCCATGGTCCGTCGCCAGAGCCGCATTTCGTCCTGCCCGGAACCGCTCCCAACGGGCGAGTTGGGCGTCGGTCGAAGTGGTGGGCAAGCTCATGGTTCTCCTCGGCTGGTGTTCTTTTCCCTGCGGGCTCACTTCCTCAACTATGCGCGGGGCATCGACATTCCCGGAAACCCTGGTGCCGGGAAACTTGGTGCCGGGAAACAGGTGGTTAACGTGGAACGGCTCGCGCTGGCCCCCAACGCATGCCAGCGCGAGCCGAGACTAATGGACCGCAACGATTGGCCGAGCAGCACGCGCTCGGCCAATCGTTGCGGTCTTGGCCCTAAGGGAGGGTTGTTTCGGTACTTTTAGTGCGCCTTAGTGCGCCTTAGTGCGCCCTCCGTCGTGTCCAGCGGGACCCTGCAAACGCGAGCATCGATCCCACTGCCAGAAGCGCTGCGGCGATGAAGACGAATGCCGATCCCTGGGCACCCGTGCTGGCCAACTCCTCAGAGTCGTCGACGTCGGCGGGAAGTGATGGTTCTTCCGTCGGCACCACGACAGCAAGGATGGGGGCTGTGGTGCTGGGGCTCGCGCTGGGTGAGGCGGTGGGGGCTGTGGCGCTGGGGCTCGGAGTGGTCGCCGGGGGGAGTGTTGGGGCGCTCGGAATCGGGGTGGGTGAGGTGGTGGGTGTTGCTGTGCTGGTGGTGGGGCTTGGGGTTGGTGAGGGTGTTGCTGTGTTGGTGGCGGGGCTTGGGGTGGGCGAGGGTGTTGCTGTGCTGGTGGCGGGGCTTGGGGTGGGTGAGGGTGTTGCTGTTCCGCCACCTGTGCCGCCTGCGGTGCTTCGGCGCGTCTGGGCCCCAACGGTGGTTTCCTGGCCGGCGATGATGATTGTTCCGTTGTTGTCATAGACGTCCAAGGTGGAATCCGTCACTTTAGTCACGACGAAGAGTTCCACATGCTCCCCCTTGGGGAGTCCAGTCCAGCTGACAGTGGCCTTCTGAGGCGTGCACTCGATGGTTGCGGGAAACTGCTCGTTGTCGAAAGGTTCGGTGATGTTGCCGTCCGTGTTCAGCACCTGACCAACACGGGGAGTGATTTGGTCGCAATCGATTTCCATGCCGGCAGCGGGAGTGTCGGTAACCACCACGTCGTTGGTCTCCGCGGCCATCGGCGGCATGTAGAAGATCGACTCAAGTTCAGTTTGCCCCGCGTCGGCCCACCACATCGCTTTGCCGGCCGACGTAGGAACAACAGGACCGCAGTCCGTAGTGCATGGACCTTCCAAGACTAGCGGCATACGGACCACGGTGGACCCCACAATGAAGCTCAGCTCCGTTATTCCGCCGTTGCCCGGAACTGATGAGTATTGCGTCGTGAAATTGCACATTCCGCCAATGTTCAGCGGATGCGAGGCCACGAAGTCAGTCAGGGTGAAGACCACCAGCCCGGAATCGTTGGCAACAGCCTTGGCGACCGATTCGCCGTCGGCGTTATCCAGGTCAAACGATGCTGCACCAAACCAACGGAGCTCTGGTGGGAGCTGGAGGCTGAAAGTATCACCAGGTTGTGAGTTGTCCGGGACGGACCACGTGCAGGTCAGGTCCACCTGGTCCCACTGGCCTGTTACCGCTGAGTCCGTGTTGATGCTGACGACCGCGCCCGGGATGACTGCAGCGTTGGCCGGCAATGCCGACATACCCATTCCCAGAAAAGTCATGACGGCGGCCAATAAAGCTGCCACCAGGGACGCGGTTTTTAGATGGATCTGATTGGTCATTAGTTAGATGGTCCTTAGAAGCCGTGGTGATGTGTCTCGTCAAAAGGTGAGTGTTGGGGGCGAACGGTTCGTGACGCGCTCGCTGGCTGAATCGCCTAGTTCGGTTCGAAGGAAGAGTCCTGGGCTGTCGTTATCGGGCTTGCTGTCGACATCGCCGTTGCTGCGGAAAGCGGGTGGAAGCTCATGCGCGCAGGACTCAGGTGGCCTTCACCCACGGCTTCCAAAGCTGTCTTGCACTCCACCAGTCGGGCCACGTTGCTTTCGCTGACAGGGAAGAGAACATGGATGGCAGAGTCATGGAACATTGCGGTTGCTCCGGTCCCCTGCAGCTGTCCTTGGACGGCCTCTCCCATTCGGGCCAGAACGGTCCAGCAGTGATTGCGCCTGTCGAGGGGCCTCGGCAGCGTCAAGATCGCCAGGGCGTGTGAGCCCGGGTGCTTCGATCCGGACATTGATACCTCGTGGATCCGTCGCTGGAAATGGGCCTGGGTGGCCAAGCCGGTGTAGACATCCGTGCACGAGATGGGCGGCGCGGTTTCGGCTACTTCTGCCCAGCCTTCAGCCAATGACTGGAGGGCATCGATGTCCAGGCTTTGATCCGCGGCAGCAAACAGTGCGCGGAAGTCGGTCATTGTTTCGCTGATGCTGACGCCGTTCCTGGCCCGTGCAGCGCCGAGCGACTTGGCGGTGGGAGCCGGCACGGTGGATCGCGTAGCCAGGGAGGTCACCACGGTCCGGACTTCGGGCAGGAACCAATCGGCCCGGAACCGCCAGCCCCTCTGGTAACTGGCCGATTGCCACCTGCGCATCAAAAGGTGCCGCGAAAATATGCATTCAGCGAAAGATTTTGTCCGGAACGATGTCATAACCGAACAGTGCGTCCCGGTTGGCATTCATGACGACGCGACGGCAGATTCGCTTTTGCTAAAGGCAATGTACAAATTCGCGTCATGTCTTGTGAAGAAAAGCCACTCCTTAAATATGGGCACGATTATTGACGTTGTGTGGATGTCGTAGTGGCATTCAGGACAAGTAGGGGCAGCAAGCCTGATTCTGGCGTCGAGAGTGACGCCCACCTCATTGCGATGGTTCGTCAGGGTGACATGACTGCATTCGATGCGCTGTATGAACGCCACGTGTCTATCGCTTCGGCTGTTGCCAAACGCAACGTGGACAACCCCGGCGACGCCGAGGACATTGTTGCTGACGCCTTCCAGACCATGTTGCAGAGCCTGGTGGCCGGCAAGGGACCGAATAACTTCTTCAGGGCATATCTGTTGTCCACGGTCACCCGACTCTCGCACCATTGGAACCGGAAGGCGGCCAGAACGCTGCCTAGCGACGACCATTCCGTTCTGGACCACTCGCTGGCGGAACCGGATGTCGCTGTCATAGCCTTCGAATCGCACGCTGTGGCCAGGGCCTTTCGGGCGCTGCCCGAACGGTGGCAAGCGGTGCTGTGGTACCTGGATGTGGAGAGAATGAAGCCTGCTGCCGTGGCGCCAATCCTTGGCCTCACTCCCAACGCGGTCTCGGCCTTGGCTGTCCGTGCGCGGGAAGGCCTCCGGAGGCAATACTTGCAAGCCCACGTCGCCGAAGAACCGAGCGGCGAGTGTGCGAAATTCTCCTCCAAACTCGGGAACTTCATTCGAGGGGGACTCTCCAGTTCTGCCAGCCGCGAGGTTCGAGGGCACCTGAACCGTTGTACGAAATGCACGGCCACCTTGTCTGAGCTGAAGGACGTTCAAGGGACCATGAGGGCAGTGCTGCTACCGCTGGTTACCGGTGCCCCCCTTGCGGCTTGGGCGGGCAAAAGTGCCGGCCTGGGAGTCTTGGGCGGGCTTGTGCCGGTCAAGGCAGCTATGGCGTTCCCGGTCATGGCGCAACCCGCGGTGATGGCGGCAATTTCGGCCGCGGGTCTGGGACTGGTGCTGGGAGCGGTGGGTATCGTTGGCGGCCTGAACCCAAATGCCTATATGAAGCAGCCCGTTGTTGAGGCGACTGCTGCCCATCAGGTGCCCGGCGTCGGCCCGTCGGCGGCGGTTCCGGCGCCACCAACCACGAGCGCTCCTTTGCTTCCGGAGCCCGCTCCGCCAGCGGCGGCACCTGGGCCAGTGGCGGTGGCGCCGGATCCATCCACAGTGGAGGCTCCTCCATCCCAACCGCAACCCACGCTGTCGCCGGTCCCGTCGTCGCCCGTCTCGCCGTCGCCCGTCTCGCCGCGGCCGGTCCCGTCGTCGCCCGTCTCTCCGTCACCAAAACGGGCTCCGGCCGGGGAATCGCCCGCCGCGGTCACTGCCTCAGTACGGGAGTTAAAGGATCGGGACGCAGATACTGCCGTCATGCAGGTGGACTTTGCGGCTGCGGGCTCAAAAACGCTGGGATCGGGAAAAGTGGTGTTCTCTGTGGGGCGTGAGTCGCGGATTGTGGAGGACGCGCTGCAAGCTCCTGATGGGTGGTCGTGCTCCATGGAGGGACGGAACCTTGCAACCTGCGTCACGGATTCGGTGCAGCGCGGAGATCTCCATTTTCATGTGACCGCCGAGTCCAAGCGGCAGAGGAATGGTGCAGTCCTGACGTACTCCTTGAGCGGAAGTGGGCTCGCCGCGGGTGAGTTTGAGTACAAGTACTGAGCCTATATTCGCGCTCAGTTCTCCGACACGAAACTGCAGACCCTCCCACTTAACGGAACGGCGGTTGCCCGATATGGGGCCGCTCAGAATCTATGCAATCTAGGGGAAATATGAAAGCAACGCTATTCGTCGTTGCTGGCTTGATCGTCGCAGGCTCGTTGGGCGCCCTCGTGGCGGTCTGGGCTATGCTCCCTGCCGGTCAAAACTGGTTCGTTCGCAAGTTCAGCTCACCTCATCGCTTCCGGTGGACCATGGCAAGTCTGGGGGCCCTGCTGCTGGTGTCGCTGGTGGGCTGCGTTGTCGGTCCGGAACAGCGTCCCTGGCTTGAGATTGTGGTCCTGCTGGCAGGCATCGGGCTGGTCGTCGGATGCCTCGTGGCACCGTTCTTCCGGATCCGCCACGCGGTGACCAAGCAACCCCGAAGGGTGCTCGCCATTGGAGCGCACCCCGATGACCTGGAATTGGCCTGTGGTGCAACCCTCGCCAAATTGGCCGATGCCGGCCACGAAGTCCGGACCATGGTGATGAGCTCCGGGAGTCGGGGTGGAGACAGTTCCGTCCGTGTGACGGAAGCCGCGTCAGGTTCGGACTTCATGGGGGCGTCCGAGGTCCAGGTCCACGACTTCCGGGACACCAACCTGTCCGAGCACGGGCTGGAAATGGTTCAGGCGATCGAAGCCTTCATCGAGGACTTCCGCCCGGACGTTGTCATGACCCACTCAAGCAACGACTACCACCAGGACCACCAGGCGGTGCACAGCGCCACCATGCGGGCGGCCCGCCACCACTCCTCCATCCTGTGCTTCGAGAGCCCCTCATCCACACGGCAATTCGATCCCAGCGTTTTCGTGGACATTGCAGGGTACGTGGACGTGAAGATCCACGCTGTCGCCATGCACCGTAACCAGAAAGGCAAGCCCTACATGAGCGCTGAGAGAGTCCGGAGTCTTGCGGCCTTCAGGGGGTCGCAGGTGAAGACATCCTACGCAGAGGGTTTCGAGCCCGTCCGGCTGCTCGGCTCGGCCGTAGGGGAGTTCTGACAGTGAGGGTACTCGTAACGGGCGTCGGAGGGCCGGCCGGCCTCTCCTTGGCCCGCCAATTGATGGATCAAGGACACTGGGTTCTGGGCGTCGACATGCAGCCGGTCCATGGGTCGGCAGCGGATGCAGTGACAGTGGTGTCGCCTTCAAATTCGCCTGGCTACTTGTGGGAACTGCGAGGACTCGTGGCCGCGAACGGCATCGAACTTGTGGTGCCCACTGTCAGCGACGAGCTCGTGCTGCTGTCCGAAGCCCGGGATTGCTTTGCCCCTGGCGTCGAAGTCCTGATCGCTGATCCGGCTCCGGTTCGCATCGCCAACGACAAATACTTCACCATGAAATGCCTTTCCAATGCCGGCGTCGCTGTGCCTGGTTTCGGGTTGCCCGGGGATTTCAGTTCGGTCAACGAGGCCATGGCCCGCTTTGGCGGAACGCTTGTGGTCAAGCCAAGGGTTTCGCGCGGTGGACGCGGGGTCCGGATTCTAGAAAGGGCAGCGGATGGTGGCCGGAACGCGGCGCGCATCTGGTCATCCTTGGATGATTCCTGGATCGTGCAACGCTTCGCGCCGGGAACGGAGTATGCGCCCGTGGTTCTCCGCCATGCCACGGAGTCCGAGGAACACAACCTTGTGGTGGTGCTGGAGAAAACGGAACTTAAGGACGGGCGCGTCGGCAACGCCATCTCCGTCAGGAGAATGGAACTGTCGGCCGCAGCCGATGTTGCCCACGTGGCTGGGGCGGCCGCGGCCGCGCTGGGCTTGACCGGGCCAATAGATATCGATATCCGGCGCCTGCCGGACGGAACGCCGGTGGTCCTGGAGGTCAATGCAAGGTTTGGCGCGAACAGCGCCTACGCCCCGGAGCTTCTGGAAGGCCTCCTCCGCCGCCATGTTCCAGGCCAAGTGCTGGGGAGGACTATTTGACGTTATTGGAGGTGGCTGTGGCGTTCGTCCAGGTTGGTGGCCTGGTCATCCTCGGTTTCGGAATGGTCAAGATCGTCTACGTTCCGCTGGCGTTGTATTTCAACCGCCTCTACCGGCCCAACCCGGCCAGGCATCGCTACTCCGTCCTGAGCGAGCGGCCCCTGGTGTCCGTGATCGTTCCGGGCTACAACGAGGCCGTAGTGATCACCAAATGCGTCGAGTCGATCCTGGCCAGCCGATACCTGCGCATGGAAGTCATTCTGGTTGACGACGGCTCTACAGATGCGACCGCGAGCATCATGGCAGGCCTGGCGGAACAGTACGACCGGGTGCGCTTTCTGTCGCAGGAAAACGCGGGGAAGGGTGCCGCCTTGAACCGCGGCATTTCTGCGGCCCAAGGCGACGTCCTGATGTTCGTCGACGCCGATGGAATCTTTGCGCCAGACACCCTGATGCACATGCTTGAAGGTTTCGACCATGCGAAGGTGGGAGCGGTGTGCGGCGACGACCGGCCAGTCAACCTGAATCGTATTCAGACCATGATGCTCGCTGTCCTGAGCCACGTTGGGACGGGGCTGGTTCGCAGGGCCTTGTCCCTTTTGCACTGCCTGCCCATAGTTTCGGGAAACATTGGTGCCTTTCGCAGCGATTTGGTTCGCCAAGTGGGCGGGTTCCACGAGGACACCCTCGGCGAAGATCTTGAGTTGACATGGCGTGTCTACAAGGCGGGGTACCGTGTCCGGTTCCAGCCCAACGCCCTGGTCTATGCCGAGTCGCCCTCGACGATGGGGGGCTTGTGGCGGCAGCGGGTGCGGTGGTCGCGAGGTTTGATTCAGACGCTCCGGATGCATGTGGGGATGCTCGGGAGGCACCGGTACGGTCTGTTTGGCATGTTCCTGGTGTTCAACGCCGTCACCATGGTGGTGATCCCTGTGTTGCAACTTGCGATTTTGGCGGTTTTGCCTTTCCTGTACATCGCCGGTTCAGGGCCTGTGCCTGGTGAAGTTTTTGCCATTCTCGGCTGGCTGGGACTCTTCGTGTCCCTAACGCTGGTTGTCTTCTCCGTTGGCCTTAATCGTTCGTGGCGGGATCTGCGGTTCCTGTGGACGCTACCGTTGTGGCCCTTCTATTCGGTCTTCGTTGGCTTGGCTCTGGCCAGCGCAATCGTCAAGGAAGTCCGCGGCAGCCCTGCCCGCTGGAACAAGCTGCAACGGACCGGGGTCATCTCCGTCACCGCCGATGTCTTACCCCGCAGCGAGGCCCGGGCATGAAGCGTCGTCCAGCGTTCGTGGGCACACTGACAACCGCAGTGTTGGCGTCGGTCCTCCTCGCAGCGGCCTGCGCGGGCCTCAGCTCGTGCTCGGCAGAACAGCGGCGTCCCGCGGACCGTATGGTCAACCTTGGTTTTGAGGACGTAGTCAACAGCGACCCCTCCTACCTTCCGGGACTCGCGGAGCGGTTGAATTCAGTGGAGGCCACGGCTGTGTCGATCTCCGTGGGACGTACGGATTGGACGGCTTTCCCGTGGCCCGACCAGCCCCAGGCGGCATCCAGCGAAGTCTCACGCACTGGACGGGACTTCGTGCGGGAGTCGATTTCAGCACTCAAGGTCGATGAAAACGGCAAGGAACGCGATGTTGTCCTCACCATCGATGTCCTGCTGGACCGTGCTTTGCAGGATGACCCGTCCCTTGCAGGACGAAATACGGCCGGTGAAGCCTCTGAATCGTTTGCGAGTGTGTCGTCCCTCCGTCACGGCAAGGCCGGCATCCGCCTGGCTGCCTTCGCTGTGGCCGTTGCCAAGAAGTACAGGCCTACGGCGATCAACTTCACTGAATTGATGTTCGACGATTTCAGCTTCGGCAGCGACGACTTCGAAGATTTCAAGGCGACCACCGGTGCCGGCGACTGGCCCCGGAAGGACGACCAGTCCATCGACGAGTCAGACGCACGCATCAGCACTTGGCGCAGCGAAGCGATGGCTGACATCGTCCGCAAAGTGGGGTCCGCCGTCGAGCGTTATGGCGTCAAGTTGGAGATGGATGTGCGCTCGCCGCGGGCCTCAGCGTCAGCAGACCGGGCAGACAGCGGGCAGGACTATGATCTCCTGCTCAAGCAACTAGATCGGCTGCATGTCTGGCAGTACGTGGGACTCAACGATGAAAGTTCACCGCAAACAGAAGAACTGGTTGAGGCACTGGAGCGGCGCGCCGGCCCGCGCATGTCGGTGTCGCTGGGGCTGTGGTCCGATGGTGGGCGGATATCGCCGGAGCAACTCGGAAGCGCCTTGCAGGAGGCGGCCTTGGGCGGGGCTCAGTCGGTGTCCGTGACACCCGCCAGCCTCATGGACGGCCGGTACTGGGAGGTCCTCAGGAGGGCTTGGGCCGGGTAGCGGGGATGGGCTGGGCCTCATGTAAGGCGTAGCCTGAACGCATGGGGATCGATGCTGTGGTTGCCGTAGTAGTCAGTGTTGCGCTGATCTTTGGTTCACTGTGGGCGGGCACGCGCTTGGTTCAGCGAGGCATTCCAGCGAAGGGCGCCACAGGCACACTGGGAAGCGTCTTGTCCATGATTGAGCCGGCCACCGGAGCGCCCACCAGAGTGGAAGCGGCTGCAGCCATCGAAGAGATGCGGCAGCGCAGGCACGAGAGGCTGTCCGCTGGTCCCGGCACGGCGGCCGATGGGCTGTTCAGCGGAAGGGTGATCCTGCCGGGTCATACGGGCAAAGCCGAAAAAGGTGACGCCAAAATCTGAGACGCATTCAATGCGTTGACTTCGGTGCGGGTAAGATCCCGTAGGAAACACTAGTAATCCGGCTCACAGTATCCAGCGCAGTGTACGAGCCAAAACCAGATCCCGAAGGTATGTATCTATGGTTCACACTGCCCATCAAGACGCCGATCTCGCTGCCGAACTGCGTGCGGACGTACGTCGGGTTTCCACCCTCCTCGGCGAATCCTTGGTACGCCAGCACGGCCCGGAACTCCTCCAGCTCGTGGAGCAGGTACGCCTGCTGACCAAGGAATCAAAGGAAGCCGCCCGGGGCGGCGCTGACGCAACGGGCCCTTGGAGCGCGCACGACGTCGTTGCGCAGGTCCGCGAGTTGCTCGCCTCCCTGCCACTGGACCAGGCGACGGATTTGGTTCGTGCCTTCGCGTTCTACTTCCACCTCAGCAACGCAGCCGAGCAGGTGCATCGCGTGCGTGGACTCCGTACCCGGCAGGAAAAGGATGGCTGGTTGGCCAAGGCCGTCTCCGAGATCGCCGGGCAGGCCGGTCCGGAGGTTTTGCAGGACGTCATCAACGAACTTGATGTTCGGCCCATTTTCACGGCCCACCCCACAGAGGCGTCGCGTCGATCCGTGCTGGACAAGATCCGCAAGCTTTCTGATGTTCTGGCTGAACCCACCGGCGAAGGGACCTCGGCCCGGCGCCGCCAAGACCGCCAACTCTCGGAAATCATCGACCAGATGTGGCAGACGGATGAGCTTCGCCAGGTGCGTCCGACTCCCGTGGACGAGGCCCGCAACGCGATCTACTACTTGAACAGCATCCTGACGGACGCCATGCCGGAAATGCTGACCGACCTTTCCGAGCTCCTGGCCGAGCACGGCGTAGCTTTGCCGGCCAGCGCTGCGCCGATTCGTTTTGGTTCGTGGATCGGTGGCGACCGGGACGGCAACCCGAATGTCACCGCTGCCGTGACCCGCGAAATCCTGCAGCTGCAGAACCAGAATGCGGTGCGCATCAGCATTGCCTTGATCGACGAACTGATCTCCGTGCTCTCCAACTCCACGGCACTTTTCGGAGCTGACAAGGAACTGCTGGACTCCATCACCGAGGACCTCAAGAACCTCCCGGGCTTGGACAAGCGCATCCTCGAACTCAATGCACAGGAGCCCTACCGCCTGAAGCTGACCTGCATCAAGGCCAAGCTCATCAACACGGGCCGTCGCGTTTCCGGTTCCACGTACCACCAGCCTGGCCGTGACTACGCCACGACATCCGAGCTCCTGGCGGAGTTCGGGTTGCTTGAGGACTCACTGCGAAACCACTCGGCGGCACTGGTGGCAGACGGCGCGTTGGCCCGCGTCCGCCGCGCCATCGCCGCTTTCGGATTGCACCTGGCAACGCTCGACATCCGTGAGCACGCCGACTACCACCACGACGCTGTGGGGCAGCTCGTGGACAGGCTCGGCACCGAGAAGCCTTACGGTGACCTGACCCGCCAGCAGCGCTTCGAATTCCTGGGTGCGGAGCTGGCTTCCCACCGCCCGCTTTCGGGTCACCCGATCAAGCTCGAGGGCACCGCCGACGGTACCTACGACGTCTTCCGGAGCATCCGTCAGGCCCTCCACACCTACGGTCCGGATGTTGTGGAAACGTACATCATCTCCATGACCCGCGGCGCCGATGATGTTCTGGCCGCGGCTGTACTGGCCCGCGAAGCCGGCTTGATCGACCTCTTCGGGGGCAAGCCGCATGCCAAGATCGGCTTCGCTCCGCTGCTTGAGACGGTGGAAGAGCTGCGCGCCTCCGCGGAGATCGTGGACCAGTTGCTGTCCGATCCTTCCTACCGGGAACTCGTCAGGCTCCGCGGCGATGTCCAGGAAGTCATGCTGGGCTACTCGGATTCGAACAAGGAATCCGGCGTGATGACCAGCCAGTGGGAAATCCACAAGACCCAGCGAAAGCTGCGCGACGTGGCCGCGAAGCACGGAGTCCGCGTTCGCTTGTTCCACGGCCGCGGTGGTTCCGTGGGCCGAGGCGGCGGACCCACGTACGACGCCATCATGGCCCAGCCGAACGGCGTTCTGGAAGGCGAAATCAAGTTCACGGAGCAGGGCGAAGTGATCTCGGACAAGTACTCCCTTCCGGAGCTTGCCCGCGAAAACCTTGAGCTGTCCTTGGCCGCCGTGATGCAGGGCTCGGCCTTGCACCGCACTCCGCGCACCTCGGACGACGAGCGCGAACGCTACGCGAACGTCATGGAAACTATTTCCGACTCGGCGTTCGCCCGGTACCGTGCCCTGATCGATGATCCCGAATTGCCGGCCTACTTCCTGGCGTCCACGCCCGTGGAGCAGCTGGGGTCCCTGAACATCGGCTCGCGCCCTTCCAAGCGACCGGACTCGGGTGCGGGACTTGGTGGCTTGCGTGCCATCCCGTGGGTGTTCGGATGGACCCAGTCCCGTCAGATCGTTCCGGGCTGGTTCGGCGTGGGTTCAGGCCTGAAGGCCGCTCGCGAGGCAGGCAACACGGACCAGCTGTTGGAAATGATGGACCGCTGGCATTTCTTCCGCTCGGTCATTTCCAACGTGGAGATGACGCTGGCCAAGACGGACATGGAAATTGCCGGCCACTACGTATCGTCGCTGGTCCCGAAGGAACTTCACCGGCTGTTCCATATGATCCGCGACGAATACGAACTGACCGTGGCCGAGATCGAGCGCCTCACTGGCGAGATCGAGCTCCTCGACGCGCAGCCCACGCTGAAGCGCTCGCTGGAAATCCGTGACCAGTACCTGGACCCGATCAGTTACCTGCAGGTGGAACTCCTTCGCCGCGTGCGGGAGGAGTCGGTTTCCGGAGCCGAGATCGACGAACGGCTCCAGCGGGCAATGCTCATCACGGTCAATGGTGTAGCTGCCGGCCTGCGTAACACCGGCTAGCAGACGCTCTCCCACATCCCGAGGGGCGTTTGGCGATCCCTCTCTCCTTCGGTGAGAGAGGGATTGCGCCCATTGCGGCCGTATGGTTTTCTGAGACAGCTTGATGGGAGATTCGTTTCGGATGAGCACACCCAGAAGAAATTATGATGCCGCGTTCCGTGAGGAAGCTGTGCGGCTGGTTTTGTCCACTGATCGGTCGGTGAAGCAAGTCGCTGAGGAGATCGGGGTCAAGGAAAGCACGCTGGGGAACTGGCTCGCGCGGGCCCGTGAGCGTGCCGGCGGACCCGTGCCGGTCCGGGTTCAAGAGCGTGGGCCGGTCGCGTGGGAGGAGCATCAGCGGGCGCTGGCCGAGAACGAGAGGTTGAAGGCCGAGGTCGAGTTCCTGGGAAAAGTCAGCGCCTTCTTTGCCGCGAAGCAAAAGTAGAGGACTTCTACGAGTTCATCGAAGCGGAGAAGGCCAACCATTCGGTGGTGTGGCTCTGCCGGGCGGGACCAGCTGACCTTGATGCTTAACGAGAAGGGCGTGAAGGTCTCAGCCCCGACCGTCGGGGCGATCATGCGCGCGAACGGGGTGAAAGCGGTGCGCACCCAGGCCTGGAAAACGACCACGGTCCAGGACCCGCAAGCCAAGACCGCCCATATCGAAAACCACATGCTCGACGCCCAGGGCAACCGCGACTTCACCTCAACAGTGCCCGGGACCCGTCTGGTCGGTGACATCACCTACCTGCGCACCGGTGAGGGCTGGCTCTACCTGGCCACCGTCATCGACCTGTTTTCCGGCATGGTCATCGGCTGGGCCATGGCCGCCCACATGCGCGCGAGCCTGTGCATCGCGGCCCTGCAGATGGCCCGGAACCACGGCCACCTCGACGGAACCTCGGTCATCTTCCACTCCGATCGGGGCACCCAGTACACCTCCGACGAATTCCAGAACTGGTGCGCCACGAACGGTGTCACCCAGTCCATGGGCAAGGTCGGGGCGTGCTGGGACAACGCGGTCGCAGAGAACTTCTTCTCCCACCTCAAAACCGAGTACTACCACCATCAACGCTGCAGTTCCCGGCTCGCAGCCCGGACCGGCGTCATGACATATATCGAAGGCTGGTACAACCGCCGCCGACCCAACCGCCGGGCCGGCGGCACACCACCACTCACTGCCCACACCCTCTACAAAACCCAGACCAAGCAACCCCAGGCCGCCTAACCAACAACAACGAAAACCTGTCTCAAAAACTTGACGAGCGCAGATTGCGCCCATGGGTGTGGGATGGGAGAGAGCGCTGGTTGGAAGGTGTAGGGATGTGGGAGGGCGTTAGGGTAGTGGAATGCCGTCGTTCCAGACCAAGTTGAAGATCACTGGCCTCAAACCGGGCAATGCTCCCGAATCTGTGATGGCCGCCGCTGTCGAGGCCTTGGAGACCCGCAACCACGTGGAAGCCAACCAGCTGGATATTGTGGGCGGCGTGCCGCAGCTCAGCCTGCGCTTCACGGTGAACGACCGCGATTACTCAGGTGAGAACGACGAAGCCCGGACGTCGGCCGCCATGATGCGTGACGCCGTCGAACGTGTTGCCCTGACCGGGAGCCTCTACGTGCTGCGCCGCAGCCGCGGGCGATGGGCGCCGGTCTAGGGACCTGCGCTACTCGGGCTGGGGGACGTCGCCGTCGTACGGTTCATCAACCGGTGACCTGCTGCCGCGGCGTCGAGTAACGATCAATCCCACCACGACGCCGATGACCAGGCCGAGGCCCACTCCGATGAGCGAACTGGCCCAGAACGGCAGTTTGGTGGTGGAGCCCGTGAAGTATCCCAGACCCACTTGCCAGACGGCCCACAGCACTCCGCCCAAGGCTGCGCAGAGACTGAAACCGCGAACGGAGACGTTGGCGATTCCGGCAGCCGATGACGTTGCCAGCCGGCCGCCGGGGACGAAACGTGCGCCGATGATGGCGCCGTAGGTTGACGATCGTCCGGCCTTCGCGATGGCCTCGTGGATTCCGCGGTGGACGCGACGGCCCCATGACCAGCGGTCCAGGACGTGGCTGATGCGCCTCTTGAACAGCATGAACACGGCCATGTCCCCAAGCCAGGAAGCGAAGGCCGCCAGGAACAGCAGGAGCCAGAAGTTGGCGTGGCCGTCCGCAGCAAGCGCTCCGCCGGTGATGACCACCAATTCCGAAGGGATCGGCGGGAAGATGGCATCGCCCACCACGATGGGTACGATCCACAGGTAAATTGCGGATCCCCATGTCTCAGGGGCGGTGATGTCCATTGGCACAAGGTACCGTACTTGCCGCTGCCGCCGCTCCGGCGGAGACTGTCGCCATGCGGATCGACATCATGCAGGGCGATATCACCACGCGCGGCACGGACGCGATCGTCAACGCCGCCAACTCGTCTCTGCTTGGTGGAGGAGGAGTGGACGGAGCCATCCACAGGGCGGCCGGTCCGGAACTTCTTGAAGCCTGCCGGACGTTGCGCCGCACTGAGCTGCCGGGCGGGCTGCCAGTGGGTGCCGCCGTCGCAACTCCCGGATTCAGGCTGCCCGCGCGCTGGGTCATCCACACGGTGGGGCCGAACCGGCGCGCGGGGCAGAGGGATCCGGCGTTGTTGGCGTCGTGCTTCCGCGAAAGCCTGCTCGTGGCTGCCGGATTGGGCGCCCGGTCCGTCTCTTTTCCGGCGATCAGCGCCGGGGTGTACGGCTGGGATGCCCGGCAAGTTGCCGAAGTAGCGTTCGACGCCGTGCGTTCGTTGACGTCGTCGTCTTCCGGAGGTGGCGATTCAGGCGGCGCGCTGGAGGTGGTGGAGTTCGTGCTGTTCTCGGATGAGACGACGGCGGTCTTCCGAGCCGTGTTTGACGCCTGACACCTGACGGCGAACAGCTCAGGCTGGTTCCGGCGAGGAGCGGCCCGGAGCCTCAACCGCGTGATTGTGACTCAGGAACCTTCCCGCTTTGTAGTACCAGTACGGCCACGCAGCCCACGATGACGCCCCTGCCACGAAGCCCACGCCCATGATCGCGTAGCGGAGCCATTCCGGGCCGGGCAGGAGAAATCCCAGGCCCGCAACGGGCAGTCCGACCACCAGTGCTGCACCGATGAAGCGGCCGAGCTTTGCCAGTCCATGCGGGTAGCCGTCGACGCCTAGAAGCTTGTTGTGCGCCACCAGGAACCAGACGCCCTGGGTGATGATCGCCGCGATTGACACTGCCGTTGAAGGCTCGAAGGCCAGGACCTTGAACACCAGCAGCGCAGAACTCGTAGCTCCCGCTGCGCAGGCCGCCACCGTGACCCACTTCAGCGGTCCGGTCCACGGCGCCTGTGGAAGTCGCCTGTGGACTTGGAGGATCACTGGGATGGCCAGTGCGTTGAACACTGCGCCGGTGGCGTCGTTGATTGTGCCGAAAACGAAGGGTCCGCCTTTGGGCACTTCAATGGCGTACATGGCGCCGAGGGTCAGGACTCCGGCAACCCCGACCGCGGCGGCAGCATAGGCGAAGGCCGATGCGGTCTTGTCGCCGCTCATTTCATTGAGTTGCTCCATGGGAACTCCCGGATTCTGCCCAGCAGAACCATGCTAGTCCCGGGCTTCGCTCAGCTTCAACCGGCTGCGGTACTCCACTCGTTCCTTGCTGATGGGGTCCACGAACGTGATGCCGCGGGCAAGCAATTGGAGCGGCTTGCCGTAGTCGTCCGGGGCTTTGTCCAACAGGTCCGGATAAAAGGCGTCGTTGACGATTCCCAGCCCGAGCGAGGCCATGTGCACCCGGAGCTGGTGTGTCTTTCCGGTGTGCGGCTCGAGCCGGTACAGCGCGCACTGGTGCGTTCCGGCGTCGAACGTTTTTGTCTGTTCGATGCGCGTTTCCGCGTTCGGTTCGCCGTGGATGACCTCGGCCAGCAGGTAGCTGCGGGACTTGGTCATGCGGTTGCGGACCACTGCAGGGAACTCGACGGCGGGAAAGCCTGCGGCGGGTGTCGCGGCGGACACGCACTCGTATTCCTTCTGGACCTGGCGTTTCTCGAAGAGCACCTGGTACTTGCCGCGCGTCTCCGGGTTGGTGGAGAGCAGCAGCAGTCCGGCGGTCATGCGGTCCAGGCGGTGCATGGGGATGAGGTCCGGGAGATTGAGCAGGTTCCGCAGCCGGACCAGCGCGGATTCCTGGATGTAGGTGCCGCCCGGCGTGGTGGGGAGGAAGTGGGGTTTGTCCACCACGAGGATGTGCTCGTCCTGATGCAGGATGTTGATTTCGACGGGTAGCCGCGTCTCCGGTGGGAGCGTGCGGTAGTACCAGATGAAGGTGTGGTCCTCGAGCCTTGTGCTGCGATCAAGCGGCACTCCGCCTTCGCCCACGATCTCTCCGGCGTCGAAACGGTCCTCGATGCCCTGGGGGTCGATGTGTCCCCAGCGGTGCATCATGTAGTCCATCGCGGTGGTCCACGGGCCCTCGTCCGGCAGGCGCAGGCGGGTCGCGTTTACGCCGTCGCGCACGGGGAGGGGGGATTGCATCACCGATCAATTCTACTGTGGCTGCGTTGCGGGGCCCGCTCTGCGCCCGAATTCACGCTCAGTGCGCGCAGAGCAGGCCTCGCAGCACAAAGCGTCACCGACGATAAAAAAGTTCTTGACAATAAAAGTTGTCGGTAACCATACTTGAAGCATGTTGGACATCGAAGTGATTGAGGATCCGGCCGCGGCGGAAGCGTCGTTGGACCCCATCCGCACCCGCATCCTCCAGGAACTTGCCGAGCCCGCCTCGGCCACGCAGTTGGCTGCCAAGGTGGGCCTGCCCCGCCAGAAGGTCAACTACCACCTGAAGGCGCTCGAACGCCATGGCTTGGTGGAGCTTGTGGAGGAGCGCCGTAAGGGGAACGTCACCGAACGCGTTCTCCGTGCGACCGCGGCCTCGTACCTGATCTCACCCGTCGCCTTGGCGTCGGTGGCGCCGGATCCGCGGCGTTTCGCGGACAGGTTCTCAGCCTTCTGGCTCCTGGCCCTGGCCTCCCGCACCGTACAGGAAATGGGCAAGCTCATCTCCGGTGCGGCCGCAGCCAACAAGAAACTGGCGAGCTTCGCCATCGACGGCGAAATCAACTTCCGCACAGCCGCCGAACGGGCAGCGTTCGCAGAAGAGCTCGGCGTAGCGGTGACGCAGCTCGTGGATAAGTACCACGACGGCGGAGCTGCCGCGCAGGCGAGCGGCGCACGCAAGCACAGGCTCGTCGTCGTACTTCATCCGGCACTTAAGACACCTTCAACTGAAGTCACAGCAGAAAAGGATCAAAGCAATGACTGACAACCGGAAATTCGAAATCGTGGCGGACGCTGAACTGCCCGGCACCCCTGAGCGGGTGTGGGAGGCGGTCACTGAGGGCACGCCGGCCTGGATGTTCCCCACCGATCAGTGGCCGGACGTGAAAACTGTCCAGGAATACCCGAACCACCTGGTGTCCCGGATGGACGGACCGGACGGTTGGTTCAACCAGCTGGAACACGTCCTGGAACCTGCGGAGGGCGGCCGCGCCAAGCTGCATTACGTCCACAGTGGGATCTTCGCCGACAACTGGGACGAGCAGTACGACGGCGCCAGCAATCACACGGAGTTCTACCTGCACACGCTGGGCCAGTACCTGCAGTACTTCGACGGCATGCCGGTGGTGTTCACGGACATCCAGTCGCCGGCTTCTTCGCAAACACCCGACGGATTCGTGCAGCTGAAGCAGGCCTTGGGCGTGGACGGCATTGCCGCTGGTTCGCCTTTCGAAGTAGACGTCGACGGCGTGGGCCGGCTCAGTGGCGAAGTGGACTTCTCGAACGAGAACTTCCTTGGCCTCCGGACGTCAGACACCATGTACCGCTTCTTCGGCCGGAATGTGTTCGGCGCTCCTGTGGGCATGACGGTCCACGAGTTCAGCGGCTCCGGCGACTCGGAGCTCACGGCCAAGGCGTGGGGCGGGTTCCTGGAGAAGGTGTACGCGTAGGGCCTTCTTGCCCAACTGGCTGGCATTTGTGGTTGTTTTCAGCGCCGAGAACAACCACTAATGCCAGTCAGTTTCCGCTTATGGGGCCCAGGCGCGTGCCACTCCTTGCAACGCAGCTTCGTAGATGCCGGGCCAATCGGTCCCGGGCTCGTTCATCTGGGCCAATTCCAGGGCAACGAGCCCGTGGACCTGGCCCCAGATGGCCATCGCCACCACTGCGGGGTTTTCAGTCCGGAGACTCCCCGCCGCCTGCGCTGCGGTGACCGCCTCCACCAGGGGACGCATGGAGTCCGAGGCGACCTCCGGCGTCGGGCTGCAATCGACATAGGCTGCCAAAGCGCCGCCGAACATGAGCCGGTACAGGGCCGGGTGTTCCAGTGCCCAGACGCGGTACGCCCGGCCCAGTCCCAGGAGTCCGTCCGCGGCGGCGTTGCGCTGCGACTCGCCGAAGGAGCGGAAACCGTCGTCGACGGCGGCCGTCAGCAGTTGCGCTTTCCCGCCGAAGAGCGAGTAGATCGCGGTGGTGGAGGTATCTGCGGCCGCGGCGACATCCCGGAGGGTGACGCGGGCGGGGCCTTCGCGGTCCACGAGTTCCGCGGTGACCGCCAGTAGCCGTTGCTGGACCAGGTGGTCATGAACGATGGGTCTTGCCATGCTTCCAAGTATTTCATAACATTGTTTCATAACGTTGTTACGAAACTAGGAGCCGGAACTTCGCGGTTCCACAACCCAAGGAATCACATGGCACAGGAGATCTTCCCGGGACGCTTCACAGCGGATGTCGGGCGCGAAACAGTGACTGTCTTCCTCATCGGGATGCGGGCCAACCGGTGGTGGAAGCTGGGCAAGGTGGGCCGGGTCGCATCGGCAATGCCCGCCATGATGCGGCACCTCGCCACCAATCCCGAGGCAGGATTGCTCGCCAGCGAGCAGTGGTTCGGGCGCACCACCATCCTGCTCAGCTACTGGGAAAGCCCCGAGCATCTGCGGCGCTTTGCCGCCGACAGGGACTCCCCGCACCTGGCGCCCTGGCGGAAATTCATGAAGGAGATCGCCGGCAGCGGGGACATTGGAGTGTGGCACGAGACGTACCAGGTGCCGGCGTCGGGCATTGAGGTGGTTTACAACGGGATGCCGCGCTTTGGGCTGGCCAAGGCAACCTCGCACGTTCCCGTCGGGCCCGGGAGCAACACTGCGAAGCAGCGCATGGGTTCCACAGTGCGCGAGTCTGCCAAGTAGCTGGCAATAGTGGTTGTTCTCAGCGCTCAGAACAACCACTAATGCCAGCCAGTTGGGTTGTTAGGCGACCGCGACGGCGGCTGGCCGGGTCGATTTGAGGGTTCGGCGGAGTTGGGGAGAGGCGTCGAGCTTGTCCTGGGCGGCGCGGAGCGAACGGACGGCGATCTCCAACTGCGCGGGCGGCAAGGTGTACGGAACGCGCATGTAGTGTTCAAAGGCTCCGCCAACACCGAACCGCGGACCGGCCGCCAATCGCACTCCGAAGTCCGGTGCGAGCACCGTCAGCGCAGTGCTGCATGGACTCGGCAAACGGCACCACACCGTGAGCCCGCCCCGCGGCCGCTCCACCTCCCACTCCGGCAGGTGTTCAGCAAGCAGCCCCAGCAGCGATTCCCGGTTGTGCCGGAGCTCCTCAAGCCGGGCGTCCAGTGGCTCGGCGAAGGATCTGACGAGCCGGGCCGCTGCTAGTTGCTCAACCACAGGACCACCCAGATCCATGACGGTCCGGGTGGCAACAAAGCGGGCAATCAGGGCCTCGTCTGCCCTGATCCACCCGGTCCGCAGCCCTGCCCAGTGCGACTTGCTCAGCGATCCGATCGAAACCACCGCGGAACCGAACGCCGACATCGGCGCGGTACGGACGCCGTCGAGGTTCAACCCGCGGAGCGTCTCATCCACCACCAGCACGGTGCCGGAGGAAGCCGCCGCCCGCACCAAGCGCCGCCGCTGCAGATCGGACATGATGCGCCCCGTGGGGTTGTGGAAGTCGGGTACGAGGTAGGCCATGGCAGGCCGTTGATGATTCATGGTGGCCACCATGGCCTCGATGTCCCATGCCGGTGACGTGCTCGGCGGCAGCGCAACCGGCAATGGACGGCAACCGGACGCGCGGATCGCGTCCAGCGCATTCGGGTACGTCGGGTGTTCCACGAGGACCCGGTCTTGTTTCCCAGCAAGCGTGCGGAGCACGATGTTGAGCGCGTGCTGGGCTCCGGAAGTGACCAGGATCTGGCGCGGCGTGGTGGGCACACCTTCGGCGGTGTACTTGTCCGCGATGGCCTCCCGCAAGGCGGGGAAACCGACGGCGTCGTACCCGAATCCCGGCAGGAGCGCCGGCAGCTCGGTGAGTGCATCCGCAAACGCCCGGTGCACCACTTCGCCGGCGGCAGACAACGATGCGTACGCCAGGTCCAGGAGCCCCGCCGGGACTGCGAGCCCTGGTGCGCTCACAGGCACGCTGCGATGGGGGATGCACGTCCGGCCCCGGCTGCCTTGGCCGGCGGTGAGGAAGCCCTGCTCGCGCAAGCTCGCGTAGGCCGCGGTGACGGTAGTCCGGCTGAGGCCAAGTGTCTGGGCGAGCGCCCGCTCGCTGGGCAGGGCGACGTCCAGCGGGATGCGCCCATCCATCACCAGCAAACGCACGACGTCGGCCAGCTCGCGGTAAGCGGGCAGGGCGCCGGTGTCCCATGAGCCGAGGAGACGGGCGAGGGCGGTGGGATTCAGTGAGCCGGACATAAGACCAGTATTCCAAACTGGCTATGGAATACAAGGCCAGTTCTCTTGGATGATGTACTTCATGATGACCCGCAGAATCACCCAACTCCTGATCGGCCTCGCGATGTACGGCATCTCCCTGGCCATGTTCATCCGAGCCGGCCTTGGCTTGGACCCCTGGGATGTGTTCCACCAGGGTGTGTCCCAAAAGACCGGATTCAGCATCGGCGTTGTGGTGATCGCGGTCAGCTTCCTGGTTCTCCTCCTGTGGATCCCGCTGCGGCAAATGCCAGGCATTGGAACCATTGCCAATGCCGTACTGGTGGGCTTGTTCGCTGACCTCGGCCTCTGGCTCATCCCGGAGTTCTCCCACCTCGGCGGACAGATCGCCATGTTGGCCGGCGCCGTGATCCTCAACGGCATCGCCTCGGCCTGCTACATCGGTGCACGCCTGGGCCCAGGGGCCCGGGATGGCCTCATGACGGGCCTTGTCCGCCGCACTGGTTGGTCAGTGCGGCTGGTTCGTACCGGGATCGAAGTGGTTGTCCTGGCTGTGGGTTGGTTGCTGGGCGGCTCCGTGGGCGTGGGCACCGTGGTGTACGCCCTGGCCATCGGGCCGATCGTGCAGATCCTGCTGCCCAAGTTCATGGTGCCGGAACAGGCAAAGGCAACGGCCCCCACGGAAGCCGTGGAGGCCGCGCCTGCTGCCTGAAGTCATACTGCACGCCTAGCGGCACGCCTCCAGGTCCTCGCCGTAGCGCAACCAGTCCGGCAGGTCCTGAGCCAGGGCGTCGCGGATGGCGGGCGATCCAGCGCTCCGCCAGTCGACGTCGTCGTTGATTTCGATCTCGTACTTCTTCCACTCGAACCAGTTGATCATCTTCAACTGCGGATACTTTTGGTGGGTTTCGGCGGAGAAGACCTGCCGCCACCAGGCCTGCTTGACGTCCAGCTCGGAGGCACCGCCGCGTGCCGGCGTGAAGATGGCGGCGGTCTCCGGAATGCCCACCGGCTTGCTGTGGTCCACGCCGTACACCTTATAGAAGTCGGGAACGGAGGCGTCGTCGCCCGCGGTGCCGCTGTAGGTGCCGGTGAGCATGGCCAGGAATTTGCCCGGCTCGGCAATGTCGTTGTTGCCCCATGGCCGCTGGTTGCCCCAGTGATACAAGGAAACTCCCACCCAGTCCACAGCGTCATCCCCGGGATAGTAGGGCGCGTAGGTGTCGTCGGCCATGGTGAGCGTGCCGTCGTGGTCGGTGTCCAGGGCAGCGAAGTCCGGAGTGCCCGGACGGGCCGCGTACTGGCCACCAGTGAACGGATACCCGCCCCCGTAGTTCGGCGCCCACATCATGGATGTCCCGGGCGCCTGGGAATGAACGGCCGCTGCCACCTTGCGGAACACCTCCACATAGCGGATTGGCTGTTGGCCCCACGAGTACCAGGAGCCGTTCATCTCATGCGCAAAACGCACGACGACGGGCGTCCCCTGATCGTTGATGGCCCGTAAGTCGGTGGCCAACTTGGCGATCACCTCATCGCTCATGGTCGCCAGCCCTCCGTGCGGCTCGAGCGTCAGGAGCAACGCACCGCCCGTTGCCCGGACCTGGGTGACGGCGTTGGTGGTGTGCGACCACGTCTCGTCGTCGTACGGGATGTCCGAGAACTGGACCACCACTGCGGGATCATGGCCGAGGTTGGCGCGGTGTTCGGCCAAAGTCTCCGAATCCCAGTCCAGGTTCACGCCCAGGAGCACTCCATCCTTGGGGATGATGGACGAGGCATCCGCCGGCCTGCATAACGACAAAGCCTGGACCACAGGGACCACTTCCTTGGAAGCGAATCCCAGGCCGGTTGCCGCCAGCGCTGTCACCAGCAACGGAACGATCAGGCTTGCGCGCCTCCGTTTGCGCCCCGGGTGTCCGGCGAACGTGGGAGGAGTTGGCTTCTGCCGGGGCGGCCGCGGTGGCGTCAGCGTGGTCCGGGCCATGTCAGCCCCAACCGAAGGTGCGATTTCGCCGCACGACGGCGTTGAGCCAACCGAACCTCGGCGCAAGGTGCCGTGCCCGCTTCACCGAATGGCCGCCGTCGACGGCTTCTTCACGGGTGCCGTAGATGCGGGCCACCTGTCCCAAATGGGCTTGAAGCCCGGTGTCGTCCAAGGCCGTTGAACTGCCGAAAAGGCGCAGGTCTCCGCCGCGTGCGCGGAGCAGGTGGAGCACCTCAAGGAGGCCCACGACGCCGGAAGCGCCCACGGACGTCACCGCAGTGATGTCCAGCAGGACCAGGATGGGCCCATCCGTTGCGGCCTTTGCAGAATCATGTCGAATGGCGAGAACGGTCACGGCGTCCAAAGGGCCAGTGAGGGTCAGATCGAAGGATGCCAGTGCGGTGGTCTGAGTGTTTGAGACACGGGAAAGTGTGGACATGATGGTCGCTCCTTGCTGGGGGATGGAACGGCGTTTGAGTGAATGGTTCAGCGCCTGATGTGAGGCGGTGGGATGGAAGGTGCACGTAGCAGAGAGGCGAGTTCACCAGGTGCGGGCATGGGGTCATTCTGTCCTTCTCCTGGGCCCCGGTACCGTGCCGCGCCGATCACCACACTCAGGAGGGCCAGATCCAAGGCCACCCAAGCGAGCGTGATGAGCGTGGGGTACAGCGGAGCTTCGCCGGTGGCCACCCGGGCTATCCCGATACCTGACGACACAACCAGGACAGCCATGGCCACTATTTGGAGCCGGACGTGCTGGAAACCGCGTCCCGTTGCCTGTCTGCTCTTGGCAGTCACCGAGAACGTCAGGTGCCTGCCAAGGAAGACGGCCGCTGCGCCTGAACAGGTTGCCGCGATCCACGTGGGAAAGAGCGCGAAAGACCACTGTTGACCGCGCCAGAGACCCTTGGACCCGTTGCCCGCCACTTGGAAGAGCAACTGGCAGGAAATGAAGAACGGCAGGAACAAGCAGAAAAACACCACCGGGCTCGCTGTGAGGGGGTAAGTGCCCGCCACCAGGAAAACCACCGGCGCCGCGATGTAGCTCAGGGCCGCGAAGCCGTTGAGGTAACTGGTCATGGTCCCCAGGTACATGAGGCGCTGTGCCAAGGTAAGCCCGCGAAGGAACAACGGATTGTCGTTGAAAAACACCTGCATGGTGCCGGCAGCCCAGCGATGGCGCTGGGACAACATGGTGGATACGTCCTCCGTGGACCAGCACCTCGTGGTGGTAGACGCTTCCCCATCCCATGGCGTGAAGATGCATGGCTGTCGCCATGTCTTCGGTGATGGTGGTGGTGTCCATCGGGTGGATGGCCAGGGCTTGGTCGGTATGCGCCACGTCCACCGATTCCAGCACGGCATCGAGTTCCGGCGCTGCATCGTCCATGGCATCGGGAACCCCCAATGCCGCAGCGTGGAAGGAGACGCGGAGCTCGAACGTGATCTCTGCCAGGACGTCGCCCCGGCGGACTTGTTGTTCCGCGCGGGTGATCGCTTCCAGTGCCTGCTCCACTACGGGCATGGCTGCCGGATGCCGCCTGCCCAGTTCGCCAAGAAGGTCCTGCAACCGCGAGCGACCCCTGCGCAGTGCACTCCAGGTGTGCTCGGTGGCGGTCCGGGTGTAGCGCGTCAGGCCCAGCGCCATGAGAGCCTCCCTGCGCAGGACGGCATTGGAACCGCAGAAAAACGCTGCATCCCACCCGTCCTTGCCCTGCTGGATGGGTCCGTAGAACAGCTCCGCCTGGCTGCCCAAGGGATCGCGGTCCGGAACATTCCAGAAATGCTGCGGGGTCTGGACGAACGCCACTTCACCGGCATCAAAGTAGCCAAGGACGCGGTCCAGGAACCGGGGTTCCGGAACTTGGTCCGCATCCAGAATGGCCACGAACTCGCCGGTGGTCACGGACAAGGCGTTGTTGACGTTGCCTGCCTTGGCGAACCGCTGCCGGCCGTCCCACTCGGGACCGCGCGTAATGTATCCGACGCCGATCTGCCGGGCTGCGCTCGCGAACTCGCTGCGGTCGCCGTCGTCCAGGATCCATGTCTTGTGCGGGTAGTCCATGTCCCTGGCTGCGATGGCCGTCTTGAGGACGAGCTCGAGTGGTTCATTGTAGGTGGCGATGAAAACATCCACGGTCCTGCCCGGCAGGGCAGGCGGGGGAGGCGGCCGTCGTCGTGCATTCCACATGGTGACCGCATACAGCGCCGATTCGCCCAGGCTGTAGGTCTCCGCCGCCACGAGGGGCAGCGAGATCCACCATGCGTCCCATGCAACGGTGCCCGACCAGCGCCAACTGATGTAGATCAAGCCAAAAGAAACCACCAGGACCGCAAGGATCCTTACCAATATCTGCCTATGAATGCCCATGTTTAGCCTCCGGTAACTGCTGGGGAAAAGGCAAAGGCACGGCAGCCTGTCCAGACGCCCTGATGGCGAAAGTTGGGAGGACACGGCTGACGCGCCTGGAGCATGCATCGTCGATGCTCAGAGGAAGGGAATTCAGTTGCGAACGGAATTTACCTGTTCCTTATCCCACTTTCTCCCGGCCACATTTCGTCGCCGTTACGGACTTGATAAGTAATTTCGCGTGGATTATTTCCTCGGAGTGACGTTTTGCGTGTCGCTTGGAAAAGCCTTGCGTGCTTGGCGAAAAGGCGGTCAGAGTGGCAACCATGAAGCGAAGACTCATGCCTTTGGTGATGGTCATCGTCGGGCTGACCATTACGGCGACACTCATCGCTCCTGAACCACCGGCGTTGGCAGCGGCCAGCATGCCGGCCCCTGGACGCTTGGTATGGAGCGATGAGTTCAACGACTCCGCCGGGACAGCGCCGGACTCCACCAAATGGGTCCACGACACCGGGGGATCGGGGTGGGGCAACGGCGAGCTTCAGTACTACACGGCTAGCACGAGCAACGCCGCCGCCGATGGCCAAGGAGACCTGGCCATCACTGCGCGGCGGGAAAACCCCGGTGGCTACTTCTGCCACTACGGACCGTGCCAGTACACCTCCGCGCGCCTGTTGACGGCCGGGAAGTTCAGCCGGACCCAGGGCCGGTTCGAAACCCGACTCAAACTGCCCAAAGGACAAGGAATGTGGCCCGCGTTCTGGATGTTGGGCGACAACGTGTTCACCGACGGCTGGCCCAACAGCGGCGAGCTCGACGTCATGGAAAACATCGGCAAGGAACCCGGGACGGTGTGGGGAAGCCTCCACGGTCCCGGCTACTCCGGTGCCAACGCAGCCAATGCCAGTTACACCTTGCCTCAAGGACGGGCGTTGGGCGACGCTTTTCACACGTTCACGGTGGACTGGGCGCCGGATTCCATCACCTGGTACCTCGACGGGATCCCGTACTCACAGAAAACCAAAGCCAACACACCCGGGCCATGGGTGTTCGACCACAACTTCTTCATGCTGCTGAACCTCGCCGTGGGCGGTTACTGGCCAGGAGCGCCGGATTCGGGCACGACCCTTCCGCAGTCCCTCATGGTTGACTACGTCCGGGTGTACGAGCTCGCTGCCGCTCCGTCCACCCCTGCGCCCGCGCCGGGGAAGCGGATCCAGGGATACGCGGGCAAGTGCATCGATGTTGCTGGACGCCAGGCAACCGACGGCGCCCAACTGCAGCTGTGGGACTGCGACACTGCAGCCTCAGAGCAATGGACTTTCGCCTCCAACGGCACGGTGCGGTCGCTGGGTAAGTGCATGGAGGTGGCCTGGGGTTCCACCAGTAACGGTGCCCGCGTCCAGCTGGCCGCCTGCAACGGTAACGCCGCGCAGCAGTTCGTGCTGAACTCCGCCGGAGATTTGGTGAACCCGCAGGCGAACAAATGTGTGGACGTGGCCGACTGGAATTCCTCTAACGGAGCCAGATTGCAGCTATGGGATTGCGCTGGGTCCACCAACCAAAAGTGGTGGCGGATGGTGTAAAAAACGTCCGACGGCGGTGCGCAGTTCTGCGGGGCCGGCGACTATTGCTGGGGCGGCTGGGGAGCTTCCTGGAGTAGTCGGCGGATCCCAAGGCGGGCGGTCGTCGTCGTGGCGGTTGGTGGGGTGCCCGGCCGGGCGGTTGTTGCTCAGCCCGGTCGGGCAATTGCTGCTGCGCGGCGGCCGGCTGTTGCTGCGCGGGTCTGCGTTGCTGCTGCGCGGGCGGTTCTGTTGCGCGGCCTTGCCGTGCTTTATGGCGTTGGCTGCGGAGCCGGTTGGCAGCGCGGGCAGAAGTAGATGTCCCGCTCCTCGGTTCTGTCCGGTGCCGCCAGCAGCCCGCGGCGTACCGCTGTGCCGCATCGCCTGCACGGTTGGCGCTCCCTGCCGTAGACCCAGTATCCGGGCCTCATGGCGCGCGGACCAAGGGTGGAGCGCCGGCCAGGACCTAGGTTCTCGCCGAGCAGGCGCTTGGCATCGTTGACTGTCCTGGCAAGGTCCGGGACTTCCCCGAGCGGGAGGGCTGGATGGATGCCGGACAGGAAGCATGCTTCGCAGCGGTAGATGTTGCCGATCCCGGCAAGCTTCCGCTGGTCCAGCAGGGCGAAACCTACGGTGACATCAGGTTCGGCCCGGAGCCTGCTCAGTGCTTCCTCTTCGTCCCAGTCCGGGCCGAGCAGGTCCGGTCCCAGGTGTCCTACCACTTTGTCTTCCTCCGCTGTGGGCACCACTTCCAGGATGCCCAAGGAGAACCCGACGGCGTCGGCCTGGGCAGTGCGGAGGACACACCGGGCGGTGTGGCCGGGTTTGGTCCAGCGGCCGCCCGGTGGATAGATCATCCAGTTTCCCTCCATCTTGAGGTGGGAGTGGATGGTCAGGGCGCGGGGTTTCCTGCTGGCGCCGGGCTCCTCATCCGCAGGTCCAGTGAGCCGCATGAGCAGGTGCTTGCCCCGGGGCACCACCTCTGTCATGGTCCAGCCTGCCAGGTTGAGGGTGGCAAAGCGGGGCACACGGAAATCCGAGGCGGTGATGGTCTTTCCCGCCAAGGCCTCGTTCAGCCGCGACGCAGCCCGCCAAATGGAGTCGCCTTCAGGCACGGATGCGGAGTCCCTTCGGTGTTGAGTATGCCCCGGCCGCTGCCAACACGACGGCTATCGGGGTGTCCAGGAGATCGTGGCCGTTGACCTTCTCCATGAACAGCTTGTCCACGGCTCCGCGCCGCACCACGTCAACCAATGCTTGGGCGGCAACTGCCAGCACTGCCTCGTCTTGGTTGAAAGTGAGCAGCGTCTTTCCGCCGCGTTCGACATAGAGGACCAACGCGCCGTCGACCATCACCACAAGCGCTCCAGCCTTCCGCCCCGGACGATGCCCCGATCCGGCGTCCACGGAAAGCGCAGGCCAGGGGAGTGCGGCCCCGTAGGGGTTGGCCGGGTCCGTTGCGGCCAGCGCCAACGCAGAGGGTTCTGCCTTGGAAATGCGGGCATCCTCGGTGAAGGACCTGAGCCGGTCCACCGTTGCCGGGACGGCGAACTGGGCAGCCCCGAGGTGCTCGATGAAGTAGCCGCGGCGGCACCGGCCAGCCTCTTCCAGCCGCGCCAGGACTTTGTACATGAGTCCGAAACCGCCGATGATGTTCTCCGCCATGACCGAACCGCGGGTGACCACTCCGTACCTGTCGAGGAGAAGTTCAGCCGTTCCGCGGGCATGGATGGTGGGGTCGAACTCCGGAGCGGGCAATGCCGACCAACGGCCCACCGCTGACGGCGGGGAAGGGGCAACGCCGCTCGCTACGGAGCCGTATCGGCCACCCGTGAGCCCGGGAGACCCCAGCAAGCCGGTCCCGTGGGAACGCCCGAGCCTGCTCATGCGCGGAGCCCGGGCCCTCGGTGCTTTCGCGACCTGCCGGTGTGCAGTTTTTCCGCCGGCGATCATGGCACGCACGGGGGCGAAAGTATCCCCGGTGACGCGACCAGCCCAGACGAGATCCCAGAGCGCAGTGACTACGGCGTCGTCGCTGAGGACCGCATCCATGCCGCCCGCCACCTCCGTGAGCTGCCTGAAGAAGTATCCGCCGCCCGCGCTGAAGTGGTCAAGGAGCCGCTGTTGGGCATCGCCGGGTTGGAAGTCGGGGGAGGGATTGAGGGTCAGTTCCGCGGAGTCGGCCACGTGCAGGCTGATCCAGCCGTCATTCCCGGGCAAGGACCCGGCACCGGACCAGAGGAGTTCGCCGGCTGCCATGAGTTCGTCGAGCATGGCAGGTTTGTAGTCCGCCACCCGACTCGCGAGCACCAACGGTTCCCACGCGGATGCCGGGATGGGCACACCGGACAGCTGGTCTACTGCCGTGATGATGCCGTCGAGTCCACGCAACGCCTGGCTCCGAGACTTGCCGGGGGCGGTCACGTTCTGCCACGCCGGAAGGAACCTCCCGTAGGCCGCAGTGTCTACGGGCTCCACTTCGGCCCGCAGCGCAGCGAGTGAACGACGCCGGAGTTTCCGCAGGACCTCGGCGTCGCACCACTCGCTGGACGGTGGTGCGTCAAGGGTCATGAGTTCTGCGTCGGCATCCTCCGTTGGTTGCTCCGCGACGGCGTGTGGACGGAACTCGCCTTCCACCACACGACCGTCCCCGGCCAGTCGCTTCAGGGCTGTGTTAACGACGGCGACGCCGAGTCCCAGCCGGGCCGCAGCTTCTGACGCCGTGAATGGGCCGTGCGTGCGGGCGTACCGTGAGACGAGGTCACCCAGGGGATCGTGAACAGGTTCGATGAACGCCAGCGGCACGCCCATCGGTAGGGGTACCCCGATGGCATCGCGCAACCGGGCCGCGTCCTCAACGGCAGCAAAACGCTCGACGCCGCCGATGGTCACCTTGAGCGCGCGGTTGGCTTTCTGCAGGGCGGCGAGGTGGGATTCGGCGTCGACGATGCTGCCCGGTGGTGCGGCAGCCGGGGCTTCCTCGGGGGTCTCGGTGACCGCGAGCTGTTCCAGAGCCTCGGTCTGCAGGCTGGTTTCAGCCTGCTGGGCACCTTCAAGCCGTTCCGCGACTTCTTCAACGCTGAGCGGACCGAGCAGCCGCAGCAGATCTGCAACCCCCTCCATCCCACGAACCCGCCGGTCCGGTGCAAGGCGCTGGAGCTCCCTCTCGGTGGAATCGATGACGGCCGCGTCCAGGAGTTCACGGAGTTCCACCCGGCCAAGGAGTTCGTTGAGGAGGGTGGAGTCCAGGGCCAGTGCGGCAGCCCGTCGTTCGGCCAAGGGGGAGTCGCCCTCGTAGAGGAACTGGGCAACGTACCCGAAGAGCAAGGACTTCGCGAAGGGGGAGGGCTGCTGCGTGGTGGTCTCCACGATCCTGAGTTCGCGGCGCTCCACCGATGCCGCAATATCTTTCAGCGCGGGCAGATCATAGACATCCTGCAAGCATTCGCGAACCGTTTCGAGCACGATGGGGAACGAGGGATACTTCCGGGCGACATCCAGCAATTGGGCCGAACGCTGGCGTTGCTGCCACAGGGGCTGGCGCTTGGCCGGGTTCTGACGGGGCAGGAGCAGGGCGCGGGCGGCGCATTCGCGGAACCTTGAGGCGAACAGTGCACTGCCGCCCACCTCGGCGGTGACAATTTGCTCAAGTTCCTCCGGGTCAAAAAGGAACAGCTCAGCACCGGGTGGTTCGTCTTCCATCATGGGAACGCGCAGCACTATGCCGTCGTCCGCTGCCATGGCCGAACCATCCAAGCCGTAGCGCTGTTGAAGGCGCTGTCCCACGGCGAGTGCCCACGGTGCGTGGACGGGCATGCCGAAGGGACTGTGGAGGACTACACGCCAATCGCCAAGTTCGTCATGGAAGCGCTCCACCACCAACGTTCGATCGCTGGGCACGATCTCCGTTGCTTCTTTTTGCTCCCGTAGATACTGGAGCAGGTTGCTGGCGGCGAAGGCGTCAAGGCCGCTGGCTTGGCAGCGCTCCATGGCGGGGGCTTCGTCAGCGGCGGAGAGCTCCCTGATGAAGGCACCGAGCGCACGGCCCAGATCCACGGGTCGGCCGAGGGAATCACCCTTCCAAAAAGGAAGCTTGCCGGGTTGGCCAAAGGCCGGGGAGACCAGCACGCGATCATGGGTGATGTCTTCGATCTTCCAGCTGGTGGCCCCGAGTGCGAAGACGTCGCCTACCCGGGATTCGTAAACCATCTCTTCATCGAGCTCACCAACACGGCGACCACCCTTGGCAGCGCGGGCCGAAGCAGTTGGTTCGCTCCCGTCCGTGCTGCCGGACGAGGACGACCCTTCAACTTCGGTGCCGATGATGTACACGCCGAACAACCCGCGGTCAGGAATAGTGCCACCCGAAGTGACCGCCAGGCGCTGGGCCCCTGGCCTGCCCTCGATGGTTCCAGCGTGCCGGTCCCAGACGATGCGCGGCCTGAGTTCGGCGAATTCGTCCGATGGATAGCGCCCGGCCAACAGATCCAAGGTTGCCTCAAACGCTGAGCGCGGCAGGCTCGCGAACGGTGCCGACCGCCGCACGGTGCTGAACCAATCCTCCACATCAATGCTGCCCAAGGCCGTGGCGGCCACGGTTTGCTGGGCCAGGATGTCCAACGGGTTGGCGGGGATACTGAGCCGTTCGATTTGGCCGCTCAGCATGCGTTCCACGGTAACGCTGGTGTGGAGGAGGTCGGCGCGGTGCTTGGGGAACAAAACGCCCTCGGAGATCTCGCCGACCTGGTGGCCGGCACGCCCCACACGCTGCAGGCCACTGGCGACCGACGGCGGCGATTCCACCTGGACCACCAGGTCCACGGCGCCCATGTCGATGCCCAGTTCCAGGGATGACGTAGCAACCACGCAGCGCAGCCGGCCGGACTTGAGGTCGTCCTCGATCATCGCCCGTTGGTCCTTGGAGACCGATCCGTGGTGCGCGCGGGCCAGCACAGGGTCCGCACCAGTGGTGCTGCCGGCCTGCGCCATCATGTGCGCCGGGGTTGCGGTAGATGCTGGAACCCCGGGGGTGGCTTCCGAAGCCACCCAATCGCCACCACCAACGGCCATCAGCTGGCGTTCAGCGTAGATCTCGTTGAGCCGGGCCGTCAGACGTTCCGAAAGACGCCGGGAGTTGGCGAAGACAATGGTGGACTGCTTGGACAGGACCAAGTCAACGATCTGCTCTTCCACATGCGGCCAGATGGAGGCCTGCGGCTGCAACCCGGAGGCCGGGCCGGAGTCGAAGGCCCCGGCCGCGCCTTGCAGGTCCGACATGTCCTCCACAGGGACCGTGACCGTGAGGTTCCAGTTCTTCTTTGACGGCGGTGCCACAATCTCCACAGGAGCCTGGCCTGCGAGGAACTGCGCCACAAGCTCGCGCGGCTGGACCGTTGCAGAAAGGCCAATGCGCTGGGCCGGTTTGGGCAGGAGGGCATCGAGTCGTTCCAAGGAGACGGCCAAGTGTGCGCCGCGCTTGGTCCCCGCGACAGCGTGGACCTCGTCAATGATGATCGTGTCCACTTCGCTCAGCGTTTCCCGGGCGCGGGACGTCAGCATCAGGAACAAAGACTCCGGGGTGGTGATCAGGATGTCGGGCGGGTGCGACAACAGCGTTCGGCGATCTGCCGCCGTCGTATCTCCTGAACGGACGCCGACCGTCACCAAGGGTGCGGGCAGGCCTAAGCGCTTGGCAGTTTGCGTGATGCCGATCAGCGGGGCGCGGAGGTTGCGCTCAACGTCCACGCCCAGCGCTTTGAGTGGAGAGATGTACAGGACGCGAGTCTTGGTTTTGGGGCGTTTGGCGCGTCCCTTGCCATTGGCGGGGACGCTCTCCAACCCCGGAAGAGTGCCGGACGGTGTGGAATGCAGGCGGTCCAGGGCCCAGAGGAAGGCGGCCAAAGTCTTGCCGGAACCAGTCGGCGCCACTACCAGGGCGTGGGAGCCCGAGGAGATCGCATTCCACGCGCCGTCCTGGGCCGGCGTAGGCGCGGAAAAAGCGCCGAGGAACCATTCCCTGGTTGCCTGGCTGAAACGGCCGATGGCGCCGTCCGACGCCTGCTGCTCCTGCATTCCTCCATCATGCCCCACGGCTCCGACAGAATAAGCCGGAGCCGTGGGGGGACGGTCAGACTGCCTGGAACGCGGTGACGGTCAGGAGCTTGATGCCGGCGTTGCTGCAGGCGTCGTGGGCTTCCGCGACGAAGAGCGATGCAGTGTCGTTGGGCGGGTAGATCCGGAATCCGGCGGCAGGGACTTTGGTGCAGTCCCCGTAGTTGCCTGCCTGGGTGTAACGGATTTCAGCCCACGCAGCCTTTCCCGGGGCAAGCTCGATCTTGGTGACCGGCGTGGTGGTTTCGCGGGTGGCAGGCTCGCCGATCGGGGCACCGTTGGCATCGGCGGTCAGTGACACACCGGCGAAGCCTTCGAGGATGCAGGGAGTGGTTCCGGAGTTCGTCAGTACCAGCTTCTCGTAGACACTGCCGGCCGCTCCGCCGCCTGTTGAATCCGTGGCGGCCGTTAGCGACGCCGCCGTGCACAGGGCAGGCGCGGCGGGTGCGGCGGAGGTTGCTGTCGCGGAAGGTGACGGCGTCGTTGTAGCCGTTGCCGAAGGTGAGGCCGACGCCGACGGCGTCGAAGAGGTGGGCGGGGCACTGCTGCTTCCCGCGGGGCTTGGGCTTGGTCCACAAGCTGCAAGAAGCAGCAATGAGGCGGCTGCCGTCGTCGTCACAAGGCCGGTTTTGATGCGCTGAGTCCACATGGGCATCAGCCTTGCCGGGGCCGTGACGCGAGTCAATTCAGCCACGGCCGGGAACGGGGATTGGCGCCCGGATTGTGATCTCGCGGGCGCCAACCCTCAGTCAGCTACTTGGTGGCTGCGGCCTTGGATTCTGCAGACTTGGTGGAGCGGCTGCGGATGAACGCGGCGCCGCCCAAGCCAAGGCCTGCGATGCCCGCGATCAAACCGGCCCAGCTGCGAGCT
The DNA here is from genome assembly GCF_042786555.1 of Paenarthrobacter sp. NPDC056912. Taxonomy (NCBI): domain Bacteria; kingdom Bacillati; phylum Actinomycetota; class Actinomycetes; order Micrococcales; family Micrococcaceae; genus Paenarthrobacter; species Paenarthrobacter sp. NPDC056912. The sequence continues at coordinate 299,328 of NZ_JBHUCD010000001.1, forward strand.
TGCGAGCCGTCGTCAGTGACTACAGCAGCCTGTTCCGTGGACACGGTGGCTGCCGCGTGGTGGTCGCCTGCTGCATCAGCTGCGGTGATGGCGATGGCCGGTGCGGGCGACTTCAGGTCATCCTCGCTCTGGCCATCCTTGGGGATCTCGATCCAGTCCGTCTTGCCCGTCTCGCAGGTCTGGTACGTGGGGAAGTAGATGGTCTTGCCGGCGGCGTCCGGCAGCTTGACCGAGAGGACCAAGGCGTCGCGCATGTGCGGATCCAGCGGTGCCTTGGCCGTGTATACGATCTGGCTGGTCCGCTGGGTGATGGACGTGCCATCCTCCAGCTTCTTGGGCTCCTTCAGGTTCTCGGTGACCTTCTCCACGGTCCAGTTCGCGTTCACGGTGGGCGTTGCGTCGGTCAGTTCCTCGGGCAGGCTGATGGCCACTTTGATGGTTCCGGACGTGCCGCAGCCGTGGGGGACGCCGAACGTCAACAGGGCGTACGAGTTCGCAGCAGTCTTGTTCGGATCGACCGAAACGTGAGCGGACGCGCCGGCGAGGCCGGCCATCATCAAAGCGGCGGTTCCGCCGGCGACGGCGGTGGCGGAGAGGGTACGGCGGAGGGCGGACTTCTTCATGGGATTGCCTTTCGGGGGCGCCGTCTGGGCGGCGCGGGGTACGGGTTTGGGACCCGTCACCATGCAAAGGCTTGTTCTGGCTTTGCTGCTTTGGTGCCGGGCGGAACTAGGAAAGTACGACGGCGGCCGGCGGGCCGCGGCGGCTGTCTTGCCTGAGGTTCCGCCAAGGGCGGGGGGTGAAAACGGCGGGTGCGTCGGCCACGACAGGCGAGGCTCCGGCGTCGGGCCTGAACAGCAAGGCGGGCAGGGCAACCAGGGGACGCAGCCACGCAGCAAGCTGCCAGAGCGCGTCCTCGCCCTTGGCCAGGATCAGGGCTGACGTGAGCGTAGCCAGCACGTGACCCATGAGCATGAGGGCGCCGAATGTGGTGCCGAGCTCGTGCGTGTGCGTGGCGGCGACGTCGAGGGCCGGGCTCAAAGGCTCGGCCCCGAGGTGGTGGTTGGTTCCCGGCGCGGTGGTGGAGATTGGCCCCAGAGCTGTGAAAGCTTCATGGAGCGCCAACTGTCCGGAGCCCAAGAGCGCCGCCATCGACAGGAAGTTCAGCTTGAAGCGGGTGGCCAACGTAGCAGCCAAAGCCGTCAACGCAAGCAACGCCACCAGAACAGGTGCTGTGGGAAGCGATCCGCCACCCACGACGTGCGCGCCAGCCGCTAAAAGCACGATGACCAAGGAGATGGCGCCGGACCGCAACGCATGGAAGGGCGCCCGGGGCTGCGATGTGCGCACGGAGTCCTCCCTCTACGATCTGGCTGCTGCCTTGCTGTCAGCGTCTTGATTCTATCGGGAGTTCGGTGCCGGAAGGGTCTCGGATGGGTATCTATGTGGATAGTGACGCCAAGGGGTTCGATCTCGGGGTTCAGGACCTCGGAGAGTCCGGGAGCTAACCCCTGGACCGGCGTGCGAAGGTTGGGCCAGGCGGTTCAGGTACGTTACTGGCGGACGTTGAACGTCGACGGCGGAGCTCAAGTGCCAGGCTTTCCTCGCCGCGTGCCATGGCCCAGTGATGATTGGCCGAAAACGCTGGTTTGAGGAGCCAGCTCAGTCTCCGAAGCAATGGCTTGGCAGTGCTTACACGCCAGTCGTAACTGATCACGACTTCAGGCCCGTCTGTCTCGAACGTCCAGCGGCCCGTGCCGTTGAGGTCGCCCTTGGCCGTCAGGGCGAAGCCATCCAGAGTGACCGGTTCCGTGACTGTGAGCCGCCACCGCAGGGTATAGGGAAGCCAGCCCTTGGTGTGGAGGTCGAAGGATGTGCCAGTGCCGTCGGGATTTCCCGGGTCCACGGGAGTCACCTTGAGATAGACCGCCGGCCACCATTGCTGGAGGGTCCCGGCATTGCCCAGCACGTCAACAACTTCTTCGCGCGTTCCGGCGACTCTCCAGACCGTGAAGAACTCGTAGTCCGTGCTTTTGGCTGTCTTGTTTGTTGACCCGGCCATTGTTGCCTCCACGGTCCGTGTCGGTTCCGAAGGTGTCTTGTGGCATCCGGCCTCAATCTACTCCTGCCCGCACCGAAGGGTTAGCTCTCGCAGCTTTGCGCACCTGAAAGTGCCGAGATCCCGCCCCTCGGCGAGCAAAGCGAAAGGCCCCGCCTCCCTCATAAACAAAGGGAAGCAGGGCCTTTCTCATTGGCGGTGACGGTGGGATTTGAACCCACGTTGGCTTTTACACCAAACAACATTTCGAGTGTTGCACCTTCGGCCGCTCGGACACGTCACCAACTGAAATAGGGTACCGGAGTTGGACCCGGTTCCCCAAAACGAGGCCTAAGACAGGCCAAGAGCAGGACGCGCAAGACTAAGCAAACTTCCGTCCGCGGCGCCCCAGCGATAGATTCATAAGCATCATGACTATCTCGGAGCAGCAGCAGGAGCACGAGCAAGAATACGAAGCCCAGGCCTATTGGGTCACCAAGACGGGCCACGGCGAGCTACGCTCCGAATCCATCCCCAAGCCAGGAGAAGGCGAAGCCCTTGTCAGGACCCTCTTCTCAGGAGTCAGCCGCGGCACCGAGCGCGTGGTCCACGAGGGCCGCGTGCCCACCCGGGTGGCCGAGCGGATGCACGCCCCGCATCAGGAGGGCGACTTCCCCGGACCGGTGAAGTACGGCTACTTGAGCGTCGGCACCGTGGAAGAAGGCCCGGACGAATGGCGAGGACAGACAGTCTTCAGCCTCCACCCGCACCAGGACCTCTATGTCGTCCCAACCGACCAACTTACGCTCATTCCTGACGACGTCCCGGCCCGCCGCGCAGTGCTGACAGGCATTGTGGAAGTCGCTATCAATGCCCTCTGGGAAGCCGGACCGAGGCTGGGAGACAGGGTCGCCGTCGTCGGGGGTGGCTTGGTGGGAGGCGTCTTGGCGACGCTCCTGCGGAAGTATCCGCTCGGTCGACTGCAGCTGGTGGACGCGGACCCCGACAAGAGAAAACTCGCTGAGACCATAGAAGTCGTCTTCGCCCTACCGGAACAGGCGAAAAGCGATAACGACATCGTCTTCCACTGTTCCGCCTCCAACGAGGGCCTCAAGCTGAGCCTGCAACTGGCCGGCGACGATTCGGACGTGATCGAGCTTTCCTGGTTCGCGGACAAGGAGGTGACCCTCCCGCTCGGCGAGGACTTCCACGCCCGCAGGCTCACCATCCGGTCCAGCCAGGTTGGCGCTGTTGCCCTCCCGAGAAGGCACCGGCGAACGAATGCCCAGCGCCTGCAGGAAGCGGCGGACCAACTCAGGGACCCGCTGTTCGACACGTTCCTGACCAGCGAATGCCAGTTCCAGAATTTGCCCGCTACGCTCGCTGCATTGTTGGAACAGCCCGGCGGCTTCTGCCACGTGGTCGCCTATCCCAAGCCGGAGGAGTAAGACATGTTCAGCCTGACCGTCCGACGCCACTTCATGATCGCCCACAGCCTGCCCCGCGAGGCGTTCGGGCCGGCCCAGGGCCTCCATGGGGCCACTTTCGTGGCGGAGGTGACGTTCCGCCGCCCCGGGCTCAATGACGATGCAATAGTCCTGGACATCGGCGCCGCCGGAGGCATTCTCGAGGACATCCTGGCCGACCTGAACTACAAGAACCTCGACGAACACCCTGCTTTCAAAGACAAGCTCTCCACCACCGAGGCACTCGCGCAGCACATCGGCGACGCCATCGCCACAAGAATCCAGGACACCCAGGACGGACCGGCGCTCAGCGGCATCGACGTTGTGCTCCGCGAGAACCCGGACGCCTGGGCGGGCTACTCGCTGGAGCTTCCGGCCAAGTAAATGCACATACGCTTCCTGGTTCCGGGTAACGTCCGGCACGGCTCCGGCGGCAACAAGTACAACACCAAACTCGCCGAGCACCTGGCAGACCAGGGGGCCACAGTAGAGACAGCAACGGTCGACGGCGGGTGGCCGGTGGGCAGCCCGGCGGACCGCCGGCGGTTCGCTGACGTGCTCGACGGCGGCGCTACCGTGATTGCCGACGGCCTGGTGGCCAGCGGTGCCCCGGATGAGATCGCCGGCGCCGTGAATGCCGGAACCACGGTGTGGATCCTTTCGCACATGGCGTTGGCGGAACACTCGGACCGCGAAAGCAGGGCTTTGGCGGCGGCGTCCGGGGTCATCTGCCCGAGTTTCCATGCTGCCGCGGAACTGAAAGCCAAGCACGGCCCGCTCAACATCGTGGTTGCGCAACCCGGTGCGGACGCAGCGGAAGCGGGCACCGGCTCCCAACCGAAGCACATCGTGGCTGTCGCGGCCCTGCTGCCCAACAAGAGCCAAACATCACTGGTACAGGCTCTCGCGACCCTGAAAGATCTCCCCTGGACCGCTGCCCTGATCGGCTCCCGCGACGCCGACCCGACGTACGCTGCAGAGGTGGGAGCCGCCGTCGAGCATTACGGGCTGGAGCGCCGCATCAGGATCACCGGCGAGCTGGCCGGAGCCGCCCTCCAGGAGCAGTGGCACAAAGCAGACCTCAGTGTCCTGGTTTCGCAGTCCGAAGCGTTCGGTTTGGTGGTCACGGAGTCGTTGGCCCATGGGGTGCCGGTGCTCGTCCGGCAGGGGACAGGCGCGGTGGAAGCCCTGGGCAACACCGGAGCTGGTGCCGTGCTGGATCTGAGCGACCCCCACAACCTCGCAGGCACCCTCCGGACCTGGCTGACGGACCCCGCTGTACAACAACGCTGGCGCAACGCAGGCCTCCTGGCCCGAACACACCTGCCAGGCTGGGACACCACCGCGGCCACGGTCCTGAAGGCCCTCACGTAGGAGCGTGTAAGGGTGCAGAATGGGGCCATGACCGCCACCGCACCCGCTGTCCCAGCCGCAGGAACGCTCACTCCCGAACGCCTCCGGGCATGGGCGTGGCACGAGCAAGGCCTTGACGGCTCACTGATAGGCAAGACCTCCGAGGAAGTCCTGGACCACGCCGGATGGGCCCGATCGGTAGGTGGCGCCAACCCGTACCTCACCTTGTTCGCGAGGGCGGGGATCAGGCGCGAGCAAGCGGACCGGGACGTCAAAGCCCTGAAGATCCACGAGCTCCCCACCGCCCGCGGCTGCACCTACGTCCTGGGCCAGGCCGATTTCGCATGGGGACTCCAGATCGGCAGGGACGCCGCGATAGCCCCCTTCAAGGTGCTGGCCAGGCTCGGCGTGGAACGCGGTGAGATCACATTGCTGGAGGACGAAGTAGAGCACGCCCTCAAAGAGTCCAGCGATCCCATGGACCCCAAGCAACTCCGGAACGAGCTGGGCGAGTCGGTCCGCAGCCTGGGCGAGGAAGGCAAGAAAAAGGGCGCCTCCACCACGCTTCCCACCGCCCTGGGACTCCTGCAGGCGGACGGCCGAATCCGCCGCGTGCCCGTCAACGGCCGCCTCGACCAGCAGCGCTACGCCTACACGAACTGGGGCCTTCCGGGCAGCGCAATGGACGACGACGGCGCCCGCCGGCTCCTGCTGGAACGGTACTTGCGCTGGACCGGGGGAGCGACGTTCAAGCAGAGCCAGTGGTTCACTGCCTTCACGGTGGCCCAAAGCAAAGCCGCGCTCGCCGCCGTCGGGGCCGTGGAGGTGCCCGCAGCGAACGGAGACGTGCTGTGGATGCTGCCCTCCGACGTCGAACGCTTGGCTGATTTCGAAGAGATCGGCGACGAGCAGGTCCAACTCCTGGCAGGAACCGATTCACTGGTCCTCCACAGGAGGAATTCGGCGGACATGTTCGCTGACGCGGACAGGGGCAAGAAGGTCCTTGACACCACACTGGCACTTCAGGCCGACCTGCCGGACCACCCCATCCTGGACAGGGGGAGGATCATCGGTCTGTGGCAGTACGATCCCGGCAAGGAACGGATTGCGGCGTGGACGTTCACCAAACCCACCGATGCCGTGACCCGACGGATCGCTGAAGTGGAGACGTGGATCAGGGAAGACCTGGGGGACTTCAGGTCATTCAGCCTTGACTCACCGGCATCGCGCCAACTGCGGATCGACGCACTGGACGAGGCCGCTGCAGGCAGATAATCATCCCGAACCGTACGGCCGGGTGATCGCTTCAAGGAAATGCCCGTCGGGATCACAGAAGTAGACGCCTCGTCCACCGTCGTTGTGGTTGATCTCCCGGGGTCGGGACCTTGCCGGATCGGCCCAATAGGGAATGTCCTCGGCGATCATCCTGGTGAAGATCCCGTCGAACTCCTCTTCGCTGACCAGGAAGGCGTAGTGCTGCGGCGCAATCTCGCCCACCGCCCCCAGGAAGTCCAGGGTGACGCCGTTGCCCAGCGGAACCGTGACGAACGACCACATGGGCTGCGGTGCGGGAAGCCCGAAGACGCGGGCAAGGAACTCTGCTGAACGGTGCTTGTCCGTTGCGTAGACGATGGTGTGATTGAACGTGACTGTCATGGTTTGCTCCCGGAGCTCATGGTCAGACCGGCCGGTGCTCCACTCCGGGTACCCGGTGGGAGGCGAAGAAGTCCTTCAGCAAGGCAGCGCACTCCTCCTCACGTACCCCGGCGTAGACCTCCACCCAATGGTTGAGCCGGCGCTCGCGGAGGATGTCGAATACCGAACCCACCGCTCCGGCTTTCTCGTCCCACGCGCCAAAAACGACGCGGGGAATACGGGCCAGGACAATCGCCCCGGCACACATGGCGCACGGCTCCAGGGTCACCACCAGGGTGCAGTCCTCAAGCCGCCAGCCATCACCGCCTTCACCCAGTTCGCGGGCATGGCGTTGCAGGGCGGCAGCAGCTTGGCGGATCGCGACGATCTCGGCATGGGCCGTCGGGTCGCCATGGGCTTCCCGTTCGTTGCGTCCCGAACCCAGCACGCCGCCGTCGGGACCCAACACGACGGCGCCGATCGGCACGTCGTCGGTCTCCAACGCGAGCCGGGCCTCATCCAGGGCAAGGCCCATCCAAGCCATGTGTTCTGCGTGATACGGCTCGTTGGCGCTCATATCTCAATGATAGTTTTGGACGCATGCGCACACTCGTCGTGGACCACCCGCTGGTCGCTCACAAGCTCACCGTTCTGCGGGACAAGAACACTCCTTCACCGGTCTTCCGGCAACTCACTGAAGAACTCGTCACCCTCCTGGCCTATGAAGCCACCCGCGAGGTCAAGACGCAGCCAGTGGAGATCGAGACCCCCGTCACCAAGACCATCGGCACGGCTTTCACCAAGCCCACACCGCTGGTTGTCCCCATCCTGCGCGCTGGCCTGGGCATGCTCGAGGGCATGACCAAGCTGGTCCCCACGGCCGAGGTCGGCTTCCTGGGCATGGCCCGTGACGAAGAAACCCTGGACATCATCACCTACGCCGAGCGCCTCCCGGAGGACCTCACCGGCCGTCAGGTCTTCGTCCTTGACCCCATGCTCGCCACCGGCGGCACCTTGCGCGAGGCCATCAAATTCCTGTTCAAGCGCGGCGCCTCGGACGTCACCTGCATCTGCCTGCTGGCAGCTCCGGAGGGTCTGTCCAAGCTGGAGGAAGAGCTCGCGGACGCCAACGTGAAGATCGTGCTCGCTTCCATTGACGAGAAGCTCAACGAGAAGTCGTACATCGTGCCCGGCCTGGGCGACGCTGGCGACCGCCTGTACGGCGTGGCTGGTTAGACCGTCACGTTTCGGGCATGGGTCCTGGCGGGAGCCACTCTGGTTCCCTGGGCTCTAGGCGGTTGGGCTGTTTTCGTTACCGCAGCGCAATACACGGGCCTCGGGCTGTTCGAGTCATTCACCGCATTTCAGGGCGGATCTAATGTAGGCAACGTCCTGTGGTTCGTGCTCTGGAGCTCAGCGTCAGTCTTTGTTTGTGGACTCCTTTTCCGGAGAACCACGGCTGATGTCGGCGTAGGCCGGCTCGCCTCGTACTTTTTGTACTCCTACGGCACTCCGGCCACGCTCTTGCTGCTGCCAGATGCGGCTCTGAACTTCTCCATCTCCCACGTTCGGGCGTTTACCGACAGCACGTCGTTGCATTCGCCCGTTGTGGAGTTTTTCGTCATCAGCGGCTCCGTAGCTTTGGTTTGCGCCGCAGTATTATCCCTTCTGACTGGACTTCGAAAACGACATCAGGCGCGCGGGACCGGGTAAGTGGGGCCGGGACGAGACACCCACTCAAGTGGTATTCTTCCTGGCGGCGGGGTCCAAGGTGCACTCGCCAACCACCACAATGAGACTCCCGTTGGGTGTGGGTGAGAACTGCACCAGCATGCCTCTGGGTGTTCGTGCGTTGATCTGGACCCCAGTTGCGGGATTGCCGTCGTCGAAGATATTTCCAATCTTGTACCCCTTGGATTCCCAGTGGGCTTTCATCCGGTCCACTGCTGCCTGCGGATCATCAATTGGTCCGCCTTCGATCTGTGTCTGGTAGGCCCGGCCATCGTCCCGCTTATGAACCGAACACGGTTGCGCGAAGAAGCCCGCCGTGTGGTTGCGGTCCCAGATGGGCCAGTCCGTACCCGAATGCTTGACGGTGTCGTCAATAGCGTCCATGAAGTCCGTGAACACCTCTTCGGCGCTTCGCTCGCCAGGTCGTGGCTCGCCTTGCTGACCATCATTCGTTGAGTTCATGCCACACCCTGTCATCACCAAACACCCGACTGTGAGTATTGAGATCAAGAAATGCAGCGGGCTAAGGTGCCTGCGACTTGGTAAGCGGGATCGGGACGAGGCGGCCATTCAGGTGGTCTTCTTCCTGGCGGCCGGGTCCAAGGTGCATTCACCCATCACCATGATGAAGCTAACTGTTTTTGTTGGCGTGAAGATCAGGACCACGCCCCGAGGAGCCGAAGCAACGATCTCAATACCAGTGGTCTTCGGGCCCCTGTTGTCGAAGATATTCTTGATCTTGTACCCCTTGGATTCCCAGTGGGCTTTCAACCGGTCCACTGCAGCCTGCGGGTCATCGACGGGCCCACCCCTTATCTGGCGCTGGTATAGCCGGCCATCGGCCCGTGCGTGCACCCCACAAGGTTCTGACACGTAATCCGCTGTGTCATTACGGTCCCACCCGGGCCATGTCGTGCCCGACTGCTGAACTGTGTCCTCCATGGCATCCATGAAGTCCGTGAACACCTCCTCGGCGCTCCGCTCGCCAGGTCCCGGTTCGCCTTGCTGCCCATCATTCGTTGAGTTCATGCCACAGCCTGTCATCACCAAGCACCCCACCATGAGTAGCACGATCAAAAAGCGTTCAGGGTTGCGCGGGATTTTGGGGCCGAATGGGCGGCGTCGGGACAAACCGGCCATTCAGGTGGTCTTCTTCCTGGCGGCGGGGTCCAGGGTGCACTCGCCCATCACCATAATGAGACTCCCGTTGGGGGTGGGTGAAAACTGCACCAGCATGCCTCTGGGTGTTCGTGCGTTGATTTGGACCCCTGTTGCGGGATCGCCGTCGTCGAAGATGTTTCCAATCTTGTAGCCCTTGGACTCCCAGTGGGCCTTCATTCGGTCCACAGCAGCCGCCGGATCATCAATCGGGCCGCCTTCGATTTGCCGCTGGTATAGCCGGCCGTCGGCCCGTGCGTGTACCCCACAAGGTTCTGACACGTAATCCGCTGTGTCATTACGGTCCCACCCGGGCCATGTCGTGCCCGACTGCTGAACTGTGTCCTCCATGGCATCCATGAAGTCCGTGAACACCTCTTCAGCGCTCCGCTCACCGGGTCCCGGCTCGCCTTGCTGACCATCATTCGTTGAGTTCATGCCACACCCTGTCATCACCAAACACCCCACCATCATCAATGCCAACCACGTTTTGCGATTGAGTTTTGTCGTCGTCATTTGCTCCGCTCCTTGGCGAGTTCTTCCGGGGTGAGATCACGCTCGATCAAGGGCCCGGTGGGGTAGTCCATCCCGCCGTAGCCGGGCCTCTCTTCGTGGCGGAGCGGGATCAATTCCTTGATCAGATGGCCGCGCCCGGTGGAGGTCATCGCGATGTTATGGGCGGACTCCGTGTCGGGATCGAGGTAGCCGTGATCGCTGGTGGCGGCGAAGACGGTGTCGCCGCTACCTTCGGCCGCCCATCCTTTGGCATCGTGCCCGGTCGTTCTCGTGTAGACCGTGCCCGTGTCCGGGTCGTAGCCGCCTTCGGAGGAGAAGTTCTTGCCCCCGAACCAGTCACCGGTAGGATCCCACCGCCCTTCCCGGCCCCTGAGCCCACTGCCGAGGATCCCCAACGGGGCGACCCGGTCCTCACTGGCCGCGGTCACATACACCTCGGGTTTTCCGGCGGGGTCTTTGGCAACGTGCAGGTCCGCGGCCGAGCCGATCTCCCGCCACTCGATACCCGCGGACCCGAAAAACGTCGCCGTCGCTACCTCATGCCTGGTTGCCTTCAGCGCGTAGGACGCGGTGGTGGTGCCGTAGGAATGGGCCACCACATTCAACCGCGGCCGGCCGTGGTCGTCCTCTGGGGTCGCCCGGGTTTCGGTGAAGCCATCCAACGCGGCGGCGAGCTTGGCCCCACCGGCTTTGGCCAGCTCGGTCGACAACACCTCGCCACTCGGTGGCTCCTCCGGACTGTCATACCCAACCCACGACACAACAGCTCTGCGTCCTGCCTCTGGAGCATCGAGTGACTGTCCTTGCGTGTTGTACAGGTCCTGGGCAGACTTCGTCCAGGATTCCAGCCCGTCTGCCACGGTGGTCCGCATGCCCGGGACGTTCCAGGTCACGTTCGTGGCCGTATCCAGATCCCCGATCGCAACCGCCACCAAGGGTTTGCCGTTCTCGTCGGGGGTGAAGGACACGATGCTTCGTTGGGCAGCCTGCAACTCATCAGCGGGCTCGAGCGCGTCGTAGATGACCTGCAGCGCGGCCTTGTCCTCGTCGCTGGTCCGGGGGTCCTTGAACACCGCATCCAGATTGACCCGGTTCGCTTTCGCCCTGGCCTTGTAGGGGATCCCGTTCAGGTTCTCGATCACCCCGGGCGCGGCGACCATCAACGCGGCCTGCTGTTCCGGGGACAACCCCGCCCACCAGTCACGGACCTGGTCCACCGGCGGAGGGGAAGCAAGGCCGGAGCGAAGGAAATCGGCTTCGGCCATCCCGTAGTCAAGCAACTGGCCCGGCGTCAACGATTTCAGCAGCGCCAGCATTTCCAGCGACCCGGCGGCACCGCCCCCATGGGCGCTCTCCAGATAGTGCAGCCGGGACCGGGTCCGGTCCACCGCGAGGTCCGTCGCCGTTCCGGCGTCGTAATATGCCGGTACCGGACCGTCCGCCGGAGGCACGCTGTTGATCCGGCGGGCGCAATCGTTCTCGGCCTGCTCATGCTCGGCCGCCAACGAACGGACACGGCGATCCAGGTCCTCGGCCTCGTAAGCCACCGCCGTACCGCTCATCGAGGCCGAACCATCACCCATACCCTCCATGAGCGCCACCCGCTCCAGGTACGTGTCCCGCTCACGGTAAAAAACCTCGATCTCATCCAGCAGCAACCCACGGCGCCGGTTCAAATCCCGGACGGTGTCCGCGTAGCCCAGCAACGCCCGGTACACCACCACCACACCCGTCCGGAGCGCCTCACTCACTTGCACGGGCTTCCCGAACGCAGCCACCAGCTCCGCCGCTTCCGGAGCCCGGTACACATCCGCCAGGCCCGACCATTCCGACGCCGCAGCCTGCACCACATTCACAACACCCTGCGCGTGTTCCAGCAACGGAGCCGCTGCTTCCTCCAACGCCGCAGGATCCGGCCACCCCTCCACCACCGATGTATCAATCTCGTACATGGCCGGGCCCCTAACCCACCGGCACCGGACAGAACCTGCCCACCCGGAAACCCAGCCCGGACCAAGCCACCACGGCCAACGCCCCGCCAGAATCAATGTCGTACGCCAACCAACTGCCCTCCACTAGGTGAAGCCACACCCCCGACAACTCCATCGAAATGACAAACTCGGGCATGGGCATATACCTATGACGTGACCTTTCCGGCCAAAACGTGACGACGAATCCGCGATACTCGGCCCACCGAGTTCGCGGGTCCGCTGCGGTCTCGCCGTTCCCCTACGGCGACGTGGGCAGCGCACCCACGACTTGGAGGGGACCACAGCTATTGAGGCTGCCCGGGAACTCAAACACCCCTACCGGTTTCCTGACGGCCCCGCTAGCCTGTGGCGCATGGACTGGAAACTTGAACTGGTGTTTGTCCCTGTGTCCGACGTCGATCGCGCGAAGGACTTCTACGTCAACAAGGTTGGTTTCAACGCCGATTTCGATGAGCGTCCCATGGACGGCATCCGCTTTGTGCAGTTGACCCCGCCGGGTTCGGCTTGTTCCATCGCCATTGGCGAGGGACTCAATGATGCCCCTCCCGGAACAGCGCCCAGCTTGCAAGTGGTGGTGGCGGACATCAACAAAGCGCACGAGCAACTCAAAGCCAACGGCGTGGACGTCAGTGACGTCGACATCCAGGATTGGGGCCACTTTGTCTACTTCGCGGACCCCGACGGCAACAAATGGGCATTGCAGTACCTTCCGCAGCGCCCCAACGGCTAAGTAACAGTTCGTCGCTACCCTGGCACCGTGCGGCAGGATGGAACCATGAGCCATCCTGCCGAGCACGCCGCGTCCGCCCAGCAAACCGTGTTGACCGTCCGTGCTGTCCTCTTCGACATGGATGGCACGCTGGTGGATTCCACAGCGGTCGTTGAGCAGGTCTGGTCGGAGTTCGCCCACCGGTACGGCTTGGACATCGACGAGATTCTCCGGACTTCCCACGGAGTCCAAGCCGGAGATACCGTGCGCCGTTTCGCGCCGGCCGATGCGGACGTTGCCGCCTTGACTGCCGAACTGGGTGACATGGAGCGTTCCCGTACCGACGGCGTGATCGCGCTGCCCGGCGCAGAGGCAGTACTGCAAGCGCTGCCGGACGAAGCAACGGCCTTGGTCACTTCAGCGGACAGCATCCTCGCCGGAATCCGCATGCGGGCCGCCCGGCTTTCGATGCCAAGCACCACCGTCTTTTCCGAGGCCGTCACGCGCGGCAAACCGCACCCGGAGGGATACCTCACGGCGGCGGCGTTGCTGGGAGTCGAGCCTGCCGACGTCGTGGTCTTTGAAGACGCCCCTGCCGGCATTGCCGCGGCCCGCGCCGCCGGAATGCGGACAGTGGTGGTGGGCGACGCCGGCGGCGACCTTGAAGAAGGCATGTGGCGCATCCAGGACTACACGTCCGTCACAGTCACCGCCGTGAAGGACGACGACGGCGGTCACCTCATTACCCTCACGCTCTAGTACTGTTCGGCCCGGCCGGGCGGGAGTAGGCTGTGCCCATGTCTGCGATGCCGGAGGCGTACAGGGCTGCATTGGAGCGGGCCATGGTGCACGCAACGGACTGGCTGGCGTCGGTTCCCGACCGCCCCGTCCGTCCAAAGGTCGACGCCGATCAGGTCGCCGCGAGCCTGGCAACCATCCTTCCGGACGGGGCCACTGACCCCGCCGATGTTGTGGACGAGCTTGCCGCCCTCGCGGAACCCGGCCTGATGGCCATCCAATCCGGGCGGTTTTACGGGTGGGTCATGGGTGGAACCCTGCCCGCTGCCATGGCCGCCGATTGGCTTGTCTCGGCATGGGACCAGAACACGGGGCTCCGGTTTGCCACCCCGGCTGCCGCGGCCATCGAGGAATCCGCTGCCGCCTGGCTTCTGGACCTCCTGCACCTTCCGGCAAGTTCCGACGTCGGGTTCACCACGGGCGCCACCACAGCCAACTTCGTGGGACTCGCGGCCGGTCGCCAGTATCTGATGGACGAGGCCGGCTGGGACCTTCAGGCCCTGGGTCTTTCGGGTGCTCCGCGCATCACGACTTTCGCGGGACGCGAACGGCACGCAGCCGTCGACTTGGCGCTCCGGTACCTCGGACTGGGGGCGTGCGTCCCTGTGGATGCTGACCACGAAGGACGGATCCTCCCCGCAGCCCTGGCAGCTGCCATGGACGAGCAACCCGGGCCGTCGCTGGTCTGCCTGCAAGCGGGCAACCTGCATTCCGGCTCGTTTGATCCCATGGAGGAAGCCGTGGCCGTGGCCCATGACCGCGGTGCGTGGGTCCACGTGGATGGCGCTTTTGGTTTGTGGGCCGCCGTCAGCCCGAAATTGAGGGGGCGGCTGGCGGGAGTGGAAGGCGCCGATTCCTGGGCCACGGATGCCCACAAGACCTTGAACGTCCCCTATGACTGCGGCCTGGCCATTGTGGCCAGCCCGGAGGCGCTGAGGCGTGCTTTCAGCGTCCACACGAGCTATTTCATCGCAACGGATGCCGGGCCGGGGGACCCCTTCGAGAAAGTGCCCGAATTGTCACGCCGTGCCCGCGGAATTCCGGTGTGGGCTGCGCTGCGCCAACTTGGCCGCCACGGTGTGATCGCCATGGTGGAACGACTGGCCGCGAACGCCAGCGCCCTGGCCGAGGGCCTGGCCGCGATCCCGGGGGTCGAAGTCCTCAATGACGTGGTCTTCACGCAGGTCTCGGTGAGCTTCGGCAGTGATGACCGCACGCACCGGGTAACCCAGAGGCTGATGGCCGAGGGAGCGGTCTGGATGTCTGGTTCGTCATGGCATGGCCGGGAAATCCTACGGATCTCGGTGAGCAATTGGTCCACCGATGCCGGCGACGTTGCTGCGTCCATCGCTGCCGTTCGCGGTGCCGTGGAGGCGGAGCCAGAGGCCTAGCCCACGACACGCGGGCCTTAGCCGGCCGACCGCGCTTTCTGCAAGTACCCCATCAATCCGGCCAGCTGCTCAGCCGTCCAAGGCAGTCCGGCGCTGATCGCCTGGCTGTTGTCCTGCCACGCGGCCCTGGCGGCTGCTTTGGTGTCCTCTCCGGAATGGAACATGGACCCGATCCCGTCCCACGAGCGCACCCATTCCTGGACCGCGGGGTCCGAAGCTGGCGTGTCGGCGGCGACGTGGGCCAGGCCTTCCTCCACCAGGGCGGCCCATTGTTCTTTGGCGGCTTCGATTTTCCCGGCACCAAGTTCGCTTCGCCTATCGGCAAGCCGCACGCGTTGTTCGGCAGTGAAGTTGTTTTCGAGCACAGTGATCATCTCCAACGTTGACATGAATTGTTGAGGGGTGGGCATGGCGTCCACGTCCATGAGGGATAGCAGGCCGCCCAAGCGGTCTTGAAGGGCCTGGACCTGCCGGGCTTGCTGCTGAACTCGGGTCAGTTGTTCTTGCAGCAGGTTCCGGAGCGTCGTGGCGTCGTCGGGAGCGTCCAAAGCTTCAGCCACTTCCGCCAGAGGAAGCCCCAGGCTCTGGAGGGCCCGGATCCGGTACAGCCTGCGGAGATCGCCTTCCGTGTACCGGCGATGGCCCGTTGCTGTGCGTTGGCTTGCGGACAAGAGCCCGATCCCGTCGTAGTGGTGGAGTGCCCGCACACTCACTCCACAGGCCTTGGCGAGCTCTCCGATACTCCAGGGTCCGGTTCCGTTTGTTCCCGTCATGGGGACCACGCTAAATCCTCACGTAACGTCAGGTGCAAGTGTCCGCCGAAACAGCAAGAACCTGATCACGGAAGCGGCGAGGGAAGCGCCCACTACCGCTGCCCCCTCAAGCCAGCGGTCCGGCGTCGTGATCAATGGCAGGAGGGCAAGCGCGCCGGAGGTGAGTGCCAGGCGAATCCCCAGACCGGCCAGACCTTCGAAGCGTTGGCGAGTGGCGAGTGCGGTCGCCACGAGTGCGGCGATGTTCGCGGGTTGGGGGTCCAGGAAGCTGCGGCCCAGGAGGAACAACAGCACGTAGGCGGCTGTCCACGCCACGGCGCGGGCAGCCTGCCGGGGCAATCGCCCAAGGGTGCTGTTTTGCGGGGCGGGTGGTGGGACGGGCCCGCGGGACAAAGCTGCGCGCAGTTGTTCGAGAGGAATCCGTCCGCTGGCCAGCTCGCGCGTCAGGCGCACCATGCCGCGCACATCAGCCACGGCGGTTCGTACGACGTCGACACTTGCGTTGGGATCGTCGGTCCAGTCGACCGGGACTTCATGGATGCGCAGTCCGCACCGTTCGGCAACTATCAGAAGCTCGGTGTCGAAGAACCAGGCGTTGTCCTTGGTGTAGGGCAGGACCTGGTGCGCCACGTCCGCGCGGATGGCTTTGAAGCCGCATTGTGCGTCTGAGACGTGGGTGCCCATCGAGGCGTGCAGTAGGGAGTTGTAGCTGCGGGAGACGAACTCGCGCCAGGGCCGGCGGGTTACCCGCGAAGTGCGCGCCAGTCGTGTGCCGATGGCGAGGTCCGAGTGGCCGGAGATCAACGGGGCCAGCAGCGGAGCCAGCGCGGAGAGGTCGGTTGAAAGGTCCGCTTCCATGTAGGCGAGCACCGGCGAGGATGACGCAAGCCAGACGTGCCGGAGAGCGTTGCCGCGCCCGCTTTCGCTGAAGCGGATGACGCTGAGCTCGGGGAGTTCGCGGGCCAGTCTCTCTGCGATCTTCAGGGTGTTGTCCGTGCTGGCGTTGTCCGCCACGGTGATCCGGAAAGTGTGTGGAAAGGAGTCGGTGAGATGTCCGTGCAGCCTGCGCAGGCTTTCTTCGAGGACGTTCTCCTCGTTGAACACGGGGATGGCGATGTCCAGGACGGGCGCGCCTGCCCGGGTATCCACTGGCTCGCGCCGAGGCTGGTGGCGCACGGGTGGCTGCTCGTGGGGCAGGACGCTCTGGTGGCGCAGGGTCTGCGGCCTGGTTGGCAGGGCCGGCACAGCGAGGCGCGCGGCACGGACCGGGTTCGGCGATGCGCTGGCGGCGGGATCTGTGAGCGTCATGTCTTCAGCATGGAGCCGCCGAATATGAGGCCTTTAGGCGGAAGCTGTGACCGTACTGTGAAAAGCGAAAACCGCGCCCGTTCCCGCGATCCGCTCCAGTGGGTACTGGGGCGAACGGCGGGAACCGGCGCGGTGATCAGGAGAACTCTTGGCTTAGTACCAGTTGTTGGCCAAGTGGAAGCCCAGGGCGGCCGACGGGGATCCGTAGCGTTCCTTGATGTAGTTCAGGCCCCACTTGATCTGGGTCTGGTAGTTGGTCTGCCAGTCAGCACCGGCCGAGGCCATCTTGGAAGCCGGCAGGGACTGGACGATGCCGTAGGCGCCGCTGGAAGCGTTCGTGGCCGTGGTGCGCCAGTTGGATTCCTTCTCCCACAGGGTGTTCAGGGCGGTCATTTCGCCCGGACCCCAGCCGTAGCTGGCGAGGATGCTTGCGGCGTACGCCTTAGCGGCGGCGGGATCGTCCACTGCCTTGGGCGCGGCAGCAGCAGCTGCAGCTTCCGCGGCGGCGGCGGCAGCAGCGGCGTCGGCGGCCTGCTTGGCGGCGGCGTCGGCAGCGGCCTTTTCGGCGGCAGCCTGCGCAGCAGCGGCTTGGTCTGCAGCGGCCTGCGCGGCAGCAGCCTGGTCGGCGGCAGCCTTGTCGGCGGCGGCCTTGTCCGCGGCAACCTTGTCTGCAGCCGCCTTGTCCGCGGCGGCCTTCTCTGCTGCCTTCTTGGCTGCATCAGCCTGGGCTGCGGCGTCAGCGGCAGCCTTCTCCTTCGCCTGATCGTCGATCTGGGCGTTGGTGGCCTGGCGCTCGGCGGCCTGGCTCATCTCGGGAAGGTTGAACGCGGCGTTGGCGGCCTGTCCAAGCGATGCCACGCCCAGTGCGGCTGCTACGACGCCGGCCACAACGGACATGCGGTAGCCGGACTTACCCTGGCGTGCTGCGTTCTTGAGGACGGACTGCGACTTGGTCAGCGGTGCGTTGTTTTCGTCGCGATGACGCGCGGAAGGGCGCGTCTGATCGTTAGGTTCAGACATGTGTGATTACCTCTCAGCGCCTGCGGAGTTAGCTGTCGGGTTCGGATGAGGTCATCCGGCCGCGCATGTAGCTGCGGCTTCACCCCTAGGGCCGGCAAAAATGCCTGGGCCCGGAGACCATGGGTCCCCCGTCTCTGCCTCGAATGAGAACGGAACTCCGGGAAGTGGCAGAGCTCGGCGCATCCCGGGTGTGGGCCTGTTAGGGGAGACCCACCCTTTCGACGGTACAGGAGGATTCAACAGAAGTCACATTTAGGTAACAGAGATCACGACGACGGTGAGTCGCCTTGCTGGATTCGTTACACGCGTTCGGTTGCAACCGTGGGGAGTCGGAGGGCGAACTCTGTACGCCCCGGCCGGGAGGTCACTTCGACACTGCCGCCGTGGGCCTCGACGATCGATTCCACGATCGAAAGGCCCAGTCCGGACGTGCCTTCGGACCCCGATCTGGCGGCGTCGGCACGGGCAAAACGGGAGAAGATCCGGCCCTGGAAATCAGCCGGGATACCGGGGCCGTTATCCGTCACAGTGACCACTGCGCTGCCATCGGCGGAGAGCATGACGCCCGTAACCACGGTGGTTCCGGCGTCGGTGTGTTTACGGGCATTGGAAAGCAGGTTCGCCAACACCTGGTGCAGTTGCGTCGTGTCCCCCCGGACGGTGATGGGTTCATCCGGCAATTGGAGCTGCCAGATGTGGTCCGGGGCCATGACCTTTTCGTCGCTGACGGTCTCGATGACCAGTTGGGTCAGGTCCACGTCCGTGACCTTTACGGGCTGGCCTTCGTCCAACCGCGCCAGCAGCAGGAGGTCCTCCACCAGCGTGGTCATGCGTTCTGACTGGCTCTGCACGCGCGCCAAGGATTTCCGGCCGTCGTCAGTGAAGTTTTCGGTCATCCTCAGGAGCTCGGTGTACCCGCGGATGGCGGTCAGGGGTGTCCGGAGTTCGTGCGACGCGTCAGCTACGAATTGCCGGACTTTCGTTTCACTTTCCTGCCGGGCTTCCAAGGCGCTGGAGACGTTGTTCAGCATTTGGTTCAAGGCGTGGCCCACGCTGCCCACTTCCGTCCCGGGATGGGCGGCCGACGGCGGTACGCGCACCGCGAGTGCCACTTCACCGGCGTCGAGGGGGAGCCGCGAAACCTTGGTGGCTACCTCCGAAAGCTGTTCCAGCGGCCGCATGGTCCGGCGGATGATGACCGTGCCCGCAAGGCCGATCAGCACCAATCCGCCCAAGGAAACAAACACCATGGTCCACACCAGCGAGGCTTCAGCGTTTTGCTTGTCCGCCAGTGGCAAACCAGTCACGATCACATCGCCGTACGCGGGTTCGACTGCCACCAGCCGGTAGTCGCCGTTGGACAGCCTGCGATCCACCGGACGGTTGTCCGTGGGGAGCGCCAGCAGGACCTCTTCGTCGTCAGCCGAGAGGGCCACGCGATTGCCCTGGGCGTCGATCAGGCCAGAGCTCCGCACCGTGGAGCCATCGATCCGGGCGCTGAGCGTTCCCGCCGCCTGGCCGCGCGCTTCCAGCGGGTCCGGTTGGCCGGACGGTGAGGAAGGAAAGTTCGACGGCGGCCTCCCGAAGGATGTCGCACGGCTGGACGCCTGCTCCAGCTGCTTGTCGAGTTGCCTGTTGAAGTACGTGTCCATCGACGCGTAACTGACCACTCCTACGGCACTGCAGATTGCCACAAGAAGCGCCATGGACACCAGGACCAGCCGGGTGCGCAAATGCCACGTGGACGGATTGAGCCAGCTCCGCCGGGACGTCCTGGCAACTCCTGAAAGTGTGGTCAACGCTTAGTCCGCAGGCTTGATGACATAGCCGGCGCCACGAATGGTGTGGATCATCGGCGGGTGGTTTGCTTCGATTTTCTTGCGCAGGTAAGAAATGTAGAGTTCCACGATGTTGGCTTGGCCACCGAAATCGTAGTCCCACACGCGGTCCAGGATCTGGGCCTTGCTGACCACCCTTTTGGGATTTTCCATAAGGTACCGGAGGAGTTCGAACTGGGTGGCCGTCAGCGGGATATCCTCGCCGGCCCGTGTGACTTCGCGGGTGTCTACGTTCAATGTAAGGTCGCCGACCACAAGCTCGGCCGTGTCCATGGCCGCAACACCGGACCGTTGGACGAGTCGATGGAGGCGGAGCAGGACTTCCTCCATGCTGAAGGGTTTGGTGACATAGTCATCGCCGCCGGCAGCGAGGCCCACGATCCTGTCCTGCACGGCGTCCTTGGCAGTGAGGAACAGGGCAGGAACTTCGGGGGCGAAGGCACGGATGCGGTTGAGTACCTCAACGCCATCGAATCCCGGGAGCATCACATCCAGAACCAGGACGTCCGGACGGAAGTCCTTGGCGGCCTTCACGGCCTCGGGACCATCAGCGGCTACGGCGACAGACCAGCCTGCCATGCGCAGGCCCATGCTCATGAGTTCGGCGAGGCTGGGCTCGTCATCGACCACCAGTGCGCGGATGGGGGAGCCGTCCGGGTGGGAGAGCTGGGGAAGGTTGTTGGTCATGGAGTGAGGGGATGCCATGTGACAACTCTCCATTCTGCTGGTTTGCCGGCGCTTTGCCCGTCCTGTGAGGACCCTGTGAAGTCAACACTAGCGAGGTGGGAGTGCGGTGACACCCGGTTCGCTGGGCCACGGGCTGGGCGCGACGTCGGGTTCGCGGACCACTTCCTGATGGCTTGTCCACCGCTTGTAACAGATTCAGCACCTCAAAATCGAGACGGCGCCGGGTTGCAACTGGACAACAAGTGTTTCAGATCGTGAGATTCAGTCACAGGGTTCCCTGTGGGAATCAAGGTGGCCATCATGCCGCATGGGCCGAAGAAAATTCACAAAATCGCGGATATTTCTTGCCGTGACCGAATGAAATGACGTTCATTTTCCGACCCGGCGGAATTGTGATCTGCAGCACAATAGTCCGATATGTCTCAAAATGTGGACGGTTCGGCGCTTTGTTACTTGCGTGTTGCCATTGTTACGTTGCACACTTCCAATGTGAACAAGAACTCAACAGCACCTGCAGCCGCAGCAATCTGGTCCAGCGCACCCGCTGGCGATGACGTCCGCTGTTGTCGAATGCAAGCCTAACTTTCCACCCCAAGAAGTTTCAGGCATTCGCCCCCTAGCCCAGCGTTGGGCGCCCCTCCCCAAACTCATTGCGGGGACACCAAGCATTCGAAGCCGCGATGACGGCTATTCACTTTTGAGGTAAGCACTCCATGTCAGTTGCATCTGGATACGTCCACATCTCCGTCCGAAACGCCAACAAGGCTGCATCGAATGCAGGGCTCCGCCCCGGCTTCGGCAACCGTCCCGGCTACGCTCCCGCCGCACAAGGTGCAGCCCAGCAGGCACCCGGTTATGTGCCGCAGGGCTACAACCCCAATTCCTATGGCCAGCTGCGGGCCGTCCCCACCAATGAGCCTGCGCCCATGACGGCGCCGACGCCCGTGATTGCCCAGTCGGACAGGCTCCGCCCTGTTGCCAACGACAATGTGGCCCGCGGCTTTGTGCTCTACATGGGCATTGACGAAGAAACCGCTGCAGCGGCAGGCACCTCCATCGCCAAGCTCGCCCAGGAAATCCGGGCGTACGCCCAGTCCCTCGTGACTGGCGCCGAGAGCTACGCCGCAGTGGCAGTTGCTCCCGCCGGCGCGCAAGGGTCCGCACTCGACGTCGTGCGTTCCACCTTTGGTGACCCGACGGTCGCTTCACGCCAGCGCGCCGAAGCCGCACGCCCGGCGCCTCAGCAGGAAGCCCGCCCCTCCGGCGTCCTCATCGACCTCGCCCGCCGCGAAGTTCACCTGGACGGCGAATCGCTGAACCTCACGTTCAAGGAGTTCGAGCTCCTCAACTACCTCGTGGAAAACGGCACCCGCACGGTGGGCCGCGACGAACTGCTCGAGGGCCTGTGGCGAAACGCTGAAGAAGTCCCCAACGAGCGCACCATTGACGTGCACATCCGTCGCCTCCGCTCCAAGCTCGGACGCCTCGCCAACACCGTCCGTACGGTCCGCGGCCAGGGCTACCGGTTCTATGAGCACCCCGAAGTTATTGTCTGGGCCGCTCCGGAATACTCGATCTAAGCTACTGCTGCAGCCGAATGGCGGCACAATCCCTCTGCGCCTGCGCTCGTTCCTCACGCAACAACGGCGCTATCGGGATGTGCCGCCATTCGGCTTTTGTCGTGCCCAGTGAGCATTGGCCTCCACGGCCAGGGGGGCGGATAGGGTTGATTCATGAGTGACCATCACATCAAGCGTCTGGTGATCATGCGCCATGCCAAAGCCGACTGGCCTACCGGTGTGCCCGATCACGAGCGTCCCCTGGAGGAACGCGGCCACCGTGAGGCGCCGCTGGCCGGCAAATGGCTGCTCAAGCACGGGATTGTTCCGGATTTCATCCTGTGCTCTTCCGCGCTCCGGACCCGGCAGACATGCACCTGGGTCTGCGACGAGCTGGGGGACAAGGCCCCCACCCCGAAACTCGAGGACGGTTTGTACTCAGCTTCCGCCAACCGCATGTTGACCGTCATCAACCATGTTCCGGACACCGTGACCACACTGATGGTCATCTCACACATGCCCGGCGTGCAGGACCTTGCCATGCATCTTGCATCCCGCGATTCCGACCATGACGCCTACATGGATGCGGCAACCCGTTACCCAACGAGTGCGTTGACGGTAATGGAGACCGAGAAGACCTGGGCGGAACTGGATGGGCAGGATGCCCGGCTGACGCATTTCAAAGTGCCCCGCCACTAACCCAACTGGCTGGCACTAGTGGTTGTTTTGAGGGCTCAGAACAACCACTAATGCGAGTTACTTGGGTCCCCATAGGACAGTTGCGGCATGCACATGCAGCGGAGTTCGAAAACGGGCAAGCCGGCAGCTTCTTCGCCGTGCCCGGTGGCAATCAGGTATTCGCCGTCGAACATGTACACGGGCAGTTGCGGTGCCATGTGTTCGTTGTACCGGCTCGGATAGACCCATTGACCGCGGATATCGAACGCCGGAAGCGCATATGGATCCCGACGGTTGTGTGCGCTCGGATAGAGTCCGTCGTCGATCATGATGTAGCTGGCCAGGCCATAGGTGTGGTGGTGGTTCATGTCCGTGGGAAATAGGATCGCTTCCACAGTGCCGGCCCCTTCAAATATTCGACGAGTGCGCCCTGAGCGGCGCCTGCTAGCTAAGGTTAGCCTAAGCTAACAGACTGCCGACCGTCGAATGTTCCGGAGTGTGACATTCGTCAAGCCGCCGGGAGGGGCAATTCCTCGGCGGCAACCTCCCGCAGCAGGCGAACGGCCAACCGGATATTGGGACTGGCGGTCATTGTTTTCCGATACACCACGCCGACTGACCGTTGTTGCGCGGGGTTCACCACGGGAACTGCCACGACGCCCGGCGGCAAAGGGGGACGGCCAAGCCGCGGCACCAGCGCGACCGCCACACCCTGCTCCACCATGGCGATGTGGGTGGAAAAGTCGGGATCGTACACGCGGATGTCCGGGACCCGCCCCAGTCCGGCGAAGATCTGCAGCAGCGCTTCATTGCAGATGGCGCCTGCCGGCGTGCTGATCCACGTTTCGTCCAGTAAGTCTTCACGTTCGACGACGGTACGTCCGGCAAGCGCGTGCGTGCTGTTGACGAGCACATCGGCCTGGTCAATGCAGAGGTCCTCGTGGACCAGGTTTTCCGGAATCACCAACGGTACGGAGTTCCAGTTGTGTACCACGGCCAGTTCCGCTTCTCCCGAGGCAACCCGTTGGACGGCTTCACGTGGATCCTCCGCCAGTACCGTGATCTCAAGCGTCGAGTGGGAGGCTGCCATGCGCCCGAGCACGGGTCCCACCAAACCCCGGCAGGCCGTGGAGAATGCAACGAGCCTCAGGAGCCCGGACGGCTTGGCGGGATCGGCGAGCAGGGTTGCCTGCAATTCCTCGAGCTCGCCCATGATCCGCCGGCCGTACCCCGCCAAGGCCAGGCCCCTCTCGGTGAGGAGCACTCCGCGGCCGTTGCGTTCCAAGACCGTCACGCCGGTTTGTTTTTCGAGTTTCTTGATCTGTTGAGAGACCGCAGATGGGCTGTAACCCATGACGTCCGAGGCTGCCACAACGGAACCGTGCTGCTCCACCGCCACGAGTGCGCGCAGGGCTGAAATATCGATCATGAAGCAAATCTACGCTGTTCCATACTGAATTCAACGCTGGTGCTTCAAGCTTCGGAGGGTCAGAGTGTACTTGTGAACCTTCGCCACTCTGTCCTCGCCATCCTGGTAGCCGTCCTCTGGGGCATCAACTTCGTCGCTATTGACCTGGGACTGCACGCCAACGGACGGGACGTGCCTCCGCTGTTGTTTGTCGCCATGCGCTTCTTGTTGGTCGTGTTCCCCTTTGTCCTGTTCGTCCGCAAACCGGACGTGGGCTGGAAGGCGATTATCGGCGTCGGACTCTTCATGAGTGCCGGGCAGTTCGGGCTCCTGTACTTGGGCATGGCCCTGGGAATGCCGGCCGGGCTGGCGTCGCTGGTGTTGCAGGCGCAGGTGTTGTTTACCGTGCTGTTGGCGGCGCGGTTTCTCGGTGAGAGGCCCAGCCGGAGGCAGCTGATCGGAGTGGTGCTCGGTATCGCCGGGCTGGGAGTGGTGGCCTTGGGACGAAGCGCCGTGGCTCCTGTGCTGCCGCTCATGATCGTCCTGGCCGCGGCATTGTCCTGGGCGGTGGGCAACGTGGTGGCGCGGCATTCGAAGGCAGCCTCGGGATTGGGCCTGGTGGTCTGGTCCGGCGCGGTGGTGCCGCTTCCGCTGGCCGCATTGTCCTTGCTGGTGGACGGCCCCGGCGCAGTATGGGCGACGCTCACGGACCTCCAGCCCGCAACGATCCTGAGTGCGGTCTACACCGCCGTGTTCGCATCGCTGGTGGGGTACGGCATCTGGAACCGGTTGCTGACGCTCTACCCGAGTTCCGACGTCGTGCCTTTTACCCTCTTGGTTCCGGTAGTGGGGATGACGGCGGCCTGGCTGGTCCTCAACGAGATTCCTACCGCGACCGAAATCACCGGCGGGTTGATCCTGCTCCTCGGCGTGGCCACCGCTGTGCTGGGCGCATCGCGGAAGCGCCCCGACATCCCCGTTGTGAGGCCTGCCCTGCGGCTCTAGATGCCGCGGCGCCGCCGACGAGTTTGATGTCGCTATGGACGCCCAGGGCCTGCAGACGTCTGCCGAGTTCGTAGAGGAGTGCGCGGATTTGAACGGCGGTGAGTTCTCCGCCGCTCACGTGGTGGCCAGGCTGCGTTCGCGGATGAAGACGTTGAGCGCGGCGAGTTCGGCGGGTGTTTGTGACATGGTGAGTTTCTTCATGGGTTCCCTGACGGTCCGGTAGGACTCGGCCGGCATCCATGCCTCGTTGAGGGGCTTGACCCGTTCGGTCCAGGACGGTGCGGGTTGCCCGAGCCGGTGCGCGGTGTATTTGGTGATCCCGGCCAGGGCCGCAGACCAGTGCGGATCATTGAGCCGGGGGCTGCGTTGGAGCAGCGGTTTCCCGGCGTTCAGGGAGGCTGTTGCGTAGTCCGCGAGCATCTTGATGGCCAACTCGAAGTCCTGTGAACTGATCAGCTGTGTGAACGTTGCGGCGTAGTCCCGCCGTGCTGGATCGTAGTCGCTGCCGCGAGGCATGGGATCAGAAGCGGTCAGCGACAGCCCGGGCGCGTGGAAGACGGCCATGGTCTTGCCGAGTTCGGCTCGTTCGTGGCCAGCCTCGAGGTCAACGAGGAATTTCCGCGAAACACCGCTCGCCTCTGCGAGTGATTGTTGTGAAAGCCCGCGTTCACGGCGCCGCGCACGGACGGTCGCACCGACTGCGGCATGTGTGTCGATGTTGGCCTCAGATGTCATGGGTCCTCCTCGCCGTCTACCCAGCATGTCACCGAATGGTGACAAGTGCGCCCATCCCGGCCCTACGTTTCTAGCGGCGCTGATAGTCGGGGACCAGCGCGAAGTCGTGGGTCGCGATGATGACAATCCCTGCTACGGCCATTCCGAGGACCAGCAAGCTAAAGGCTGTCGTCTGCCAAGCCTTGCGGGTGCCGCCGTTGGCTGCGCGGGCCAGTTTGTGTGGGGGCATCACTGAGTTCCAAGTTATCCACCACCAAGCGGAGCCGAGGCTTGCCGTGAGAAGTACCACCCCGGCGGCAGCCGGCTGCGCGCCGTGAAAGCCAAGTCGCGCGAGCCCGAAGGCAATGAATAGCACGTAGATTGCTGCACCGGCTCCCTGTGCCTCCGCCAACAGGTTCCTCAAGTCGTTCGGATTGCGCTCGGGGGATATGGACTTGTGCCGGGCGCGGATCACTAGCCATCGATAGAAGGAATAGGCTACGGAGGAAGTCACCAACTGAGTGGAAGCTGCGACGTTCCCGGCAACCGACCCGTGATCGCCGTAGAGCGCGAACACTACGAAGGGTATGCTCACGGACGCCGCTATCGAGAACCACCCCGTCCACGTCGCGGCAGCGTATTTTCGGTCCATGCGGCGCACGAAGCCTTTGGGTAGAGCTTTTCTGGCGTCGAAGTTGGTATACGCGACAAATAAGAGACTGATCCATAGGGCAGGCACGCAGAGCACATAGACCGCTTGCGGAATCCATAGCAACAGAGCGGCATCTGCGACAGCCAACAGCCACCACACCATATGGCGTCGTACCCGTAGCCGGAAGTATTCGTTTTCGAGTGACGCCCGGGCTCGCGCTTCATCGGGGTTGAGGTGGAGAACGCCCAGCAACGATTTGACGCGCCCGTCAGCGGATTTGGACGGGTTGGTGCCCCGCATAAGGAGCAGATCTGTGTGGAACGGGTCGATAGCCAAGCCCGCGTCGATTTGCTGCTCTGCATCGAAACCCTTTTGCCGTGCCGCGAAGGTGTTAGCCAGCATGTAGCGGAAGTCGGCGTTTTCGGGAGACAACTCCACGGCTTTGCGGAACACTTGTTCAGCCTCATCGAGTTGTGTCGGTTCTGCTTGGTCGAACAGGATGCAGCCCAGCATATAGAGCCCGGGAGTCCATGCGCCTC
This sequence comes from Paenarthrobacter sp. NPDC056912, assembly GCF_042786555.1. Lineage (NCBI taxonomy): Bacteria > Bacillati > Actinomycetota > Actinomycetes > Micrococcales > Micrococcaceae > Paenarthrobacter > Paenarthrobacter sp. NPDC056912. Next base: position 326,295 of record NZ_JBHUCD010000001.1, read on the forward strand.
CGGCTACGGTCAAGCCCCAACGGATGGCAGACTCAGCGTTCTGCATATCATTGCTGCCGGCGAGGGCGGCGCTCAGCCGCAGCCACCACCATGGTTCCCCAGGCTCCAGGTCCACAGCGCGTTGCGCAGAATCCAAGGCCCGCTGCCAGTCTTCGGATGAGGCTAATACCCGCGACATCTGGCCGTGCAAATCGGCGTTGTCAGGGTCGGAGGCAAGTGCATGGCTTAGCAAGGCCAACGCCCGTTCATGCCTGCCGGTCACCAGGAAAGCCTCGGATCGGTCGATGACCATCTCCACGCCGAGCATGTCAGAGCATCTTTCGGGCGCGCAAGTATTGGCCCAACTCGTCGTAAGATCCGTTGGAGTTGCTGAATTCCACCACGTTTCTGGCTGATTGGAGCCATGCGCGTGTTGAGGGCCGGATGTCTTTGAGGGCCTGATTGACGTGCGACATGGAGATTGCCTGGACCGAACCCTTCCGAAGGGACTCCATCATCGCTTTCTCGGCTGCGGACGTGACGACGTGCTCAAGGTCAGCGCCGGAAAAGTCCTCCGTGCGGGCAGCGATCTTCTTCACATCGATGCCGGCGATCGGCCGGGATGAGAAGTGGTGCTTGAGGATTGCTTCGCGGGCTGGCCTGTCCGGCGGCAAAACCAGGAGCATGCGGTCCAGGCGGCCGGGGCGCAATAGCGCGGTGTCGATGTCCCACGGATGGTTGGTGGCCGCGAGGACGAAAAGACCATCGTTCTGGGCGTCCATTGAATCCAGCTCGAGCAGTAGCTGGTTCACGGTTTGCCGCATCCATGCGGCGCCCCCGGACAAGGCGGATCGTTTGGTGGCTACGGAGTCGATCTCATCCAAGAAGAGGACAGCAGGCGCCGCACGGCGGGCAGCTTGGAAGATTTCGTGGAGGTTTTTCTCGGTTTCGCCGATGTACTTATCAAGAATGTCGGTCATGGTGGCGGTCATGAACGAGGCCCCGAGCTCGCCCGCCACGGCGCGGGCCATGAAGGTCTTGCCACAGCCCGGCGGCCCATACAGCAGCAACCCACCGCGAAGTGACTTACCGAACGCCTTGGCCACCTCGGGGTTTCGCATCGGTTCAAGGAAGGATTCGTTCAAGCGGGTCTTGACGTCATCCAAACCACCGACATCCGCCAAAGTGACGACCGGCCGGTCGATGTCGAACAGTGCCCCACCTGTGCCTTCGGTGCTGCCGGAGATCGCCTGCGGGTCGCTCTCGGGGTGGTCCTCGACAAACGGCGCGGGAAGGGAAGGTCCCAACTCCTGCTCAGCTCGATGCCAGTCAAAGTCGCTTGCTGCCTGGGCATTGGGACCGGCTGAGGGTGCAGGGCTGCCTTCAACCGTTTGGCCCTGCGTGGACAGGCCCGCGGAAGCATCCATGAGGAGCTGTATGGTGTCCGCATTGTCCGCATTGTCCGCATCGATCGCGAGAACCACGTTAAGCTGCTCGATTGCTTCGGTGTGGCGCCCTGCCTGAATCAACAACCGGGCCACGTTGAGCCGCAAGGGAACATTGTCCGGCAGCTTCTCAAGCGCCGCGAGCAACCCATCGATGGCAGCTGCGTTCATTAGGTCCTCAATTTTGCGGCGACGACGGCGGGCCACCCGTCAAGTTCGCCAGGAACCAGCGTTTCCGCGAACCCGAGGGCGGCCCGCCGCCGTCGAGAATTCACTCGGCCGCAGTCGCGACCACAGCAGTACCTTAGTCGTTGATCGGGTCGTTCACCACGATCGTCTGGTCCTGGCCCGGCTTGGGCCGACGCAGGCGGATATTCCTCCGACCATATGTGTCCGTTCCAGCACGGCTGGGCAGTAAGCACAGTTGCGGGATCAGCGCTTGGGTGCCGGCTTGCGTTGCCCTGAAGCGCTCGACGCCGGCCGCTTGGCTGCCGCTGTTGGCGTGCGGGGTGTTGCGGGTCGCTTCGCAGCAGGCGCCTTGGCCGCGCTCGACGGACGTTGCGTCTGGGCAGCCGGGCGCTTTGCGGGGGCAGCCGGACGGGAAGCCGGTTTGCGTGGCGCCGGGGGTCGCTTCGCCGCCGATGCGGGCCGTTTGGCTGGAGACGCCGCCCGCGAACCGAAGGATGGCACCACAGCCCCGAGGAACATCACCGCCAGCGTTCCGATTCCTGCCACGGCCGCCAAGTAGAAGTAGATGTCTGAGTCCTTGGTGCTCACGGCGCTGCCCAGGGCATTGGCGTCCTGGGTGAAGGCGATACCCCACATCCGCAGGAACGCGATGCTGCAACCGATGAAAAGGCTGGTTCCCACGGCGCCGAGCAAAACCACAAGGTAGCGCCGGCGGTTGAAGACCTGTACCAAGGAAGCCAGATAGCAGACCAGCACGCTCCCGAGGAACAGGTACAGGACCAGCTCCTCAAGGACCACGGCGGCCAGCACCAACAGCCCGAGCGACACAAAGGCGGCTACCACCGCAAGCTTTCCGCTGTTCCCCATGTGACGCATGAGGTTAATCATCGCCGACCAAGTGGCCGCGCCACGCCGTCGTAGATTGCAGTTGGATACCGTTGCGGGGCCCGCTCTGCGCCCTACCAGCGCGTGATGGCGCGCAGAGCGGGCCTCTCAACGCTACCTGATGACGTAGCCGTGCATGATGGTCATCACGGCGGCCACGCTTTGCTCGCGGGTTCGCTCCGGATTGTAGGTCTGCCGGTCGAGGCCCACCACGAAGATTGCCCCGAAGATCGCCGCTTCCAAGCTGCCGCGGGCAATGCTTTGGTCAACCTTGTATCCGGCGGCGACGCGCTCCACGGCGGACCCGATGACCGCCAGCAGTTCAGCGCGGAGTTCGGCGAAAACCGCGCTCCACTCGCCGGGTGTGCGCCAGTTCTCGCTGACCCACAGGCGGGCGAAGGACGGGTAGTCGTCCATGAACTCCATGGCCTGAGCGATCATGGTGTGCATCGCTTCCAGGGGATCGCTGGTCTGGCCCTCGATCGCCTGGAGCCGGCTCAACATGATGTCCACGCCATGGCGCAGCAAATGGGCGATCAGGTCCGACTTGCTGCCGAAGTTGTAGTAGACAGTCCCTTTGGAAACCCCGGCCGCCGCGGCGATCTCGTCCACCGTGACACCGGCCGCCCCGCGTTCGCCGATCAAATCCATGGACGCTTCGAAAAGTCGCTGCTTGGTGGCATTGGTCCGCTCCGGGCGGAGCTTTTTCCCTGCCTGGCCGGATGTGCCTGCTTCTGAACGGACAGGATCGGTGGTGCTCATACGGCGATCTCCGGCTTCAGGGTCTTGAGGGTCCACATCTTGTGCTTGCGGACAGCGAGCGTGGACAACGCCGCACCCAGCAAAGTGTATCCAAGCAGGCCCAGTACGGTAGGCCAGATCATGCTGAGTTCGCCGCCATAGATCAGGTGCCGCATACCGGTGACCACGTATCCCATGGGCAGGACCTCATGTACTACGTGCAGCGGCATTGGGGTGGTCTGCCACGGGAAGGTACCGCCAGAGGACACGAGCTGCAGGACCAGCAGGATCAACACCACGAACTTGCCGGGCGTACCCATCAGCGCCACGATGCCTTGGATGATCGCGCTGAACGCCATCACCGCGGCCAGCATGAACAGCCACATCCCGATGGGGTGCGCGGGGTTCAGGCCCAGGCCGAGGTTCACCACCAAGGTGAGGATGGTGGCCTGCAGGACGGAGACCACGAAGAACGGCAACCAGCCTCCGACGGCGATTTTCCACGCCGGGGCGTTGGACGCCAGGGCTCGCTGGGTGATGGGACGCATGGCCTGAACCAGCATGAACACGCCGATCCACAGGGCGAGCGTCAGGAAGAAGGGCGCTAAGCCAGCACCGTAGGAGCCTGCCTTGGCCTGCGAGACGTTGTCCACGGCGACGGGATCAGCGATCACCTTGGACACGTTGCTCTTCTGTTCATCGTTCGGGTTCGGGATGTCTCCCGCGCCCTTGGCGAGCTCGGTGGCCAGGGTGTGCGAACCGTCGGATGCCGTCACGGCACCGCTGGCGAGCTGGCTTGCGCCGTCGTCGAGTTGGCGGGCGCCGTCGTCGAGCTTGGCGGCGCCATCCAAGGCGGTCTGCTGGCCTGCGGCCAGGGTGGATGCTCCCGTGTTCAATTGTCCGGCCCCCGCAGCGGCCTGCGAGATGGCGTCGGTGAGTGTCGGTGTGGCGGCGGCAAGCTTGGCGGCCCCGGCGCTCACGGCGGCTGAACCGTCCGAGAGTTGCTGGATCTTGGCGGCATCACCGGAAATCTTGGCTTTGGCGTCCGTAACGGGGCTCGATGCAGCGGCGGCGTCGAAGTCTGCCAGGACCTTGTCTGCCTGCTCCTGTGTCAGAACACCCGCCGTGACCATCCGGGCGTTGGATTCGACGACGCGGGTCCGCAGGCCCTTGTCTGCCGCCTCAAGCTGCCCGACGACGTCCTGGACTTTCGCGTTCAATTCGGCGTTTCCGGCGGCCACCTGGGCGGCGCCGTCGGCGAGTTTTTTAGAGTCGGCGGGGAGGGTTGCTGTCTTGTTCTTGAGCTCGGTGAGTCCCGAACTCAGTTGGCTTGCACCAGTGTTCAGTTGCACGGCTCCGTCACGAAGCTTGGTTTGGCCCGCCACGAGCTGGTCTGCGCCGGTGACCAGCTGACTGGTGCCTGTGTGGAGGGTCGCGGCGCCGTCGCTGAGCTTCCCGACTCCCGTGGCGAGCTCCGAAGCTCCGTCCGCTGCCTTCACTATGGAGGAGTGGATGGTGCCGAAGCCGGTGAGGAGCTGGTTGGCTGTTTCCTCGCCCACTTCCTTGGCCACGGTGGAGTGCACAGCGGTGGTGAGCTTGTCCACGATGGTGCTCAGGAGGTAGTTGTTGGCGTCGTTGGTGGTGACGTGGAGCATGGCCTGGTTGGCGGCGTCGAAGCTGCCGGGCGAGACCAGGTTCGCTGAGAAGTCCTTGGGGATGCGCAGGGCGAACGCGTACTCGCCCGTGCGGACGCCGGCATCTGCGTCCTCGGCGCTGGAGACCTGCTTCCAGTTGAAGACGTGGCCCTCCACCAGGCTGTCGGCAACTTTTTCACCAGCCTGCAGCGTGGTTCCATCTGAGGACGTGGCACCCGTGTCCTCGACCACCAGGGCGGCGTCGATCTGGTTCAGGTTGCCGTACGGATCCCAGTTCGCGTAGAGGTACACGGCGCCGTACAGCAACGGCACCATGGTCAGGGCGAGGATGGTCAGCTTGGGCAGGAGCCCGCCGGTCATGCGCTTGAGTTCGGAGCGGGCAAGCCGCAGAACAGTCACTTTGCAGTCCTTTGGAGGTCTTGGGATTCAGGTTCTGCAGCTATGGGCGCTGCGGGTGCTTCAGGTTCTTCGGGGGTTCCTTGGGCGGGTGCGGCCGCGTGTTTGGCTTTGGGCTCGACGGACGGCTGCGGTTCGGCGGCGGCCGGGGGCTCGACGGCGGCCTTGGGCTCGACGGCGGTGGCCGGTTTGGGCGCGGACGGCGCTGCTTCCGCTTCCGGTTCGGGTGGGTGAGCGATCGAATTGCCGATCACCGCCGCGGCTCCGGTCCAATTGTCCGGGAGGGCAGCGACGACCGCGACGACGGCAAGCGGCCGCCCGGCGTCGGACGCCAATGCCTGAAGCCGGGGAAGCCACGCGGCGGGATCGGCGCTGTGGCGATCGGGAGTGTCAACCACCAGGAGATCGGTGGCCGGGTCTGCCAAGGCGAGCGCGGTGAGGAGTTCGAGGCGACGGCCGGCCGGGAGCTGCTCGATCCAAAGCCCGGCGATGTCCTCGAAGCTGTTGACCTTCAGCCAGGGCTTGCTCAGCAGCGCGCCACGGTAGCGGCGGGGGATCAGGGAGAGGTCTTCGGTGACGAGGTCGCGGACGCTCAGGTGCTGTTCGGGCTCGTTGACGCCGGGTGAGTCCACCAGTGCGCTGGCGAGTCGGATTTTCTTGGTCTTGGTGGTGTTTTCCCAGCTCAGGATCCCGTTGCTGGGCTTCATGCGGCCACTGAGCGCCAAGGCCAGCGCGGTCCTCTGGTCCTGGCCTTCGCCGGCGACGAGCAGGAGTTCGCCACGACGGGCTTGGAGTGAGGTTGCCGGAAGGAGGTCATCCCGGCGGCCGTTGATCTGGAGTTGCTGTACGGACAGCACAATGAAGCCTTTCGCAGAACTGGTGTCTGCTGAAAGTCTAACTGAACTGACTGGTCAGTTCAAATAGGAATCAGAGGCCGTACTTCTCCAGGAGCCTCAACCACACTTCGCTGATGGTGGGATAGGAGGGAACCGCATGCCACAGTCTGTCCAGGGGTACCTCGCCCACAATTGCGATCGTGGCGGAATGAAGCAACTCGGCGACACCCGGGCCCACAAAGGTGGCTCCAAGGATGACCTTGCGGTCCTCATCCACCACTATCTGCGCCCAGCCCTTGTAGTCGGGGGAGTACAACTGGGAACCGGAGACGTTGATGGGCAGCTCGACGCCAGTCACGTTCTTGCCCTGCAGCAGGGCTTGCTCCAGGCTCGGGCCTACCGATGCCACCTCGGGATCAGTGAAGACCACGCTGGGGACGGCATGATCGTTGGCTGTGTGGGCCCACGGGCTCCACGGTTTCGGGTTGCCGGTGAGGTTGCCGCTTGCCCTTGCGACGATTGCGTCACCGGTGGCCCTGGCCTCGTATTTACCCTGGTGCGTCAGGAGCACCCTGCCTGCAGCATCCCCGGCGGCGTAGAGCCAGAGTCCGCTGGTGCCGTCGCTGGCCGGGCCCTCCACCAGTCCGCTGGCATCGGTCGTGAGGCGGAGGGGTTTGCCGTTCTGCGCTTCGACGCCAACATTCTCCAAGCCCAGGTTGGCCAGTGAGGGGTGCCGTCCGGACGCGACCAGGAGCTGGTCGGCTACGAGTGTCTTGCCGTTGAGCCTGACTGTGACTGAGCCGTCGTCGAGCTTCTCCACGGCCTCTACGTCGGTGTGGACGTGAACGTCGATTCCATCCGCGCGGAGCCCGGCCAACACCAGATTGGCAGCTTCCTCCGGATAGCTGCTCAACAGGCGTCCCCGGGCGACCACGGCAACGTCGGAACCGAGCCGGGCGAACGCCTGGGCCAGCTCCAGGCCGGCAACTCCACCGCCCAGCACCACCAGCCGCTTGGGAACTTCCTTGGCTGCGGTGGCGCCGCGGGTGGTCCAGAATGGCACGTCCTTCAGGCCGTCGATATCCGGGATGGACGGCGTGGAACCGGTGGCGACAACCACGGCATGGTGCGCCTTGAGTGCGTAACTGTTGCCGTCGAGGCCATCTACTTGGACCTCCCGCGGTCCGGTGATGCGGCCACGTCCGCGGATCAGTTCAATGCCGGCACTGTCCAACCATTCGACCTGGCTGCCGTCCTCCCAATTGTTGGTGAACCAGTCCCTGTGGTTCAGTGCCGCTTGGGCGTCGATCACTCCGGTGACAGCTTCCGAAGCGCCCGGCACCCCTTGGGCGGCGTGGAGCACTGACCCGGGGCGAAGGAGTGCTTTTGACGGAATGCAAGCCCAGTAGGAGCATTCGCCGCCTACCAATTCGCTCTCGATGATCACCGCCGTCAGGCCGCCGCGGACCACGCGGTCCGCTACGTTTTCCCCCACGGCGCCAGCGCCGATCACGATTACGTCGAATTCCCGGGAGCTCTCGGCAGTCATGTGAGAAGCCTACAACCGTGCCCTCTGCGTTGTGAGGCCCGTTGTGCGTGCTTGGCGTTGGTTTTGGGGCGCAGAGCAGGCCCCGCAACGCGATGGAAATGTCCATATTTTGGGATGCGTATCTCAAAATATGGAAGTCCCGTTTAGGCTCGATGCATGGGAGATGAGCTGAAGCCCTTTGTTGACTGGAATTGGTGTGCTCGCAACCTCGGGAAGATTGTCCTGGTGGATACGCGCTGGTACTTGAACGGCGCTTCGGGCAAGGACGCCTACGACGCCGGCCACATCCCGGATGCTGTGTTCATGGATCTGGATCGTTGGCTGTCCGGGCCCGCTTCGCCCGAAGCTGGTAGGAACCCGCTACCCGATCCCGAAGTGTTTGCCCAGGGGATGCGTGAAGCCGGAATTAGTGATTCGGACACCGTAGTGGCCTATGACGACGCCGGGGGAGTCATCGCCGCCCGACTGGTCTGGAAGCTGCGATCCACGGGACACCATGCGGCGATCCTGAACGGGGGTATCGGGAACTATCCCGGAGATCTCACTACCGAGACGCCTCTGCGACGACCGGGGCGCTTCACTGCCAAAGCCTGGCCGGCAGATCTGCTGGCAGACATTTCGGAAGCTTCCTCTGGCGCCTGCATCACAGTGGATGCGAGGAATCGGGACCGTTTCGAAGGCCGCCAAGACCCCGTCGATCCCCGTCCAGGCCACATACCCGGTGCCGTGAACGTTCCTTGCCGTGAGAACCTCGACTCGTCGGGACAGCTGCTGCCCGAGCTGCAGATTCGGGCGAACTTCGAACGTGCCGGCGTCCTGTCCGCCGAAGGGACTATTGCCTACTGCGGATCCGGAGTGACTGCGTGCCACAACCTGCTGATGATGGAGCAGTTGGGAATGGGGGAGGGCAAGCTGTTCGTTGGCGGATGGTCCCAGTACTCCCGCGCGAACGACAGGCCAGTGGAGATTGTGCTGGATCATTCAGTGCTGCACCTTGGTAACCCGCGCCAGGCAGGGAACACGCAGGGTGGGTCTACGGAATGATCCAGCAAGAAATGTAGCTACGCGTGCATCGCGCCCTTGAACCAGCCCGTGATGCTGGCCGGATGGGTGATCGCGGTGCCAACAACCACGGCAAAGGCTCCGGCGTCGAGGGCTTGGCGGGCGTGGGCCGGGGTGTGGATGCGGCCCTCGGCTATGAGCGGTTTACCCAAGCCTGCAGAAGCGATCTGTTCCAGCAGTTCCAGATCCGGGCCGTCGGTCTTGGAGCGCTCGCCGGTATAGCCGGAAAGGGTGGTGCCGATCAGGTCTGCGCCGGCTTCGACGGCTGCCACGGCGTCGTCGAACGAACCGCAATCCGCCATGACCAGCGCGTGGGATTCCGCGTGGATGCCAGCGACCGTGTCATCAAGCGACAGGCCGTCCGGACGGGTTCGCCGCGTGCCATCAATGGCAACAACATGCGCCCCGGCGTTCGCCACGGCAAGGGCGTGCCGCAAAGTCGGGGTGATGAAGACGCCATCGTGCCCGTCCTTCCAGAGGCCAATGACAGGGACTTCGACGGCGGCGCGCGTGAACTGCACGTCGGCCAACCCTTGGACGCGGATCGCCGCAGCACCACCAATGACGGCCGACGCCGCCACTTGGCCCGTGGTCCGGGGATCACGCATGGGCTCGCCGGGGTACGCCTGGCAGGAGACGATCAGTTGGGAGCGGAGGGCCTCGAGGCCTTCGGGGGTGAGGATCATGGGCAGTCTCCTTAGTTGAGGACCAGTTTCGCGGCGCCGACAATGGCCGCGCTATTGCCGAGAGCTGCGCGCACAACGGGAACGGCAGCCAGTGGTGCCAATAGTTCCCGGCGCAGGGCGGCCTCCATGGGGGTCCACCAAAGATCACCGGCGTCGACCAATCCACCGGAAATCACCACGGTTTCAGGGTCAAGGATGTTGATGAGCCCACCCACGGCTTGCCCAGCAGCGGAAGCACCGACGGCAATGGCGCGCAAAGCTGCGGTGCGGTCACCCGCAGAGGCAGCGCCAGCACCGGCGTCGTGAGCGTCTGAAGCGGCAAGTGCAAACACGCCACGCGTGTCCGTTGCCTCCGCCCGCGAACCCCCAAACCGCAGGAAGGACTCGTAAATTGCGGGCCCCGAAGCGATCGCCTCGACATGGCCGGACCCGCCACACACGCAAGACAAAGGACGCCCGGAAAACACAGCGAGAGGGGACGCGAAGTGCCCCACATGTCCGCCAACAAATCGGTGCCCCAAAACAGGAGCACCATCCAGCACAAAGCTGCCGCCGACGCCCGTCCCGAACGCCACCATGAGGGAGCTTGAAGAACCCGCGGCCGCGCCAAGCCAAGCCTCACCGAGGGCATGGGCGTGGACATCGTTGACGGCCCGGACAACAAGGCCAAGGCGTGCAGACAGACCGGCAGCAAGCGCAGTCCCGGCCCAGCCACGAATGGCATCGGTAGCGGAAACCACCGACCCAGCCACAGCGTCGATGACTCCGGCGGAGCCGATGCCGACCCCGGACACTGAAAGTCCGGCGTCGGCAGCGCGCTCCACCAAGCCCGCGATCAGCGTTGCGGTGGCGTCGAGGATCGCTTCGCCACCGTCCCGGTTGAGCGTCGGAATGGTCTCCGACAGCAGCACCTCGCCAGAGGAGGAAACCACCCCGGCGGCGGTTTTGGTGCCGCCGAGGTCAACGCCGATCACGTGGGTCATGGAAGCTAGACCAGCCCGTTCCGTTCCAGGATTTCGCGGATCGCAGCCGTCTCGGATTCGTTCAAAGACAGCATCGGCGAGCTCATGGTGTTGGACTCGATAACGCCCATCACCTGCAGCGCGGTCTTGAAAGCACCCAGGCCAGCTGCGCCACCGGAGACGCGGCCGTTGGGGGTGTAGACGATCTCGAAGACGTCGGCCAGACGGTCCTGCTCGCGCGCAGCACCGGCCCAGTCGCCGGCCTGGGCGGCGTCGAACAGGCGACGGTAGCCGGCCGGGTCCACGTTGCCCAAGCCCGGAACAACGCCCTGCGCGCCGCCCAGGAGGGCACCGTCCACCACAACTTCGTGACCGGTGAAGATGTCGAAGTTGGGGATGTCCTTGGCTGCCAGGAGCAGCTGGCGGAAGGAAACGTCGTCACCGGAGGAGTCCTTGACGCCGGCAATGACGCCGTCGCGCCCAAGGCGGACCAACAAATCGGTAGGCAGCTTGAAGTGCGTGCGGACCGGAACATCGTAGGCAAAGATCGGCTTCTCGATGGCGGCGTGGATGCTGCGGAAGTGGGTTTCGGTTTCCGCGGCGTTGCCGATCGCGTAGTACATGGAGGTGACCACGATCGCGTCGGCACCGAGGTCAACCACCTTGCGGGCTTCCTCGATCACGCGGGTGGTGGTCTGCTCGTTGGCGCCCACGATCAGCGGAACCGCGCCAGCGTTGGCGTCAGCGATGGTGGAGACCACCAGCTCACGCTCTTCGTTGGTCAGGTAGGGGACTTCGCCGGAGGAGCCCAGGACGAAAAGGCCGGACACCCCGCCGTCGATCAGGTGCTTGGTGACGTTCTTCAGCGACGCGGTGTCGATGCTGCCGTCGGCGTGGCGGGGAGTGATGACCGGGGGAATGACGCCCTGGAATTGAGTGGACACAGAAATCTCCATTGTTGGTAGCTTGCGAAAGGAAAAGCTAGATGTGAAGCAGGCTTGGTGCGGCGCCCAGCAGCTTCTTGGTGTAGTCGTTGCTCGGGTTGTCGAAGACTTGTGCGGCTGAGCCTTGCTCGACGATCTTGCCGAAGTACATGACGCAGATGCGGTCCGAGACGTACCGGACGGTCTGGATGTCGTGCGAGATGAACACCATGCCGAGGTTCAGCTGGGTCTTCAGGTCGGAGAGCAGGTTGAGCACCTGTGCCCGGACGGAAACGTCCAGCGCCGACGTCGGCTCGTCCGCCACAATGATGTCCGGGTCCAGCGCCAGTGCCCGGGCGATCGCCACACGCTGGCGCTGGCCGCCGGAAACCTGCGACGGCGTCACTTCAGCCGCCGATTGCGGCAAGCCAACCAGCGCCAACAGTTCCTTGACCTTGGCAGCGCGGGACGCTGCGTTGCCGATGCCGTGGATCTGCAGCGGGTCGGTCAAGATGTCCTGGATGGTCATGCGCGGGTTCAGTGCCGTTGCCGGATCCTGGAAGACCACGGAGACGGAGCGCCCGAACTGCTTGCGCATTGCCGCATTCCGCTTGATGGCGGGCTTTCCGTGGAACAAAACCTTGCCCGACGTCGGCGGCTGGAGTCCCACGAGCACTGAAGCAAGCGTGGACTTGCCGCAGCCGGACTCACCCACGATGCCCACGGTTTCACCGCGGCTGATGGTGAAGTCCACGCCGTCCACGGCTTTGACGATGTTCGGACGGAACAGGCCACCGGTCCGTGCATGGTGGTAGACCTTGACGTCCTGGAGCTCGATGACCGGCTTTGAGTCTTGTTGAATTGACTGGCTCATTTCGCATCCTCCTTCAGGTGGCTCGCCCAGTAGTGGTCGGCATCGTCGCGGTTGACGGAGTCAACCGAAGGAACCGCGGTGAGGACCAGCTTCTGGTGGGGATCGGCGTCGGCACGCAGTGAACGTGCCGCGAAACGGTCCCCGGTGGCGAAGTCGCGCGGCGAGGGAACGGTGCCGGGAATCTGGTGTAGCCGGACGGCGTCGGCCTCAATGGAGAGCACCGCGCCAAGCAGGCCACGGGTGTACTCGTGCTTGGGGTTCTGCAGGAGTTCGGATGCCTGTGCGGATTCCACCACCTGGCCGGCGTACATGACCGTGATTCGGTGCGCCAAGGAAGCAACCAAAGCGAGGTCGTGGCTGACGAACACCATGGCGAAGCCGAGTTGTTCTCGCAGCTCGTTGAGCAGGTCCACAACCTGCTTCTGGACTGTGACGTCCAAAGCGGTAGTGGGCTCATCGGCAACAACGATCTTCGGCGAACGGGACAGGGCCATAGCGATCAGCACACGCTGACGTTGGCCGCCGGAAAGTTCGTGCGGGTAGCTGGCGAGTGTCCGGACGGGATCCAGCTTCACCATTTCCAGCAGCTCGGCGGGAGTCTTGCGACCCCCACGCTTGGTGAGCTGTTCCATCTGGTCCTTGATCTTCATGGACGGGTTGAGGGAGCTCAAGGCGTCCTGGTAGACCATGGCGATCTGCTGGCCGCGGAGGCCTTCGTACGCCTTGGGGTTGCTGTGTTGGTTCTTGGAGTCCAGCAGTTCCTTGCCATCGAACTTGATGGAGCCGGTGACCTGGGCTGTCTTGGGAAGCAGCCCCATGACGGCCAGGGACGTAATGGATTTACCGCAACCGGATTCGCCCACCAGGCCCATGGTTTCGCCTTCACGGACGGTGAAGGAGACGTTGTCCACGATCGCGATGTCGCCGAAGCGGCCCGGGAAGCGGATGGACAGGTTCTTCACTTCAAGCACGTTGCGTGCGCCGGCCGAAACCTGCGGGAGACGGTCGGTGCGTTTCGCTTCGATGGCTGCCAGGAGATCCAGTTCGCGGTCCAGGAGGAGGTGCGGGTTGGTGACGGACGTTTTCACGTCGGTGAGCAGGGCAGCCTGGCGGCCCTCGGAAGTGACGCCACCACCGGAAGCTGTAAGGACGCCGTCGAGCTCGTGTTCCTCGATCACCGAAGGCTGGGCAACGGAGGTGGCCACCTCGGTATCAACAGCGACAACCGCGGTCGATCCGTCGTCGTCCTTCACTACCGGCGCGCGGCGCAGCTTCGGGTTCACCATGGCGTCGGTGAGGCCCTCGGCCAGGATGTTCAGGGACAGCACAGTCAGCAGGATGGTCAGGCCGGCGAAGGTAGTAGCCCACCAACCGCCGGACAGGACCAGGTTGCGTCCGTAGGAAATGACGTTGCCCCACGATGGCGCGGGATCCTGCACGCCTGCGCCAAGGAAGGACAGTGACGCTTCCAGGATGATGGCGTCGGCCACCATGACCGTGGCGAACACCAGCACCGGAGCGGCGGTGTTGCGGACGATGTGCTTGACCAGGATGTAGAAACGGCCGGCACCGATCACCCGCTCGGCGCGGACGTAGTCTTCGCCGTACTGTGCCAGCACGTTGGCGCGGACCACACGGGCCAGCTGCGGTGTGTAGATAATGGCGATCGCGATGATGATGGTGGGAACCGAGTTGCCGAATGCGGCCAGCAACACGGCCGCCAGGGCGATGCCGGGGAACGCCATGAGGATGTCCATGAGCCGCATGATGATTTCGTTCACGGACTTGCTGGAGGTCGCGGCGAAGGATCCGAGGAGCGCGCCGGCGAGGATCGCAAGGCCCACCGCCCCGAGGCCGATCATGAGCGATGACTGCGCGCCGTAGAGGAGGCGCGAGAAGATGTCGCGGCCCAGGCGGTCGGTGCCGAAGAAGTGCTCGGCGCCCGGCGGCGTGGCCGGAATGAAGGTCTCCAGGGGATCATGGGGTGCGATGACCGGCGCGAAGATTGCCGCCAGGACGATCATGATGAGGAAGAGCAGGGCGATGCGGGAGCCCCAGGGCAGGGCCTTGAAGCGGATGCCCGGTGCACTTAGCCGTTCTGCGAGCTTGCTGCGCATGAGCTATACCGTCCTGATTCGGGGGTTGATGAGCAGGTAGAGAAGGTCCACCACGATGTTCACCAGAACAAAGGTGACCGAGATGGTGAGCACCACGCCCTGGACCAGGTTGACGTCCAGGTTGGTGATGCCGTTGAGGATCAGCTGGCCCATGCCGGGCAAAGCGAAGATCATTTCAATGACGACGGCGCCACCCAGCAGGTAGCCGACGCGCAGTCCCAGCACGGTCACCGGGGTGACGAGAGCGTTGCGGAGGACGTTCTTGGAGACCACCTCGCGGTACGGGACGCCGTTGCCGATGGCGGTGCGGACATAGTCGCGGTCCAGTTCTTCAACCATGGACGTACGGACAACCCGGATCAGTGACGCCGAGACGGGAATGCCGAGCGCAAGGGCCGGGAGGGCCATCGAGTTGAGCCAACCGCCGAAACCGGATTCCGGCGTCGCAATGCCGCCCGAGGGGAACATCGGGTTCTCGCCAAGCGCGAACCACTGGATCAGCAGGATGCCGAGCCAGAACGACGGCGTGGCGATCGCTGCGATCGAGAAGACACGGACCAGTTGGTCCTGCCACTTGTCGCGGTGGAGGGCGCCGAGGATACCGAACGCCAGGGAAAGGACGATCGCGATGAGGACGCCCAGGAAGGTGAGCTGCAGCGTCAGGGGGAACGCCGAGCCAATCATGGAAGCCACCGACTTGGCCGGCGGGGTGGTGACGCCGAGGTCCAGGTGCAGCAGCTTGCCGAGGAATCGGAAGTACTGCAGGACCAGGGGGTCGTTCAGGCCATTTTCCTGGCGGTACTGTTCCTTGGCTTCTTCACTGGCGCCGTCGCCGAGGGCCGAACTGGCCTGGTCTCCGGGAGCGGCCTGCAGGACGAGGAAGACGAGCAACGTGATGCCCAGGATCATCAATGGCAATGCTGCAAGTCTGCGGCCAAGCAAACGCAATATCGTGACCAATTTGTTCTCCGGTTGGTTGGTGGTGCTGTGCCCTGTTGCGGGGCCTGCTCTGCGGGCTATTTGCGAATCTTGGGGCGCAAAGCAGGCCTCGCAACGGTCAGGGATCGTTAGGCGGTGCGTCCGACGTCGACGAACGACAGGCCGGTGGTGGGCAGGGGCTGGAAGCCGTTGAGCTTCTTCTCGTCCCAAGCGCTGGGGAGCTGGCGGTGGAAGACCGGATAGAGGGGAAGCTCATCCGAAACCATGTCCACGATTTCGCTGACGATCTTCTTGGCGTCATCACCGGAAGCCTGCGAGCCCTTGTCCATGAGTTCCTGGAGCTTGGCACGCTCCGGGGTGGTCCAGAAGGCGCGCTTGTCCATCCAGGTGGCGCCCGAGTAGAACCAGCTCAGGAGCAGGTCCGCGTCGTTGCCGAACACCGAGGGATCGCCGGGGGCAGCCACAACGGAGTAGTCGCCCTTGCCAACACGGTCGCTGTACAAAGCGCCGGACTGGAGGCTCTTGACGGTGACCTTGACTCCGGGAATCTTGTTCCAGGATTCGAGGATTAGCGGTGCAACGTCCTTGACCCAGGCGGTGTCCGTGGTGAGCAGCTCGAATTCGAGGCTTGTGACGCCGGCCTGCTTCAGCAGTTCCTCTGCCTTGGACGTGTCGAATCCATAGACGTTCTTGGCTTTGACGTAGTCCGGGTGGCCTTCCTGGAAGTAGGAAGTGGCAGCCTTGGCGTTGCCGAACAAGGCCTTCTTGATGATGGATTCCTTGTCCAGGCCGTAGTGCAGTGCTTGGCGGACCAGCTTGTTGTTGAACGGGGCCTTGGCGCAGTTGAACATGAGGAACAACAGGCCGAAGGACTGTACGGATTCAACCTTGACCTTGGACTTCAGGCCGTCAACGTCCAGGTACGGAACGTCTTCGATGGCCTGGACACGGCCGGACTGGACTGCGGTGACGCGGGCAGCGGCGTCGGAGAGCAGCAGCCAGTTCATGCCCTTGGCCAGGGCCGGCTTGGGGCCGTTGTAGTCGGCGAAGGCTTCGAAGACGATCTTGTCGTCCTTCACTGCGGAGATGAGCTTGTAGGGACCCGAGCCGACAGGAGAGGCGTCGAAAGCCTTCAAGTCGGTAGCGAGTGCCTTGGGGACAATCTTGACCACGGAGATACGGGGTCCGAAGCCCGGGAAGGCGTACTTGAGGGTGAACTCCACCGTCTTGGCATCCAGCGGCTTGACGTCCTGGATGAAGGGGATGAACTGCGAGAACAGGGACTTGTTGGCCGGGTCCATCACGCGGGTGAAGGAGAAAGCGACGTCTTCGGTGGTGACGGGGGAGCCGTTGTGGAACTTGGCGCCCTCACGGATGGTCACCTGGTAGGTGGTGTCGTTGATCTTCTTGGGGTCCGTAGCCGCGAGAGCGTTGTAGGGCTGGCGCGTGGCGGGGTGCAGCTCGATCAGCCCTTCGAAGATGTGAAGGTTGGCCGCCATCGGAGTGGCTCCGGAGGAACTCAGGGGATCGAATCCAGTGGAAAGCGCGTAGGAAATGCCGGCCTCGATGATGAGGTCTTTGTTCACGGCCGCGGTGTTCGTCCCGGTGCCCGTGGTGGTGCTGGCAGCGCCGCCGCACGCAGAGAGGGTTGCCGTGAAGGCGGCTGCTGCACCAACTGCGCCGCTTAGCTTCAGGAAGTTCCGGCGGCTGGCGTCGTTGACCAGCGGCAGGCTTTGGATCGTCTTGCTCATAGGGTGCCTCACCATTCGCGTTTCGTGGGTTATCGGATGTAGGACGTCCGATGCTCGTATGGAAACTGTAAGGGCGGTCACAACGGAACGTCAAGTGAGAATTGGCGCCTATGGTGTGGGGCGCGCGCCTGGCGCTTGCCGGCTGCGGCCGGTTCGTAGGGGAAATCTCAGGGAGATCTGAGGAAATCCCTGTCCATACCTATCGGGGAGGTGGGACATCCGATATTGTATGTTGCGAGTCACTCATTCTGCGGTGGGCACTAAGCTCGCCTCAATATTAACACCGCACCGCCCGCAGCTTCTTTGTTTTCACGCCCAGAGGCCGCGGGAGGTGCTTTGGCAAGGAGAGCGCCATGACAACTTCCGGTGTAGTTCCGCAAGCGCGGTTCAGTGCACAGGCCCGGCTGCGTGCCCTTCAGTCGGACATTATGGAATTGATCCTGGAGCGTGAGCTCGAGGCAGGCGATCCGTTGCCCACCGAAAACGAGCTTTCAGTGGCGCTCGGCGTCGGTCGCAATACGCTGCGCGAGTCCCTCAAGGTGCTTCAGGCCCTGGGGGTCATTGAGATTCGTCACGGCTTCGGCATGTTCGTGGCGCCCAGCAACTTCGATGCCTTGGCTGACGGACTCACGTTCCGGGGCCGGCTTTCGTTGCGCCACCAGGGGCTCGAGGCGCTGCAGCTGGTAGACGTGCGCCAAGCGCTGGAATCAGGATTGATCGGGTCGTCCATTGACGTCATGACTGGCGACCAGCTGGCCTCCATCGAAGAAGCCGTCAAGCAGATGGAGGAGCTCGCCGCCGCGGGCGAGAACTTTGTGGCTGCGGACGCAGAATTCCATCGGCGCCTGTTCGAGCCGCTCAACAACGAGCTTCTGATCAACCTCATGGGCGTTTTCTGGAAGGTCTACCGGAAGATCCACGTGGAGATCGGCGCCGGCAATGAGGACCTCGTCAAGACGGCTGCGATCCACCGCAGCATCTACGCAGCTGTTGCCGCGGGGGACAGGACTGTTGCTTCAGAATTGCTCAACCGGCACTTCGACGGCATTCGCCGCCGTATCAGCGAGGCCGTAGGGGAGTAAAGCTCCGCACGCGACCCAAGGGCCGCCGTCGTACTTTTTCGGAAAGTACGACGGCGGCCCTTGCCGTTTCTGCGAGGGTCACGCGCCGTGCCAGCCGGCGATGAGGACGGTGCGAAGGTAGTCGTACCTGTAGTGGTTGATGTTCGGCAGCTCCGAGAGGGAAGCGATGCGGTGGGGGAGCGCTGTGCCCGTGAGGGCGCCGACTCCGAACAGGTAGGCCCATTGGTGGAACCCTTGCGGCTTGTCCGGCATGGCTTTGCGCATGACCTGGAGGTGTCCACTGCCAGGACCTGACGCCACGGGCGCCGGATTCTGCTTCAACATCGGCCGTGGCGTAGCGGCGTTCGCCCCCTTGGCCATGGGTGGCATCGCAGCCGCCTGGGGATTCTCGTCCGGCCTCATCCTTTCCGGTGCTGTGTTCCTGGTTGGGGGAGCCTTGATGCTGTTCCTTCCGCAAACACATCGCGGTGTACTCACCGACAATTCTCCAACCGATCCCTACCTCCAAAAGGAACCCGCCAGCCATGCCTGAACTCGTAGACCTGTCCGTCAGCCTCAGAGCCGGCATCGCCTCGGATCCACCGGGCCTCACTCCGGAAATCGGCTACTTCACCCATCAGGAAACGGCCAAGGACCTGGTTTCCTACTTTCCCGGGATGACGGAGGAGGACCTTCCAGAGCAGGAAGGCTGGGCCATTGAACGCGTCACCGCCACCACCCCACACCGGAACCCACCTGGATGCGCCGTACCACTACGCGTCCACCATGGATGGGGGAGCCCGCGCCATCACCATCGACGAAGTTCCGCTGGAGTGGTGTTACGGACGCGGAGTGAAGCTGGACTTCCGTAGCTTTGAGGACGGTTATGTGGCTACGGCCGCCGATGTTGAGGCCGAGCTCAACCGCTTCGGCCACGAGCTCAGCCAGGGGGACATCATGGTGGTCGACACCGCTGCCGGTGTCCGATACGGATACGAAGACTACCTCTCCAAAGGCTGCGGAATGGGCCGCGAAGCCACGCTGTTCCTCACCAGCCGCGGCGTTCGCGTCACCGGCACCGATGCCTGGAGTTGGGACGCTCCCTTCATCCACACGGCAAAGAAGTACGTGGAAACCGGAGGCAACTCGCTGATCTGGGAAGGCCATAAAGCCGGCATGGAAATCGGCTACTGCCACATCGAGAACCTCCGACGGCTTCCTGGACCTGTCCATGAGCGTCTCCGTGAACGGGCAACTCCTCGCCACTGACTCTCTGGCCAACATGGCATGGAATTTCGCCGAGCTTGTCTCCTACGCCAGCCGGGGAACCTGGGTTCGGTGCGGCGACATCCTCGGGTCCGGGACCAGCGGCGGAGGCTGCCTGGCCGAGTTCTGGGGTTGGAATGGCTCCACGACCCCACCACCGCTGCAGCGGGATGGCGTGGTCAGCCTGACCGTGGAACGGCTGGGAACGCTGAGCAACTTCGTGGGACACGCTGCCCCGGTCCACAAAATTCCGAGGGCCTACGGCCCAGCTGTGCAGCCTTTGCCGCGCCGCACCCAACTGACTGGCATTAGTGGTTGTTATGAGCGCTCAGAACAACCACTAATGCCAGTCAGTTGGGTCATTTGGGCAAAACAAAAGACCCGCACCGGCGAACCGGTGCGGGTCTTCATCTGTGCGCCCAAAGGGATTCGAACCCCTGACCTTCTGTTCCGTAGACAGACGCTCTATCCAGCTGAGCTATGGGCGCATTTCGTGTGATTCTCGGCGGTCTGTTTCTCTGACCCCCTCGAACCTCAATAAACTTTACAGAAGTTCATGTGAAGTTCCAAATCGAAAAGCTGTAATCTGCGCAACTAGACCGGTCTACGTGACCTTAGTCACTTAAATTTGGATCCCTGGAACCTTCTCCCGCGAGTTTCCGCGGTTTTTGCTTTTTAGCCTCCTGGATGTCCGATGTCTGACAACGGATTGGTCTGGTCCGCGGCCCCTATCGTTTAGGACACACCACTGAACCCGAGGAAGGGAACCGCAATGGGCGATCTGGCGCGACTGCCGCTGCTTGAGAAGGCACCTACTACGCATGCACGCCTGCTGGCCTGGGTTGAGGAAGTTGCCGAGCTGACCCAGCCCGACCGCATCCACTGGGTCGATGGCAGTGAAGCAGAAAACAAGAAGCTCACCGACGAACTGGTCGAGGCCGGCACGTTGAAGCGGCTGAACCCGGAAACGTTCCCGAATTCCTTCGCGGCGTTCTCCGACCCGGCCGACGTTGCCCGTGTGGAAGAGCAGACCTTCATCTGCTCCGAAAAAGAGCGCGACGCAGGCTTCACCAACAACTGGATGGCCCCGGCCGAGATGAAGCAGAAGCTGCGCGGACTATTCGCCGGCTCCATGCGTGGCCGCACCATGTACGTCATCCCGTTCGTCATGGGCCACCTGGATGCCGAGGACCCGAAGTTTGGCGTCGAGATCACCGACTCCGCCTACGTCGTTGCCTCCATGCGCATCATGGCACGCATCGGTACGGACGTCCTGGACCGCATCACGCAGACCGATGCCTTCTTCGTCCCGGCCCTCCACTCACTGGGTGCACCGCTTGAAGCCGGGCAGGCCGACGTCGCGTGGCCCTGCAACACGGATAAGTGGATCGTTCACTTCCCCGAAGAGCGTTCCATCTGGTCCTTCGGCTCCGGCTACGGCGGCAACGCCCTGCTGGGCAAGAAGTGCTACGCGCTGCGCATCGCCTCCGTCATGGCACGCGACGAGGGCTGGCTTGCCGAGCACATGCTCATCCTGAAGCTGACCTCCCCCGAGCAGAAGACCTACTACGTCTCCGCTGCCTTCCCGTCCGCTTGCGGCAAGACCAACCTCGCGCTGCTGGACCCCACCATCAAGGGATGGAAGGTGGAGACCCTCGGCGACGACATCACTTGGATGCGTTTCGGCAAGGAAGGCGAACTCCGCGCCGTCAACCCCGAAGCCGGTCTGTTCGGCGTCGCTCCCGGCACCGGCTGGGGCACCAACCCGAACGCCATGCGCGCCATCGCCAAGGGCAACAGCATCTTCACCAATGTCGCTTTGACCGACGACGGCGGTGTTTGGTGGGAGGGCATGACGGAGGAAACTCCTGCACACCTGACCAACTGGCGCGGAGAGTCCTGGACTCCGGACTCCGACGCCCCGGCAGCGCACCCGAACTCCCGCTTCTGCACGCCGATCGACCAGATCGACATGCTGGCCGAGGAATACTTCAGCCCTGAAGGTGTGGAGCTCTCCGCGATCCTGTTCGGTGGCCGACGCAAGACCACCATCCCGCTGGTCACCGAGGCCCGCAGCTGGTCCAACGGCATCTTCATGGGTTCCACGCTGTCCTCGGAAACCACGGCTGCTGCCGCAGGTGCCGTTGGCGTTGTGCGCCGCGACCCCATGGCCATGTTGCCGTTCATCGGCTACGACGCCGGCGACTACCTGAACCACTGGGTCAACCTGTCCGCCAACGCCAACCCGGAGCGTCTGCCCAAGATCTTCCTGGTCAACTGGTTCCGTCGCACGGCTGAAGGCGGCTTCGCCTGGCCTGGCTTCGGCGACAATGCCCGTGTGCTCAAGTGGGCCATCGAGCGTCTCGAAGGCAAGGCTGACGCCGTGGAAACCCCGATCGGTTTTGTTCCGACCGGCGAATCCATCGATCTCGAAGGCCTGGACATGACCCCGGCTGAGGTGGAGTCCGCGGTTCGCGTCGACGCCGATGAGTGGGCAACCGAGCTGGCATCCATCGAGGAATGGTTCGCCAACTTCGGCGAATCGCTCCCGGCGGCGCTGCAGTCCGAGCTGGACGGCCTCAAGACCCGTCTGGGCTAGACCTCTTAAGGACAACGGCGTTCTTAAGACGACGGCGGCCCGTCACCTTCTCTTCAAGGTGACGGGCCGCCGTCGTGCTCTCTGCTGTCCTCAGTTGGCGAGCCAGACATCCGGACCGAACACCTCGTAGTGAATCTTCGTGGCCGGAATGCCGGACTGGATGGCTTCTTCCCGGATCTTCTTCATGAACGGCAACGGGCCGCAGAGGTAGATCGAGGCATCCGCAGGCATGCCTACTTCCCGCAGGGACATGAAACCTGAATTGGCGCCCTGGTGGGGAGTCTCAAGCCAGAGCTGCAGTTCGGCGTCGATCCTCGCCGCATCCGCAGTCATCTGTCCGCGCAATGCCCAGTTATCCATGGCTTTCTCGGCATGAAGGACCAGGACCTTTCGGTCGGTGCCGGTTTCAGCGAGCGAGCGGAGGATCGAGGCCGTGGGGGTGCAACCAATTCCGGCTGACGCGAGAACTATGGGACCATCGCCGTCCTTGAGCGTGACCTCACCGTAGGGGTTCGAAATCTCGAGGATATCGCCAGGTTCGACGCCGGTATGCAGGGCGGTGGACACCTCGCCGCCGTCGTTGAGCTTGGTAGTGAAAGTCCGGCTGGTCCCGGCGTCACCGGACAGTGAATACTGGCGAACCTGGCGCAGGCCGTCCGGAAGCTGCACTTTGACGCTGATGTATTGGCCGGGTTTCGCTGCCGTGACCGGGGTATCGTCTGCAGGTTCCAAGGTAAATGTCAGGGCGTCCGTGCCCGCCGGTTCCTTGGCGACTACTCGCCAGGGCATCCACATTTTGCCGTTCGCACCGGAGGCGTAGAGATCCTTCTCAAGCTTGATGAGGGCGTCCGCCATAAGCCAATAGACCTCAGTCCAGGCCTCGGCGATCTCAGGTGTGATGATCTCGGCCAGGTCTGCGGCGATCGCTGCAAAGAGATGCTCATAGACAACCCCGTATTGTTCTTCCGTGATTCCCAGGGATGCGTGTTTGTGCGCGATCCGGGCCAGGACCTTCTCGGGGAGCGTGCCCGGATTGTTCACCAAATGCGTGGCGAAGGCGGCGATGCTCCCGGCGAGTGCACGTTGCTGATCGCCGGAACGCTGGTTTGCGCGGCTGAAGAGGCCATCCAGCAATTCAGGGTGGGCGGCAAAGAGGCGGTTGTAGAAGTCAACAGTGATCTCGCCGATCCGCGAGCCGACCAGTGGGAGGGTGGATTCGATGACGGGACGGGATTTTTCCGAGAGCATGGTTCTCCTGGGTCTTGAGCCGGGGTGGTGACGGGGCCGAATTGATATACGCATTTGAAATGCATATATCTATAGCTCAATTTCTACTCTCTGTAGAAGAGTTGTGCAAATCGAGGAGAGGGCCTCGGTTGGGGCGCGCCTGCAAGTGCGCGGGAAACACTGTGCGGCGGCCGCTAGGACTGGTGCGCGGGCGTGCGGAACTCCGGCCGCAGTCCAATGGTCTGGAAGACCGGCGTCATTTGCCGGGAATGGGGGAGCGAGGCAATGACCACGGCGTCGAGCTCGCGGTAGAAGGCCTCGCGGGCGCGGTTCATCGCGTGACGCAGTCCGCATTCGGTGATGAGCGGGCAGTCCCGGCTGGGGGACTGGCACTCGGCTGGGTCCTGGCGGCTGTCCAGGTGGCGCAATAGCTGGCCAACAGTGGCTTTGCGTCCGGATTCGTTGAGGCGCGATCCACCCAGACGGCCACGTTCAACGTCAATCAACCCCAGCGCGCGCAAGCGGACCATGGCCTTGCTGACGTGGTTGTACGGTGTTCCCACAGCATCGGCCACCGCTTGGGTGGTCAGCAGCGTGCCTTCTGGAGCCGACGCCAGCACCATGATGGCGCGGAGGCTCACATCTGCGAACGCGTTGATTTTCATGGGATCAGCTTACGTAGTCGGTCTAGTCCACCCAGATGGACGGTACATGGGTATCAGGTTCCATGGCGCCGAAGGTGAAGCCCTCCGGAGTTGGAGTGTAGGGGATAACCGCTGCGCGGACTCCACCATCGCGGTGCTCGGCAGTGCCGTGGATGCCGTCCGAGCCATGTTCAGGCAGGCTGACGTCACTCACAATGGCAGCGGCGCGATAGCCGTCGCGTCCTTGTCGAAGCAGCTCATGGAGGTCGGCCAGCATCTGCCCTGCATCCACATGGCCGTCTTCGTCCGGCTCTCCGGGGGTGACGAAGACGATCCGGAGCTCACCGTCGTTGAGGAGCGTGATGCCGAACGGGAAGAATCCGCCCCTCTGCTCCAAGTGTTCCTGGGCGGTCCCAAGTCCCGTGCCCAGGGTTTCGCGGAGTTCGCGGTCTTCAGTTGTTTCGGGTTCGCCGGAAGCGGCGTCGCTGGTGGGCTGCTGCTCGCTCATGCTGGGGGGCCTAGGCCCGGACTTGTGCAAGGACGCGGTCCCGGATCTTCTCCATGGTGGGGAGGTCCTTGGCTTCGGCGTTCAGGCGCAGGAAGGGTTCGGTGTTTGACGGGCGGAGGTTGAACCACCAGCTGCCGTCCTTGGCGGTGAAAGTACTGCCGTCCATGTGGTCGATGTCGATGTCTTCGTTTTCGAAGTCCACGCGCACGCGTTCCACAGCGCCTGCCTTGTCCTCGATCTCGGAGTTGATTTCGCCGGAAGAGACATAGGGCTCGTACTGGCGGCCGAGTTCGGAGAGCGGACCGTCCTGTTCGCCCAAGGCCGCGAGGACGTGCATGGCGGCGAGCATCCCTGTGTCCGCGTTCCAGAAATCGCGGAAGTAGAAGTGTGCGGAGTGCTCTCCTCCGAACACTGCGCCTTCCTCGGCCATGACGGCTTTGATGAAGGAGTGGCCCACTCGAGTCCGAACTGCTCGTCCGCCGTCCTTGGCAACGAGCTCGGGTACGGCCTTGGAGGTGAGGAGGTTGTGGATGATCACCGGGTGTTCCTCCCCTGCCGCCTGGGCGCGGGCGATCTCGCGGCGGGCCACCATGCCGGTGATCGCGGACGGGGATACGGGCTGGCCCTTTTCGTCGATCACAAAGCAACGGTCAGCATCGCCGTCGAATGCCAGGCCAATATCAGCGCCGTGCTTGATGACGGCAGCCTGGAGGTCGCGAAGGTTTTCCGGCTCCAGCGGGTTGGCCGGGTGGTTCGGGAACGAACCGTCCAGTTCAAAGTAGAGCGGGATGATGTCGAATGGCAGGGCCGGGAGCAGCTTGTCTCCCAGGACCGCGGGGGTGGTCAGTCCGGCCATGCCGTTGCCGGCGTCGACCACGATCTTCAGGGGGCGGGTGCCGGAGAGGTCCACCAGCTGGCGCAGGTACTCGGAGTAGTCCTTCAATACGTCCCGTACGCCGATCTCGCCCTTGGCTGCGGCGGCAGGAATGGTGCCGGAATTCAGGTACTGCTCGGCAAGGGCCTGGATTTCCTTCAGGCCGCTCTCGGAAGAGATGGGCTGGGCGCCGGCCTTGGCCATCTTGATGCCGTTGTACTCGGCTGGGTTGTGGCTGGCGGTAAAGGTAGCGCCTGCAGCGTTCAGGGCACCGCAGGCGTAGTAGAGCTCATCGGTGGAGATCAGATCCAGCAATTGGACGTTCGCGCCGCGCGTCGCTGCGCCGTTGGCGAAGGCCTGGCTGAATTCGGGGGATGAGGGGCGCATATCGCCACCAACCAGGACGGTTTCGCCCTCAAGGCCCAGGACGTCGATGAACGCAGCGCCCACGGCCTCGACGATTTCGGCCGTGATGGAATCCCCCACGATGCCCCTGACGTCGTACGCCTTGAAGGATGCCGAGAGGTCGAATGTCTTGTTCTGCTCGCTAGTCACGGGCTCAATCCTACTGTGGCTACGCAATTGGGCATGAACTAGGACCCGGCTATGTGGATTGTGGTTGTCCACATAGCCAACTCGTCAGGTTCTAGCTGTCAGGGTCGGCTGGAATACTGGGGTGATGGCCAACAACACTCCAAACGCTGCCGTTTCCGTGCAATCAACCACCCAAGAACAGGCACTGGCTTGCCTTCGCGAGTTGGTGGGTCACCCTGAAGCAGAGTTCCACGACGGCCAGTACGAGGCCATTGAAGCGTTGGTGGATGCGGGTCGCCGTGCTTTGGTGGTTCAGCGCACGGGTTGGGGAAAGTCGGCCGTGTACTTCGTCTCGTCCTTGCTGTTGCGCCGGAGGGGTGCCGGGCCGACACTCATCGTTTCGCCGCTGCTCGCGCTCATGCGGGATCAAGTGGCTGCAGCCGCCCGCGCGGGAGTCCGCGCTGTTGCCATCAATTCCGCGAATGCCCTCGAATGGGATACCGTCCTGGCCCAGCTGGCCGCGGACGAGGTGGACGTCCTCCTGGTCTCTCCGGAGCGGCTCACCAACCCCTCGTTCCGGGAAAACCAGCTCCCCGAGCTCATCCGGCGTACCGGGCTCCTGGTGATTGATGAGGCGCACTGTATTTCCGACTGGGGACACGATTTCCGGCCCGATTACCGGCGCATAGCGGACCTCATCGCCCAGCTCCCGGATTCCGTGCCGGTCCTGGCAACCACCGCCACCGCCAACTCCAGGGTGGTCCACGATATCGAAGAACAGCTCGGGGCCGGAGTTCTGACCATCCGCGGCGGCCTGGGCCGAGAATCGCTGCGGCTCGGTGTCCTCAACTTGCCCGATTCCCGGGACAGGCTGGGGTGGCTGCTGACGCACCTCGCCGATATGCCCGGCAGCGGCATCATTTACACGCTCACCGTTTCTGCCGCCGAGGACACCGCACGGCTGCTGGCCGAAGCCGGGCACCACGTGCTGTCCTACACCGGACGGACAGACCCCGCGGACCGGGAAAGGGCCGAGCAACTCCTGAAGGACAACCAAGTGAAGGCGCTGGTGGCTACCTCTGCGCTGGGCATGGGTTTCGACAAGCCGGACCTCGGCTTTGTCATCCACCTCGGCGCACCGTCCTCGCCCGTTGCCTATTACCAGCAGGTGGGACGTGCGGGCCGTGGAGCAGCCAATGCAGACGTCCTGCTGCTTCCGGGGTCCGAGGACCGTGAAATCTGGCAGTACTTCGCCACAGCATCCATGCCCTCCGCAGAAAAGGCCGATGCTGTCCTGACTGCGCTCGGCGATGCCGGCTCAGCCATGTCGACAGTCGCGCTTGAAGCACGGGTAGACCTTCGTCGTACGCCCCTGGAACTGCTCCTCAAGGTCCTGGCAGTGGACGGGGCAGTGGAACGGGTAGGAGGCGGATGGCGATCCACCAGGCGTCCGTGGTCCTACGATGCCGAACGCTACGCACGTATAGCTGAGGCACGTGTGGACGAACAGGACTCCATGGTGATCTACCAGGACACAGCTGGATGCCGGATGGAGTACATCACCTCAGTACTGGACGACGAGACCGCAGCCGCCTGCGGACGGTGCGACAACTGCGCTGGGCGATGGTTCCCTGTGGATGTGGCAGCCTCGGCCGCGGACGCTGCTGGACAGACCCTTCGCCGTGCCGGGATTGCTGTGGAGCCGCGACTGCAGTGGCCCAGTGGCATGGACCGGCTCGGGGTTGCGGTCAAAGGAAAGATCAAACCGGACGAAAGTGTCTCCGAGGGTCGGGTCCTGGCCAGGCTCACGGACCTGGGCTGGGGCGGTGCGCTGCGTGAGTTGTTCGCTGCCGGTGCGCCGGACCGCGCCGTTGATCCGGCCATGCTGCAGGCCTGTGTTCAGGTGCTGCGCCAGTGGTCGGGCGCGGACGGCGGAACAGCGTGGAGCGGAGCTGGCCGTCCGGCCGCTGTTGTCAGCATCCCTTCGAGGAGCAAGCCCCAACTGGTGGAATCGCTGGCGCAGGGAATAGCCGGCATTGGACGGATGCCTTACCTGGGACAGCTGCAACCCCAACACGGCGGCCCCACTGGCTCCCGTGGAGGCAACAGTGCCTACAGGCTTGCAGGAGTGTGGGACCGGCTTGTTGTCGGCCCGGAATTGGCGCAGGCGCTGACGGGTATCAATGGCCAGTCCGTCCTCCTGGTCGACGACCTCGTGGACAGCCGATGGACCATGACCGTTTCGGCCCGGGCCTTGAGGCACGCCGGAATGGGTGCGGTGCTGCCGCTCGCCCTGGCTCAGGCCGGGTAGAACGGCGTCATGTTGTGATCGCTCCCATCCCACGTCTATAGGATCGAGAAAACACGCCTGCTGCCTGTCGCGGGCCATCCAGCCTGACCGTGGACCGGAGTCATGAGCACAAACCCAAGCAACACCGACGTAGCAGCGGACACCGAAACTACCTGGCGGCCGCGACTGGCTTTGTTGGTGGCGTCCACGTTCTTCATGGAATTCCTGGACGGGACCGTCCTGACCACGGCCATTCCCAGCATTGCGTCCGATTTCCGCGTGGCACCGGCCGACATCAACATCACCATGACTGCCTACCTGGTGACTGTCGCGATGGGCATCCCCTTGAGCAGCTGGCTCGCTGAGCGGTTCGGCGCTCGCAGGATCTTCTGCCTTGCCATCGCGGTGTTCACCATTGCGTCCCTGCTGTGTGCGGTGAGCACGGACCTGACCATGCTCACCCTGAGCAGGGTGGCGCAGGGAATGGGTGGGGCCATGATGGTTCCGGTGGGCACGTTGGTGGTGCTGCGGGGCACGCCCAAGTCGGAGCTGCTTCGAGCCACCGCGTATCTGGTGTGGCCTGGTCTCCTTGCGCCCGTCCTGGCGCCAATGGTGGGTGGCGCCCTCACGACATTCCTGTCGTGGCACTGGATCTTCATCATCAACGTCCCGCTCGGCATTGCTGCCTTCATTGCGGCACTCAGGTTGGTGCCTCGGACGCACGTAGGTGGGAAGCGCCGGCTTGACTGGTTTGGCCTGCTGCTGACAACCCTTGGCGTGGGTGCCCTGGTGGTGGGGCTGGAAACCCTGGGCGGTCACGCCTCCAATGTCCTCGCAGCCCTCGTGGTGAGCGCCGGCGTGTTGTCGCTCGCCGGTGCCGTCTGGTGGATGGCCAAGGCCAAAGTTCCCCTGTTCAATCTCAGTGTTTTCGGGACGCGGACATTCAGGGCTACGTCAACAGGTGGTTTCATTTACCGCCTCACCATTAGTTCCGTCCCGTTCCTGCTGCCTTTGATGTTCCAGGACGGATTTGGCTGGGACCCGCTCAAGGCCGGTGTCATGGTGGCCGCGGTCTTCGTGGGCAACATCGGCATCAAGCCCGCCACCACGCCGCTCATCCGGCGTTTTGGCTTCAAACCGGTGCTGGTCTTCGCCTCGTTCGCTTCAGCTGTGACGTTCGCTCTGTGCGCTTTCCTGGATGCCCGGACGCCCGAAGCGCTGATCTTCGCTCTGCTTCTCTTCAGCGGGGCGTTCCGCTCCATTGGCTTCTCCGCGTACGCCTCGGTGCAGTACGCGGACATCGTCCCCGGACAGCTGCCCTCCGCCAATGCCATCTCGGCAACGCTCGTTCAGTTGGCAGCGGCAGCCGGGATCGCCGTCGGAGCCCTGTTCCTGCGGCTGTTTGAGGCGGCCCACGTCTTCGGGGCTGACCAGGTGGCTGCCTACAAGGGCGCCTTCCTTGCCATGGCTGTGTTGATGCTCATCAGCACCGTGGACAGCCTGACCCTCCACCGCCACGCCGGCGCTGAAGTCAGCGGCGGGGCAAGGCGCAGCTGACCAGCGGCTCAACAAGAAAGGGTGCGTTAAACGCAAAAGGTCCCGGTTCGAAAACCGGGACCAATCCGCGGAGACGGGGGGATTTGAACCCCCGGTGGAGTTGTGCCCCACACTTCATTAGCAGTGAAGCCCATTCGGCCGCTCTGGCACGTCTCCATTTGCTATTGCTAGCCCACCAAGGATACGCAGAACGTGCCGTCTAGCGCAAAACGCGGCCGAGCAGCCGCCCAATTCGATGGTTCGCTGCGGGATGGGCCGTCCGCACGGCTGTCTGCGCAGGGAACCATCGAATCGGAGCCGGAAGAACTCGTCAGTTGCTTCCAGCCAGCGAACGCCACAGGAAATGGTTGCTCCGGGCCTGGAGGGCAGCCGCCTGCCGGTTGTCCGAGGCCCCGGCATGTCCGCCCTCCAGGGCTTCGTGGAACCAAACGTTCGGGATGCCCATGGCCTGCATACGAGCTGCCATCTTTCTGGCCTGCACGGGACCCACCCGGTCATCGGACGTTGCCGTCCAAATGAAGGTTTCGGGGTATTCCACGCCGTCGTGAAGCAGGTGGTAAGGCGAGAACGTGCGGATGAACTCCCATTGTTCCGGGACGTCGGGGTCGCCGTACTCGGCGATCCACGAGTAACCGGCCGAGAGCTTGGTGTAGCGGCGCATGTCCAGCAGGGGCACTCCACAGGAGACTGCTCCGAACAGTTCCGGGTACTGGGTCAGCATGTTCCCTACCAGCAGCCCGCCATTGGATCCGCCGACGCAGCCCAGGCGCTGCCGGCTGGTGACACCGCGGGAGATCAAGTCCCGGGCCACGGCGGCAAAGTCCTCGTAGGCGCGGTGCCTGTTTTCCTGCAACGCAGCCCGGTGCCAGGAGGGACCGTATTCGCCGCCGCCGCGAATGTTGGCTACAACGTACACGCCACCACGCGAGTGGGAGCCAGGCCCGTCGGCCAGGGAGACGCCCTGTGTGCGCCGCTCCAGCCAGGCCCGTCCGATGCTGCCGCTGTACGCGGGGGTGCGGGAAATCTCGAACCCGCCATAGCCGGAGAGCTGGGTGGGGTTTTGGCCGTCGAGCACCAGGTCTTTTGAAGCCACCTGGAAGTAGGGGACTTTGGTCCCGTCCTCGGAGACAGCGAAGTGCTGCTGGACTTCGTAGTCGGCTTCGGTGAAGAACGACGGCGACCGCTTCACTTCGGCGTGCTGGCTCGCCACGCCGCCGGACTCCGCCGCCCGTACCGCCCCTTCCGACACGGCACCGAGCGTCCCTCGCGTCAACGTCGTGGGGGTGGTGAAACCGGTGGCCACCAGCCAGAAGTCGTTACCCGCAGCGCCCAAGTCCTCGTCATCCACGGCGTAGGCGTTGACGTCGTGCAGCGGAGGGCAGGCATCCAGGACGGTAGAAGCCCACGCCCCGGCCGAATCGGGGCGGACAGGGTCCAGCACCCGGATCTCGGATGAGACGTCGCGCAGCAGGTTCAACAGCAGGTAGTCCCTGGTCCAGCTCCAGGACTGCAGGGAAGTGTGGGAATCCGGTTCGAACAACACCACGAATTCCCTCGAACCGGCCAAGTAGCCCTCGAAGTCCGCGGCGAGCAGGGTTCCTGCCGGGTACAAATCACCGGCAACTTCCCAGTCTTTCTGCGGACGGAAAAGCAGCCAGTCGCGGTGTGCGCTGATGTTCACCTCCGTGGGGACATCGATGGCCACCCACGAGTCGTCCCGCAGCAACCACGTGCTCCTGTTGTAGAAGTCGATGTAGTCAACCGCGAAGGTGCGCTCAAAACCGGGTGTGGAGTCGTGCGCCACCATGGCCAGCATGTGGTCCTCGGGGATTTCGAAGAGTCGTTCAGCGTCGGCGAGGGATTGGCCCCGGCGAAGCTTCACGCCGGTCCGTGCGTAGGAGGACGTAGTGGCCGGCAGTCCCTCGGCGGTGCTGGACACCAGCAGGGTGTCGGCATCCAGCCAGCTGACGTTGCCCTTGGCTGTCGGGAGGTCGAAGCCGCCCTCCACGAAGGTGCGGGTTTCGACGTCGAACTCGCGGTGGCGGTCAGCGTCGCCTCCGTCGGGGGAGAGCGAAACCATGGCCAGGCGGTACTCGCTGCCGTCCGAGGGCCGGAGGAAACCGGCCCCGTGGAACACCCACTCGACGCCCTCGGCAGCGGCCAAGGCATCGATATCCAGCAACACGTCCCACTCGGGAGCCTCGGTGAGGTAGCTTTCCCAGGTGGTGCGCCGCCAGAGACCCTTGGGGTGTTCCTGGTCCTTCCAGAAGTTGTAGTAGAAATCGCCGCGCTTGTTGACCATGGCGATGCGGTCCGTGGAGTCCAGCACCTCGAGGATCCCGGCCTCTACGGCCAAATACTCGGCGTCCTCCAGCAATTCCTCGGTGCGGGCGTTTTGTTCCCGGACCCAAGCCAGCTGTTCTTCGCCGTGGATGTCTTCCAGCCACACGTTCTCATCTGTGGGCTCAGGCGCAGTTTCCGCGGCATGGCGGGGCCCGGACTTGCTCCCAGGAGCATTGTCATTCTCGGGCAGTGGCGTCTGATCAGCTTCTGTGGTGGTCATCGCACCATCCAAGCAACACTGTTCAACGGGAAGCAAGTCACGCAGAAGTTAGGCTTGAGCGTGGCTAAATCGCAAACCAACCGTGTTGCCCTGATCGGGGCCGGTCCCCGGGGTACCAGCGTCCTCGAGCGGTTGCTCGCGAATTGGGCTGCGGAGCGCGTTGAAGGCACCACGCTGCACATTGACGTGGTGGACCCCTACCCGGCCGGTTCAGGCCATGTGTGGCAGCCGGAGCAGTCACGGTTGTTCCTGATGAACACCCAATCGTTCTATCCGACGCTCATCCCCGAGGACCCGAAGCTTGCGCCGCCGCTCGCGGGCGGTTCGTTCGACCAGTGGCGCGAGGCCCGGCGTCGTGATGGCGCGGGAATCAACGATGCCGAAAAGGCGGAGCTGGCCACCCTCGAATCAGACAATTTTCCCAGCCGTGCACTGTACGGGCGGTACCTTCGCCAGACCTTGGAAGGGCTGCTGGAACGTTTGCCCGACGGCGTCGAGGTCACCTTCCATGAGACGCTCGCCGTTGCTGCGCATCCCGTGAAACGTGAAAAGGAAGACGGGTTCGACGTCGAACTCGGCAACGGTGCCACCCTCACCGTAGGTTCCGTGGTCCTCGCGCTGGGCCACATCGAGGCCCGGCTGAACCCGGAGCAACGCTCGTTCAAACGGGCCGCCGATGAGCTGGGCTTGCTGTACTTCCCGCCGGCCCCACCGGCGGATGTCGATTGGATGGCGGTACCGGACAACGAGCCGGTGTTGGTCCGGGGCATGGGTTTGAACTTCTTTGACGTCATGGGTCAACTGACGGAGGGCCGTGGCGGCAAGTTTGTCGAGGCCGGTTCGCCAGGAGCCGGTGTGCTTGAGTACCGGGCCTCGGGCCGGGAACCGAAGGTCATCGCCGCTTCCCGCAGGGGCACGCCGTACCGTGCCAAGGCCGGGCTCAGCGGGTACTACCCGCGCAGCATCACCATGCGGTACCTGACCGAAGACGCCGTGGACCGGTTCCGCGCGGCCGGAATCCAGCCCGGCTTCGATCACGACCTCTGGCCGCTGCTGCACCGTGATGCGCTGTGGGCCTACTACTCAACGCTTGGGTCCTTTCAACCCGCGGCTATCAAGGACCCTCAGCAATTCCTGGCAGACCTGGAAGATGCCCTGCAGCCGCATGCACACACCACGGCGAACTGGGAAAGCGATGTGGCCGACCTTGTGGAAAAGCACGTGGTTGCCTCGCGCCGACTGAACCTTCGTGGACTCGCGGCGCCGCTGGCCGGGAGATCTTTCGTGTCACGGCGGGATCTGGACACTGCGATCACGGCCTACCTCGATGATGACGCCCGGAGATCTGCCCTGGGCGAGTCGGACCCTGTGAAGATGGCGATCGGCGCCCTCCACACCGGCCGGGCGATCCTCAAGTCCGTGGTGGCTGACGGCGGAATCACGGACGAATCATGGCTGGCGGGACTGCGCGGATGGTTCGAGTCGTTCGTGGAAGGGCTGGCCAGTGGGGCGCCAGCGCTCCGCTCCGAGCAGTTGGCCGCCTTGGCGCGTGCCGGCGTCGTAAGTTTTATTGGACCGGACCCCAAGTTCAGCGTGGACCATGGCGCAAAGGTGTTCCGCGCGGCTTCTCCGTGGGTACACGATGTACCGGTGGAGGCGCGGACACTGATTGAGGCGATGTCGCCCGCGAACAGGGTGGGCATCAACGTGTCGCCGCTGCTGGAACAGCTCATGGCCGACGGTCTGGTGCGCACCAAGATCATGATGGGCGTGGAGGGGACGCCCATGCAGACCACCGGCCTGGACGTGGAACCACATCCTTACCGGCCGTTGGCAGCAAACGGATCCGTCACTAAGGACCTGTACGTCCTGGGCCTCCAGTTGTCTGCGTCCCAGTGGGGGACAGCCATCGCCGCAGAGGCGCGCCCGCTCACCGGACCGGCGTATGCCAGCGGGCAGCGGACCCTCCGCGATGCCGACGAGATAGCCCGTAGCATTCTGGGCCGCTAACGACGCGGGGTTGCGGCTGCCTCCAGCCTTCGTTACTGTGTGAGCTGCATCACCCAATTGGGTGTGCGCGCTTTTGATCCGCGGCGGGAGAGTCCTGCCGGTACATCCCGTCAGGCGCCGTAGGAGCAAACCCTCCCCAGGAATCTCTCAGGCCCATGTACCGCCGCGGCGAGGCAACTCTGGAAAGCAGTCCGGCATACGGGCTCACCGAAGGTGCAAGCAGGCCCATGCCTGCGGAAACTCTCAGGTCCACGTACAGAGCGGGGAGGAACCCGAATCAACGTGGCACCCCGTGCCGCCTGAACGATGGAGTTCCTTTGACGATTCAGCGCCCGCCTTCCAGCGATTCACCCCATCTTGAGCGCCAGCTCAGCAACCGCCACATCCAGCTCATCGCCATCGGCGGAGCGATTGGAACGGGCCTGTTCATGGGCTCGGGCAAGACCATCTCGGCCGCCGGCCCATCCGTCATTTTCGTCTACATGATCATCGGCTTCATGCTGTTCTTCGTCATGCGCGCCATGGGCGAACTGCTTTTGAGCAACCTGAACTACAAGTCCTTCAGCGACTTCGCCGCCGACCTGCTGGGTCCTTGGGCGGGGTTCTTCACCGGCTGGACCTACTGGTTCTGCTGGGTCATCACGGGCATCGCGGATGTGATCGCGATCGCCGGGTACTCCCAGGAACTCTGGCCGTCGCTTCCATTGTGGGTGCCAGGCTTGATCACCATCGGCATCCTCCTGCTCCTGAACCTGGCCACCGTGAAGGCCTTTGGCGAGACCGAGTTCTGGTTTGCCCTCATCAAGATCGTTGCCATTGCGGCCCTCATCATCGTTGGCTTGTTCATGATCTTCAGCGGCTTCCAGTCCGACGCCGGACCGGCCAGCTTCACCAACCTGTGGAGCCACGGCGGCTTCTTCCCGAACGAGTTCATGGGCTTCGTAGCGGGCTTCCAGATCGCCGTCTTTGCGTTCGTGGGCATCGAACTCGTGGGAACCACCGCTGCCGAGGCCAAGGATCCCGAGAAGAACCTGCCCAAGGCCATCAACTCCATCCCCATCCGCGTCCTGCTGTTCTACGTGGGCGCCCTCATTATCCTGATGTCCGTCACCCCGTGGACGCAGTTCGCCGCCGGACACAGCCCGTTCATCGCCATGTTCTCCCTGGCCGGCCTCGGCGCCGCAGCCACCATCGTCAACTTGGTAGTGCTGACCTCCGCCATGTCCTCGGCCAACTCAGGGATCTACTCGACGTCCCGGATGGTCTTTGGGCTCGCCCAGGAAGGTGACGCTCCCAAAGTGTTCGGTACACTCTCCAGCCGCAAAGTACCCCGGAACGCCCTGTTCCTTTCCTGCGTCCTGCTGCTGTCCGGCGTCGTGCTCATGTATGCCGGCCAAGATGTCGGCAAGGCGTTCGACATGGTGACCACGGTGTCCGCCGTCTGCTTCGTTTTCGTGTGGTCCATCATCTTGGCCAGCTACCTTGCTTTCCGGAAGCGTCGCCCGCACCTGCATGAGGCTTCGGCATTCAAGATGCCCGGTGGCGTGGCCATGGTGTGGATAGTATTCGCGTTCTTCGCGTTCGTGCTGTGGACCCTGACCACCCAGCCCGACACTCTGGCAGCGTTGCTGGCCACGCCCGCGTGGTTCCTGGTCCTTGGCGTTGCCTGGTTCATCCTGCGTCGCCGCCCTGCGCACCTGGCACGCTACGCGGCGTTCCAGGCGGAGCTGCAGCGAGACGCTGAGCGGGTCCAGGAACCGGAGCCGGCCAACAAATAACCGCCAAAAAGCAGGGCCCCTCACGAAGAAGATCGTGAGGGGCCCTGCCCGTTTGTCTCTAAGCGGGTGTTAGCCCCTCAGGCACTTCTGGTACTCCAACCACGCGAACGCGTACCGGAGCCAGCCCACGATGTCGTACCACTTGGACGGCTTGACCGGCGGGGTGCACTGCGGCGGGTTCGGGCCGCTGGCGGCCACCTTCACGAGGGCTTTCACCACCGTCCCGGATTCGACGGCGGTCAGCACCAGAGTTCCGGTGCCAGCAGCTGCCGCGGCGGGAACCTTGAGGTTCACCGTGGCTGTACCGGCCGCGACCGGAACGGAACCGAGTGCCACAGCGGCACCCTTCGCATCCACGAACACGGCAT
This sequence comes from Paenarthrobacter sp. NPDC056912, assembly GCF_042786555.1. Classification (NCBI taxonomy): domain Bacteria; kingdom Bacillati; phylum Actinomycetota; class Actinomycetes; order Micrococcales; family Micrococcaceae; genus Paenarthrobacter; species Paenarthrobacter sp. NPDC056912. Next base: position 362,563 of record NZ_JBHUCD010000001.1, read on the forward strand.
TCAGCGTGGCGTTGGCCGGGCTGCCGATCGACGTCAGGTTGAGCTTGGAGACGGCCAGCGTGATGGACTCTCCTGCCTTGACCTCAGCCGCCGTGGAGTTTGCTACGGCAACGGAGCGGCGCGCGAAGTCCGGAGCCACAGGCTTGTGTGCCTGCAAGTACTTGATCCAGGCGTCCCGATCAACCAAGCCCGTGTCCTTCGTGTTGCTGCCTTCCTTGAAGACCCGGAAGTTGTCGCCACCGGTGGCAAGGAAGCTGAAGGTACCTATCTTGTACTGCTTGGCGGGTTCAATGACGGCGCCGTTCACCCAAATACCGGTGATGCGGTCGCCTGCGGGGCGGGCGGCGTCGTAGGTGTAGTTGACGTTCTTGGACAAGCCCAGCTGCTGGTACGGGCGGCTGGGAACCGTTCCGTCCGGGTTGGTCTGCCACTGCTGCTCAAGAAGCGTCTTGAACTGCCCACCTGTGAGGGATGTGGTCCAGAGGTTGTTCACGAACGGCAGGACCGCGTTGGCCTCGGCAAACGTGATGGTCCCGTCCGGTGCGTAGTAGAGCTCGTTACGCAGGCCGCCCGGGTTCACGACGCCGATCTCGGCCGCCCCGAGTTCGGGCGCCTTGAGCGTGTCCACCAGAGAGTCCGCCACGAGGTTGCCCAACGTGGATTCGTTCGCGCGGTCGTCACGCTTGGGGGCGCCGCCCACGGGGTCGGGGGTGAAGGCCGTGGTGATATCAGCGGTCACTGCGCCCACCGGCTGGTTGCCGATCACTGCTGCATCCGCAAGAGCCTTGTCCACGATCGCCTTCACTGCCGCCACCCGCGGGTAGGCAGCAACGAGGCTTTCAGCGGTCTCGGTGGTCCGGTCCACGATCGCGGCCTTGTACGCCGTCACCGACTTGGTAGCGGTATCCACCGTGAGGGTCACGGTGCCCACGTTTTCGCCGTAGTTGCCGGTCTGCACAATGGGACGCGTCTTGCCGGTGGGCTGGCCGTTGGCGTCCAGGATCGGAGCGTCCCAGGCGTATTCCTTGTGGGTGTGGCCGGTGAAAATGGCAGCGACGTCGGGAGTTGTTTCCTTGACGAGCTTGGCGAACGGTCCGCCGGCCGCGACTTCCTGCTCCAAGGTGGCGCCTTCAGGCGTGCCGGAAGCAGCGCCGTCGTGGTTCTCCACGATGATCAGGTCTGCCAGGTTCTCTGCCTTGATCTTGGCAGCGACCCGGTTGATGGCTTCCACCGGATCACCGAACTCAAGGTCCGTGATTCCGGCCGGGGTGACCAGCGACGGTACTTCCTGCGTCACGGTGCCAATGACCGCTACCCGCATGCCGTTCATGTCCAGGACCTTGTACTCCGGCAGGACCGGCGTGGTGGTGCCGTTCTGGTAGACGTTCGCACCCAAGTAGGCGAATTTGGCGTTGGCACCTCCGGCAATGACGCGCTCGCGCAGGTCCTGCCAGCCGCCGTCGAACTCGTGGTTGCCCACAGCGGAAGCCTGCAGCTCCAGCGCGTTCAGGACGTCAATGGTGGGCTGGTCCTTTGCCACCGAGGAAGCGAAGAGGGAAGCGCCGATGTTGTCGCCCGCGGAGATGAAAGCGGTAGCTCCGGGAGCGGCAGCCGCGCGCAGCTTCTCTACAGTGCCCGCGAAGAGCACCGTGTTCGAGTCGATCCGGCCGTGGAAATCGTTGATGCCCAGGAACTGCAGGTCAACGGTGGCTGGCGCGTCGGGTGTCAGGTTGAGGCCCACCACTACGGGGTCGTGGTCGCTGGCCCGGAACTCGTCCTCGGCATAGTAGTTGGTCACATTGTTGTTATACCTGCTGTACTCCAGCGCAACGGACTCTACGGAGTTGATGTTCCAAATGTCGGTTCCCGTCACCACCTTGTGGGCTGCCGGGGACGCCAGGATGTGGTCCAGGGAACCCACCATGCCACCAAAGAGGTACGAGTGCTTTCCTGTACCAACTTCAAGGTCCGTGTAGCCGGCGCCGGTGAGGACGTTGATGGGATCTTCCTTGGAGTAGGCGTTGAAGTCACCGATCAGGAAGACCTTGTCCGTGCCCTTGGACGCCTGAAGGTCCTTGGAGAAGGCGAGCAGTGATTCGGCTTGCTTGGTGCGGGCAACGTTCGACGCGCCCTGGCCCTTGTCGGTATCGTCCGGTGTGGCTGCGGAGCCCTTGGACTTGAAGTGGTTCACAATCGCGATGAACTTCTTGTCGTCATCCCCGCCCGCCGGCTTGAAGACCTGTGCGAGGGGCTTGCGGGCACTCGCGAAAGCCACGGTGTCATTGTGGATGATGGACTCGCCCACGGGCTCGGCAACGGCCAACTTGAAGATGAACGCAGTGCGGATCATGTCTTCATCGCTCAGCGGGGGAGCGTTGGCGGGGGTGCGCACGTAATCCCACACGCCTGGGGTCTTGACGTTGAGGGCTTCCACCAGCTTGGACAGTGCGTCGTCGCGGTTCTTGCCGAACTGTGCCGAGTTCTCGATCTCTTCAAGGGATACGACGTCGGCCCCGGACTTGCTGATGGCGGCGACGATCTTGCTCTGCTGGCGCTCGAAGTTCTCTGCGTTGGCAGCACCGCGGGCGTTGCAGCCTTCCTTGACCGTGATCGGGTTTCCATCGCGGTCGGTGTAGAAGACACAGCCGGCCAGCTGGTCACCGGTAGTGGGAAAGTAATTCAGCACGTTGAAGGAAGCCAGCTTGAGGCTTCCACCCACGTCGGCAGGACCCTCGGGCCTGGACGCCGCGAAGCTTGCCGGTTGGACACTTTCAGCATTAGCAGGGCTCAGCGCCGTCAGGGGCTGGAACTTCCAGGAGTTGTTGCCATAGCCCAGGATGACGTCTTTCCGGAACTTCGCGGGCGAGCCGACTCGGACAGGATCGGACGTGGTCAGGTACGGCAGTTGCTGGGCCTTGGTGGTGGCGTCCTTGAGGAAATTGGTGGACGCGCCGTCGTCGAGCTTGATGCCGCGCAGCGCGTTGTCGGCAACCACCGCGGCGTACTCCGGCGAGCCGTAGGTGGCTACCGCCGTCGGCTGTACCAGGGGAGACGTACCGGCCGCGAGGCCGATCTCGCCGTACTGGTTCAGGGAGTAATTGTCCGTGACAGTGAAGTCACCCTGAGGGGCAACAAGCATGCCCTCTAAGCTTTCGCGGGCGGCCTCGTTGGCCGGCAACGTGAACGGCGTGGACTTGACCTCGGGGGCTGCCTCGGTGAGCTTCTTCAACCCTGCAGCTTCAACGGTGAGCTGGGTCTGGTTGGCAAACTCGCTGACCACACCGGTGAGCTCCACGTAGTCGCCCGACTGGACCGTTCCCGCCGTCGTCGGTGAATAGACGAACAAAGCGTCCGACGCCGTCCTGGCCGCCCCGCCGCGCTCGCCGCCGGTTCCGGGGGTCTGGACGTAGTAGCCGTTGAACCCGCCTGTGGCGTACACGGCGGTGACCTTGCCGCGCGTCGTCACCGTGCCGCCGACAAGCGGACTGGCGGTACCGGTGCCCTGGATTTCGGCGATTGTCCTGGTGCCGGGTTCCGGATCAGGGGGCGTCGTTCCGCCTCCCGCAGCCGTCGGGGTGATGCTGGCGCTGAGCTTGAAGTCCGCGCCGTTGGAGTCTGTGTCCGCTCCGTTGCTGCGGTTCAGGCTTTTGACGTCGGTGTTGCTGGATGGCGCAGTTGCGGCCGTGGTTTCGAACGTATTGGACGTGCCGTACCCGAGGAGGTCTGCGATGGCCGGGTTGCCGGTCACAGATCCGACGGCCAGCGGAGACACCGCAGTGCTCTGCCTGGCCAGAACCAGGGTCCCGGAGGTGCCGCTCGGGTTCAATGTCCCGGTGGCCTGGACGTCGGCGGCCGGAAGATCGGGAGCAGCGGACGTGCCGCTGTTGCTGGCCCCTTGAATCAGGAAGTAGCCCTTGGCCGGAATGGAACCGGTCAACGACGTGATGCCGTTGGGCGCTCCGGTCCCGGTGCCCGACCTGTATTGGAGCGACCACCCGGCGAGGCTGACCGCTGCATCCGAGGAGTTGTATAGCTCCACGAACTTGTTCTTGAAGGCGGAGCCGCTGCTGCCGCCGCTGAGGTAGGCCTCGTTGATCACCACCGGCGAGGTGCCTGCAGTTGTGGCGGGCTGGTCCGCCGCCATGGCCGGAACAGCTGTCAGCGGGGCTGCAAGCAACCCCGCCGACAGGAATGTTCCCGCAACTAATTTCCAGTGCTTATGTTTCATCCGCTCTAACTTTCATCAGGGAGCCCGGTGGGGCTCTATGGACGACGCCCGCTGTCTTGTGAAGTGGGCGATGTACCGGAAGTTACTCCCGGGTAAAGCTGCCTCGGGCATAGCTGAACACGAACGGATGAATGGGGGATGGCTTGCCGATGGCCGGAGGGTTGCCCCGGTCCGTCAGCGGCAATTACTTGGCTGCGGCCTTCAGCGTTCCCGTTGTGGCGGTACCGGAAGCTCCGCCGATTAGGCACACGATCTCCCGGTCGGAGGCCTTCCAGGTCTCTGTGGTGGGGTAGAAGTACGTCAGTTCCAAGGTGGACTCGTCATACGGCACGCCCACGAACGTGCCGAACTCGGTGGAGCAGAATTCCTCCGACTGGGCCTCTACCGCGGATTGGCCCGGGTAGGCATCGGCCACGATGTTCTTGGCAGCGTAGGCCTCGAGGTCGTGGCTTTGATCGCACGGGATGATGGAGACATCCTTCACCTCAGTGCCGGACGGCTCGGCGATGCAGTCGCCCACCTTGATCTTGAAGGCATCCGCAACGGACGTTTCGGTGGGCTTGCCGGATTCGTCCCGCTTGGCGTCTCCGCTGCTGATGAACGAACAACCAGCCAGGGCAAGGGATGCCATGCCCAGCAGAGCTGCTGCTCGGAGGGCTTTTGAAGGGTGGAGCATTCTGGTCCTCATTCCCAGAAGGACCACAGTTAGTCAGGCGCGTGCCTGGACCTGCGGTCAAACGACGAGGGACCAGACAGGGCACCCACGCCGGCCGATCCCCCAAGGCAGGCAGTGAGCGAACCCAGCCGGCCGCCCCTGGGTAGGAGGCAACCGGCTGGACCCGGATTCTTGAAAGTCTAGGCCGTCTGGCCCAAGTCCTGGATCACCTTGAAAACGGCGCCCGTAGGGTCCGACAACGTGGCCAGGCGGCCGAACGGCGTATCCTCAGCGGGCTGCATGACAGTGGCACCAAGAGCCGTGGCTTGCTCCACAGTCGCGTCCGTGTCCTCTACCGCGAAGTACACGCTCCACATGGAGGGCACCTGCTCGGGCAGGAACCCGGAGGCATCCATGATGCCGGCTTTGGCGTCATCGCCTGCGCCCAGAGTGGTGTAGCGGAATTCCGGAGTGTCGCTCATGACGTCCGTGTCCCAGCCGAAGACCTTCTGGTAGAACGTGATGGCTGCTTCATAGTCCTTGGAAAGCAGTTCATGCCACGCAGGAGCGCCGGGTTCGGCCGCGACTTCGTAGCCCTTCATCTCACCAAACTGCCAGGCTCCAATGGAGGCGCCGGACGAATCCCCGTACATGGCCATGCTGCCCTGCTCCGGAACCTCCATGGGCTCCAAATAGACCTGCCCTCCATTGGCGGCAGCTGCCTCGGTGGTTGCTTTGATGTCATCCGTGCGCAGGTACGTGGACCAGAGGTCCGGCATGGCCCCCATGTCCTCCTGCTTCGCCATGATGCCTGCAACCATCTGGCCATCCTTGGAAGCCGTGATGTATCCGCCGTACTTCTCCTGGTCTCCGGTTTCGTAGGTCCAGCCAAAAAGGGCCGTGTAAAACGCCTTGGCCTTCTCAGTATCGGAGGTCATCAGATCGATCCAGCATGGTGCGCCGGGAGTGATGTCAGGCTTGGGCATTTGGTCAGCTCCTGTTGTTGTTCCGCGGCGAAAGCTACGGCATATGTCAGAGGTGTGTGGAGACAGACAGAACACTATGCGCGGGGTCTGACAGTTTCAATGATCTTCTGGGTGTCGGTTCTCAGATGGCATCACGGAAGCTGGAAAGACAACAAAGATGCCCCGGGTTCCAGAACCCGGGGCATCTCATTGGCGGAAGGTAAGGGATTTGAACCCTTGGTACGGGGTTACCGCACACTGGTTTTCAAGACCAGCTCCTTAGGCCGCTCGGACAACCTTCCTCGCCTAGTAGTGTTTCATAGGGAGTTGGCTGTTCCAAAACATCACGTGTTCAAGTCCCTGCCCCGGGGCTCGAACACAAGCAAGAAACCGGGAGTTCGTCATGAAAGCCGTCTACATCTCAGAACCAGGCGGACCCGAAGTCCTCGACATCCGTGACGTCCCTGCTCCGGTGCCGGGCGAGGGCGAGGTGCTGATCGACGTCGTAGCTGCCGGCCTGAACCGCGCGGATGTCCAGCAGCGTCGCGGCTTCTACCCGCCGCCCCCGGGAGCCTCGGAAGTTCCCGGGCTCGAGATCTCAGGTCGCATCGCGGCCTTCGGGCCGGGTGTCACCAAAGCCTTCTCCGTGGGAGACAAAGTAGTGGCGCTGCTCTCCGGCGGCGGCTACGCCCAGCAGGTAGCAGTGCCCGCAGAGCAAGTGCTCCGCGTGCCCGAAGGCGTGGACCTGATTACCGCGGCGGCGTTGCCCGAGGTCGCGGCCACGGTGTACTCGAACCTCATCATGACGGCCCAGCTGCAGCCGGGGGAGACGGTCCTCATTCACGGCGCCACCGGCGGGATTGGCACCATGGCCATCCAACTGGCCAAAGCCTATGGCGCCACCGTTGCCACCACGGCAGGCACGGATGAAAAGGTCGGTACCGCCAAAGCCTTCCTGGGCGCCGACATCGCCATCAACTACACCGAAGAGGACTTCGCCGAAAGCCTCAAGGCGCAAAACGGAGGCAGGGGCGCGGACGTCATCCTGGATGTCGTGGGCGCCAAGTACCTGCAGCAGAACATCGATGCGCTCGCCGACTACGGACGGCTCATCGTCATTGGCCTGCAGGGCGGAACCAAAGCCGAGATCAACCTGGGGCAACTGCTGAGCAAACGCGCCGCCGTCATCGGCACCGCCCTCCGGCCCCGGCCGGTCGCAGAAAAGGGCATCATCATGTCTGCCGTGCGCGAGTTTGTCTGGCCCATGCTGACCGATGGCCGGATCAGGCCCCTGGTGGCAAAGTCGTTCCCCTTGGAACAGGTCCAGGAAGCACACGAGTACTTTGATTCGGGGGAGCACGTGGGCAAGGTCCTGCTGCTGCTCTGAAAGCAGGTTTCGCTACGAACGAAGTCCAAAAACCGGTATTGGCCCGGGGTAAGCGCGCTCTACATGAGAGTATGAACGGATGAGCGATCTGAACGATCTTCAGCCCAAGGATGAGGCTTCGGACGACACCCCCGTTGAAGGAACCACGCTGGACGAGGGCTCCACGGGCCACACTGAACAGCCGGCGAGTGAACCTGCCACGAAAGAGGCCAAGCCCAAGAGCGCGAACCTTCATGAGCTCGTCGACGAGCCCGCCAAGGTCATGAGGATCGGGACCATGATCCGGCAGCTTCTGGAAGAAGTGAAGAGCGCGCCCCTGGATGATGCCGCCCGAGGCCGACTCGCCGAGATTCATGAGCGATCCATTAAGGAACTTGAGGACGGGCTGGCCCCGGAGCTCATCCAGGAACTTGAACGCATCAGCCTTCCATTCCCCGCCGAGAAGGCCCCCACGGACGCAGAGCTTCGCATTGCCCAGGCCCAGCTGGTGGGCTGGCTCGAGGGACTCTTCCACGGCATCCAGGCCGCTATTGCGGCGCAGCAGGCTGCCAAGGAACATGCGGCCGCGCAGTTGCACCTCCGTCAGCTACCTCCCGGCACCGTCATCGCTCCGGGCGTTGTTATCGGCGAGAACGGCCAGCCGCAACGGGCTGCGGCTCCGGGTGCCCCCAACGCTGCTCCCAACGGCCGTCAGGAAGACCCCGACCACGGCCCGGGCCAGTACCTCTGAGTTCGACGGTGGGATTCTTTGGGGCCGTCCGGCAAGGGCGGAAGGACGACGTCGAACTCGGCAAGGGACTGTGGCGCCGCGCCCATGACCGCTTTCACCGCGGACTTGACCGGTATCACCAGGTTCTTGAGGGCGTGGACGATGAGCAGTTGTACAACGAGCTCGTGGAGATAGCCAACGAGCTCGCCGATTTGTCCCCGCGCGTCAGGACCATCTGCGTCGAGGCACAGAAGCGCGCTCCGAGTGATGGCTTGGATGTTCCTGGCGCCTTGGCGGGTGTGCACCGTGCATTGTCGAAAGCCGGGAATTCGCTGGCCACTACTGCCGAGGCAGCTGCAATGTTGCGGCTCGCGGTAGGTCCGGTGCCGGTGGGCGCGCTGTCTGTGCGGCGCAGGGCGGAGTCTGTCTTTGAGCAGATCGAGGACGCGGAGCGCCAACTCAACGCCTGAGCAGGCATGATGCGGATCATTCCAAAAAGAGCGCGTGCGCAACTACACGCGTACGCTCCTATTCTTCTCACGCAAGAAGTTAAGCGGATAGCTGATCTGCGTAATATTTGGTGCCTCCGGCAACTTCATGCTGGCAGGATGGCAGACATGACTTCGTCACCAACACTTACTTTCAACGACGGCAACACCATTCCCCAGCTCGGCTACGGGGTGTGGCAAGTTGAAGACGATGTAGCCGAAAAGGTGGTGCGCCAGGCATTCGAAGCCGGGTTCCGCCACATCGATACCGCCAAGATCTACGGCAACGAGGCAGGCGTCGGCCGTGCCATTGCCTCCTCCGGCCTCTCTGCCGAGGAAATCTTCATCACCACCAAGCTGTGGAACGCGGACCAGGGTTACGAGTCCACGCTCGAGGCGTTCGAGAAATCCTTGGATCACCTCGGCCTGGAGACCCTGGACCTCTACCTCATCCACTGGCAGCAGCCCAAGCAGGACAAGTTCGTGGACACCTGGAAGGCCCTCATCGAGCTGAAGAAGCGCGGTCGGGTTAAGTCCATCGGTGTTTCCAACTTCACCCAGGAAGGCCTGCAGCGCATCATCGATGAGACCGGTGTTGTCCCGGCCATCAACCAGGTTGAACTGCACCCGTTCTTCAACCAGGCTGAGCTCCGCGAGTTCAACGCTTCCAAGGGCATCCTGACGCAGGCCTGGTCCCCGTTGGGCCAGGGCGGCGAGCTGCTGGGGAACGCTACCGTGGCTGAGATCGCCGCCAAGCACAACGCCACCCCGGCGCAGGTGGTCATCGCATGGCACCTCGCCATCGGCAACGTCGTGATCCCCAAGTCCGTCACCGAGTCGCGCATCCAGGAGAACTTCGCGGCGCTGAACGTCACTCTGGACGCTGCCGACGTCGAGGCCATCAACGGCCTGGACCGCGGCGCCGAGGGTCGCATCGGTCCGGACCCGGCGGTTTCCGACTTCGCCTAAATCGCAGCACCCCAGTGCCCCGCACCCCTCCTTGGGTGCGGGGCGCTGGACGTTAAGGAACGACGGCGGCGGACGGGTTTGAGGGGTGGGCCGCCATTGCCGCGGCGTGCTCAGGCAGGACGCCCGTCTGGTGCCTGATCTTCAGCCAGTACAGGAGTGCCCCGCCTACGGTGACGGCAGCTACGAAGATCACTCCGCCCCACTGCAGATACCACTCGAACGGCGGTACGGAGTTGTAGATCTCCTGTCGCGGCCAGATCAGGTTAAGTGTCATGGCGCCACCCCACAGCACCGCGAGGATGTTCACGGGAAGTCCCCACTTGCCCATGCAGAACCCGGGCTCGGAGCCGTCAGCGTTGGCCAGCGGCCACTTTTTCAGGAACCGTTTGCGCAGCAGTGGGACGGTCACCAGCAGGTAGGACAGGTAGATCAGCACAATGCTGATGCTGGACAGGATGGTGAAGATCGCCGGTTGCATCACGTTGATGAGCAGCGGGATGACCGCCAGCACACCGATGACGATCGCTGCCACTTTGGGGGTTCGTCGTACGGGGTCCACCTTGCTGAGCTGCCGGCTGAAAGGCAGGTTGTTGTCGCGGGCCATGGCGAACATCATGCGGATCGCGGCCGCGTGCACGGCGAGCGTGCAGACCACTACGGCCACCACGATGCAGACCAGGAATGCTTTGCCGAAGGGCCCGCCCAGGACGCTGAGGACGATGTACTGCAGACCGCCGTCGGCTGCTCCCACCTTGGGATCGGCGAGGTCAGGTGCGGCCAGGATTCCGAACAACAGGATCAGTCCGCCCAGCAGGAAGGACGCGGTGACGGCCCGGATGATCGCCTTTGGAGCGGTCTTTTTGGGGTCCTTGGTCTCCTCGCCCAGGGAGCTTGCCGTATCGAAGCCGTACATCACGTAGCCGGACGCCATGGCACCGATCAGGAAGACGCCGAAGAAGCCCAGATCGTGGTCGTCGCCGAATCCGGCGGTGTTGAAGAAGACCTCGGGACCCCGTACCACGTGCCAGCCGAGCGCGAGGATCAGCAGAACCGCGGCAATCAACTCAACGAAGACGCCGATGCTGTTGATACGCGTCATGAGCTTCACGCCGAACGCGTTGATGAGGGTGGAGATGGTGATCATGATGGTCGCCAGAACAACACCGTTCATGGCGAAGTCGAAGGGACCGGTTCCGTCACCGACAAACTGGAAGCCGGACCAGAGCTGTGGGAGGGTGATCTGCAGCGCCAAGGCAACAGAACCCAGGGCCATGATCGAGGAAAGCAGCAGCAGCCAGCCCGCCAGCCAGGACGAGGTTCCGGACGCGAGCCGTTTGGCCCAGTTGTAGACCGAGCCCGCTACGGGGTAGCGGCCGGCCAGCTCTGCGAAACAGAGGGCCACCATCAGTTGGCCGACGAAGACGATGGGCCAGGACCAGGCATAGGCCGGGCCGGCCATGGAAAAACCGAAGTAGAACAGTTGAAAAACACCGGTAAGGATCGAGATGTAGCTGACGCCGGCAGCGAAACTGGCGAACTTGCCAATGCTGCGGTCCAGGGTCTGCGTATATCCAAACTCATCCATACCGCTTGAATCATTACTCTTGCTGGGTTCCACTGTGGACTCCTTATCAGAAAAGCAGATGGGATCAGCCGCCCTGGGGCGCGGCGAATCAGGATTTGCTGTGGTGATTTCCCCCAACGGGAGACGCCCGAAGGGCGTTCCTCTCAGGCGTACGACGGCGTGAAATCCTCCTCTTCGCTCGAAACGGCGGCGCTGCCCGCGCCGGTTCGTCCGGCCTTGATGAGATCGGCGCAGCGTTCGCCGATCATCATGACGGTGATGTTGGGATTGACGGTGACGTGCTCAGGCATGACGGACGCATCGGCGACCCGGAGTCCGGTGACCCCCTTGACACGCAATCTGGCATCCACAGGCGACATGTCGTCGTCGTCCGCTCCCATCCGCACGGTGCCCACCGGGTGGTACACCGTGTTGTGGGTTTTCCGGATGTACTCCCGCAGTTCCTGGTCCGTTTGCGCCTCGATACCGGGCGAGAGCTCCCGCCCCGTCCACTCAGCCATGGCGGGCTGCGCGGCGATCTCCCGGGCCTTGCGGATGCCCGCAACCATGACGCGCATGTCGTGGCCCTCGGGGTCGGTGAAGTAGCGCGGATCCACCATGGGCTTGTCGCGGAAGTCGCGGCTGCGGAGCCGCACCGTGCCGCGGGAACGGGCATGCGTGACGTTCGGCGTGAGGCTGAAGCCGTTTTCGGTGGTGGGGTAGCCGTGGCGCAGCGTGTTCATGTCGAACGGCACCGAACCGTAGTGCATCATCAGGTCCGGGCGGTCCAGGCCGTCCTCGGTGGGTGCGAAGATACCGATTTCCCACCACTGGGTGGAGGTCTGCACCATCGGCTGCCTGGCCTCGAACTGCACCACGCCCTCGGGATGGTCCTGCAGGTTTTCACCGACGCCGGGGGAGTCAACCAAGGCTTCGATGCCGTGCTCCGCGAGGTGGGCCGCCGGGCCGATTCCGGACAGCATGAGGAGCTTGGGGGAATCGATCGCACCGGTGGACAGGATCACCTCGTGGCGGGCGGAGAACCTGTGGGTGCGGCCGAATGCCGAATCAACCACGTCGACGCCGGTGCAGCGCTTGTCAGCATCGAACACCAGTTGACGGGCCCTGAATCCGGTCAACAGCGTGAAGTTGGGGCGCTCGATGATGGGGTGAATGTAGGACACCGAGCTGGAGGAGCGGGTGCCGTCCGCGCGGCGGTTGATCTGGAAGAAGTTGGCTCCGTTGACCACGGTGGTGCCCGTGTTGAATTTCGCCCGGGGGATGCCGGTCTGCTCGCAGGCGTCCAGCAATGCGACCCCGGCCGGATCGGCGGGAGGAATGTTCATGAGGTGCACGGGACCAGAATCTCCGTGGTGCGGCGCGTCCGGGCCCGCGTCCTCGTTCGTTTCCAACCGCTTGTACAAAGGCCAGGCGGCATCGGCGTTCCACCCCTTGACGCCGTACTTGGCCTCCCATTCATCCAGGTCCTCGCGGGGAGCCCAGAAGGCGATGCAGGAGTTGTGGCTCGAACAGCCGCCCATCACCTTGGCCCGGGCATGGCGCATGAACGAGTTGCCGTTTTCCTGCGGTTCGATCGGGTAGTCCCAGTCATAGCCGGACTCCAGGAGTTCCATCCAGCGGTCCAGCTGCAGGATTTCGGGCAGCGCGCGGTCATCCGGGCCTGCTTCAATGAGGGCCACGGTGACGTCCGGATCCTCGCTTAACCGGGCGGCCACAGCGGCACCGGCGGACCCGCCGCCGATCACGAGGTAGTCGAACGCGCGCTCGCCGAGGTTGTCGATGTTATCGAAGTGCATCTAGTTCTCCTTGCCGTGGTCAGCGAACCAGCCGGTTACCTGGGGGCTGGTGTTCTGGTAGATGTGCTTGGCTTCCTGGTATTCGGCCAGCCCGGTGGGGCCGAGTTCCCGGCCCACTCCGGATTGGCCGAATCCGCCCCATTCGGCCTGCGGAAGATAGGGGTGGTAGTCGTTGATCCAAATGGTTCCGTGGCGCAACCTGGATGCGACGCGCTGGGCCTTTCCGGCGTCCTGAGTCCAGACGGCACCGGCCAGTCCGTAGATGGTGTCGTTGGCGGTGGCCACAGCCTCGTCCTCGGTACGGAAGGTCTCCACTGTCACCACCGGGCCGAAGGCCTCATCGGTGACCACGGACATTCCCCGGGAGACGCGGTCCAGGATGGTCGGCTGGTAGTAGAAGCCGTCGTCGTACCTAGTTCCCTCCGGTGGTGCGCCACCGGTCCGCAGGCGGGCACCTTCCTCAATGCCGCGCTGGACGTAGGCGTGGACCTTGTCCCGGTGCGCTGCGGAAATCAACGGCCCCGTCTCGGCGTCTTCGTCGAAGGGGCCGCCCAGGCGGATCGTCTGGGAGCGGCGGACCAGCTCGTCCACGAAGCGCTCGGCGATGGACTCCTCCACCACCAGCCGGGCACCTGCTGAGCAGACCTGACCGGAGTGGACAAAGGCACCGTTGAGGGCGTTGTCGACGGCGGCATCGAAGTCTGCGTCGGCGAAGACCACGTTGGGGTTCTTGCCGCCGAGCTCCAGCGCCACCTTCTTCACAGTGGCGGACGCGGCCGCGGCGATGTGCTTGCCGGTTTCCAGGCCGCCGGTAAAGGAAACGAGGTCGACGTCGGGATGTTCCGAAAGCGGGGCACCGGCCTCCGCGCCGGGTCCCGTGACGAGGTTCGCGACGCCGTCGGGCAGGCCGAGATCCTGCAGCAGTTGCATGGCCAGGATGCTGGTGGAGGGGGTCAGCTCGGACGGTTTCAGGATGAAAGTGCAGCCGGCAGCCAAGGCCGGGGCGATCTTCCAGGCGGCCTGGAGCAACGGGTAGTTCCACGGGGTGATGAGGCCGCAGACACCAACAGGTTCATAGGCAATCCGGCTGACGACGGCGGCGTCCCCGGCGTCGACTACACGACCGGCCTGCTGGCCTGCGAGCCTGCCGAAGTACTCGAAGCAGGCGGCGATGTCATCCATGTCGATGCGGCTTTCGACCATGCGCTTGCCGGTATCCAACGATTCGGCGCGGGCGAATTTTTCGCGGTGTTCCCGCAGCCCCGCGGCGACCTTCAACAGGAAAGCTCCGCGTTCAGGGGCGGGCACGGAAGACCAGACCCCGGAGTCGAAGGCAGCCCGGGCTGCGGCAATGGCGCGTTCGGCGTCCTCCCGGCCGGCCTCGGACACTCTGGCCACCAGTTCACCATCGGCGGGGTTGCGGATTGCCCGCAGGGCGCCGGAGGCAGCGGGCTCCCACGAGCCGTTGATGAAGAGTGTGGATGCATATTCTGACATGGATCTCCCTTGGTTATGCGTGGCAAATCCCGGCGTGGACGCCTGGGCGGTGGGTGATGAAGTCCTGCACGTCCCGCGTTCGGGCATGGCAAAGCTGCGCCTGGAACGACGCTTCTGGTGCGTGGGTGTTTCGGTGTTCGGCCCGGTGATGTGTACGGCGCGGCGCTGCTTAGGCGAGTCTCTTTGACCCGATTCGACAGTGGCTTGGAACGGTGGCTGTGCTAGCAGCCAGTTATTCGTGTGGTGTACGTCATAAAACAACACTAAGGCACTTTGAACGATCGTTCAAGGGTTTCGACGAGAGATATATCAATACGCGTCTTTGTGGCACCCAGAGGGGTTGCCGTCGGCGAGTGTTTGTAGGGCTTTGTTACTTGGCGTCCCGCGAGGCGTCCCGCGGCGGGGCGAAGGCTATGTCCTCCGTGCGCTCAATGCTTCGTTGGATGGCTGCCTTGTCCACTCCAAGGAGGGACGTGAGCCACATGCCGTTCTGGATGACGACGATGTCGGCGGCGCGATCCCGGCATTCCAACCAGGAGAGTCCGGGCTGGGCGTTGCAGACGAGCCTGGCAACACCGTCGATGTACCGGTCGAAGGCGGCGGCATTGATCTCGGCGTAACCCTCGTCGGCCTGCGCCAGCGCCCAGAGGTGCAGACGCAGGGAAAGGTAACGGGTAGTCAAGAGGTCGGGACCGGCGACCCGGCGAAGGGCCTGACGAAGTTGCTCCTTGGGGTCCGAGCCAGGGTCCGAAGCCACGAGCAGGAGGTCGTCCTCATCCACGCGCCGGAGGGCGGCCCGGATCAGGCTTGTTTTGTCATCGTAGTAGTAGTTCACCAACCCCAGTGCCACGCCGGCTTCGCGGGACACGGCACGCATGCTGACACCGGCGATGCCGTGACGGGAGAGCAGCTCCATGGCCGCGTCGAGAATGCGGGACTGCTTGTCCAGCTGGCCACCGGAGTTCAACGTGTTTGTCCCCATATGGCCAGACTATTGCCAAAGGTGGCGGGAACGCACTTTGGGTCCGCGTCAATAACCCCCTGCAGCAATAAAGCCAACGACGGCGGTGCTGAAGACGGGCGCGGAGGCGGCAGGCCGGCGTCGTCCTCCCGTGGTCAAATTGACCCGTACCCAAGAATGGAGCGGACCCCAAGAATGGAGCGGACGGAGCGCCATGGTGTTGTTTGACGCATTAGAACGGCAGATTGTTGCTGCTCTGCAACTGGATCCGCGCTGTCCCTGGCGCAAGATGGCGGCCGTGCTGGGCGAGCCTGAACGGACGGTGGCTCGCCGCGGGTCCCAGTTGTTGGAGTCCGGCGCGGTGGCCGTGGTGGGTATCCGTCCCAGGCCAGCCGTGGTCCTGGTGGAGATGCGTTGCATGCCCGGGACGGTGCGTGCCGCAGCCCAGGCCCTTTCCCAGCGGGCCGACACCACGTTCGTCTACACCACCACCGGCACGGGTGACTGCGTTGCGGAGATACTGACCGAGCCGTCGCGCATGGCCGATGTGCTGTCCGATGAACTGCCCTCCACCCTGGGTTTGCGCGACTCCACCAGCTACCCCGTCCTCCGCTACTTCCGGACCATCCGGGGCTGGCGACCGGAGATCCTCAGCGCGGACCGCGTGGAGGCCCTCCGTTCCACTTTGACGGCCGACGCGGGCAGCCTGGTGGCCCAACTGGAGCTGAACCGTCAGGACACCGAGCTGGTGGACGCGTTGTGCGCCGATGGTCGCATGAGCTTCGAGGCCCTGGGCCGCAGGGTGGGTGTCTCGGAAGCCACGGCAAGGCGGCGCAGTGAGTGGCTTCTGGCCAACAACCAGCTCCATTTGCGGGCAATCGTTGAACCGGCGGCTTTTGGCCTGAGCGTCGAGGCGCTCCTCTGGATCCGGGCGTCACCGCACCATGTGGAGCAAGTGGGCAAGAACCTGGCCGAGCTCCCCATGGTCCGGTATGCCGCGGCGATAGCTGGCGATTACCAGATCGTCGCGGATGTCACCGTTGAGGACATGTCCTCCCTCTACCGCTTCATTACCGGCTCGGACTGGGCCCAGTACGCTTCCGGGGTGGACGTTTCCCTATTGTTGGACGCCCGCAAACGCGGCGGACGGCTTATGCGGACGTCGTCGTAGAAGCTGAGGGCCTCCGGGGCCAACCGGTGTGGCTCCGGCCGCTTCGATCCAGGAGCAGACCTGATCGGAGGCGGCCAGTATCGACTTCCAGTGGACCGTCGCTGTCCTGGTTGATTTCCCCGTGGAAGATCCCGAAGGGATCCGCGGCGACGTTCGGGGTTCATGCCTTGATTCCTTGGTAGATGGTGCACGGAACTGCCACGCCTGGAATCCCCGTTGAGACGCGATATCTCTGAACTTCGACGGTATGGAAGGTGGCACGCTCGGCGTCCCGGACCGGATCCCGATCCCAGCGGCACCCCCTGTTCAGTGCCGCAGAGATCGGCGATGCTGCCCGCTGAAAACGACTAGCTGTTTTGACAACCTCGCCGCCGAAGAAATGTCCGAGTTGGTTTCTTCCTACAAGCTCCTGGGGGAGGCGTTCGAAGATAGGGACGATGACGGAATGTTCGGTCTGGGCTTTCACATGGAAGATCCGCTTACGCTGATCAAATACAAGGCAGAACGGGCCGCCCAGGCCCGTCGTGAACTCGTTGCCGCCATCAAGCTGGCCCGCTACAAAGGCCACGACTGGAAAGAA
This sequence comes from Paenarthrobacter sp. NPDC056912, assembly GCF_042786555.1. NCBI lineage: Bacteria > Bacillati > Actinomycetota > Actinomycetes > Micrococcales > Micrococcaceae > Paenarthrobacter > Paenarthrobacter sp. NPDC056912. The sequence goes on from NZ_JBHUCD010000001.1 coordinate 379,554, forward strand.
ATCGGCCCGACCTTGTGGGGGCGCCCGTAACCGTTTCCGGTGGTTACCAGCTGGCAGCCTTCGGCGCGGCGCTAATGGGCGGGGCAATCATTAGCAATGGGCTGAAAAACCTCCCCGCACCAGCTCTGCAGTCTTCCGGCTTAGGTGGGCAGTCGGCCTCTGCTGGCGGGTCAATGAGCTACCAGCCAGCCGTATACGCATCCGGAGACGTCTTCATCTCCTACCCCACGAGCGCGATCCGTACTGCGGCCGGAGGAGTAGGCGGAGGATTCGTCGCCACCTCACTCGGCGGCACACGGTTCACCTCACCAGGAGTACGCCAGGGCGCCCAGTCCACCGGAGACACACGCGGAGCCAACACCGGCGCAGCCCTAGCCGCACAAAACGCAAAAATGCACGCTGAGAGCATTGCGGCGACGGGTGCCCTGGGCCACGCGGCACAAGCCGCAGCAGCAGTTGCTGGCGTTTACATCATCCCGACTGCCACTCAGCCCTACGTTGGGCAGTCAAATAACATTGATAGGAGACTTAAGGAGCATGGGCGGTCTGGCAATTACACTCAGGAAGAAGTGGATGATGCCCAAAGGATCGCAGTTCCTGGTAGTAAGACCGATCGTGAGATTCGAGAGATGATCGAGATTTTGAAGAGAGGAGGAAAGGACAACACGAGAAACAAGGTCAACCCCCTAGGACCGACTAGGAAGGATCTACTGCCGTCGCCCTGGCAAGAGCTATATCGGTAGAATATTCGACATGAGATTTCCCTATGTGTTAGAAAGCCTACGAGCTTATGACGGGTATTCCCTAGAGGAGACTCCTATAGGGACGCGTCTTTTCGTCAACGGCTCATGGACACCGCAGACGGAGCGCTTAGTCGAGGACGGGAGCATACACACCTTAGTGCTCAACTTCGCCCACGGTTTTGTGGGTCCATCTCTGGATTTTCTCCGACCTTGGCCGCTGGCGGAGTTACATGTGCTTCTTCCCCCCATGAAGGACCTGTCGCCAATTCGCAGACTCAGAGAATCCCTGAAAGGTTTGCAGTTGGAGATCTTTCCGACGGGGGAAGGGGCGATTGATATTGAGGGTTTCCTCCGACTGGAAGAACTTGCCATCTCGTGGACGATGATCCAGGAGCAGGTCAGCAGCATAACGACCATAGAGCATCTCTACCTGGATCGTTACAGTAGCCAAGATCTCGTTCCGTTGGCTCCCCTGGTGTCATTGCGAAACCTACAGATGAAGGGGGGGCCCAAGCTCGAGTCATTGCATGGCCTGCGGGCCTTTTCGCGATTAGTGAGGTTGGCCGTTCACGGAGCCTCGCTGTTGGCCGATGATTCCGCTCTTCAGGGATCGCCCGCGGCCACTACGTTGACAGAATTGCAGCTGGAGTCCTGCAGGAAACTCTCAAATATCGAGAACGTCTCGCTTGCTTTGAATCTTGAAATTCTGAACATGGGTGACTGTGGAGATATTGAATCATTATCACCTCTCAGAAGGATGCGAAACCTGCAGAGCTTATCGCTCTATGAGTCAACGAGAATTGTGGATGGAGATTTATCGCCAGTCCTAGACCTTCCTAAGCTGACGGACTTCCGGATTGCCAGTCGCCGGAACTACAATCCATCGGTAACTGACATACAGCGCCTGCTCAAGGACCGCACTAGCTAGATCTCATGAATCTACGGGCTTGTTCGGCGGTTCCGTGTACATTTTTTGAAAGTTCAAGTAAGGAAATGAGAGAAAAATGGGTGCGTGGAGCTCTTCGATTTTTGGTAACGATGAAGCAGCAGATTTTTCGTATGAGTTTGATGACGCAACCAGCGTCGAGGCGGTGGTACCTATACTTGAACAGGCCATGGACAGAATCCTGAATGCTCGTGGGATCATCGACTCAAGTGATGGTGCGGTCGGCTTAGCAGCGGCAGCATTGGTCGTTGCGTGGGCGGAGCCTGATCTGTTGGGGAGTGATGCCGCTTACGCGCCGGACCCGTGGCCTCGGGTTAAGGACTCCCTACCGCGCCATCTAGACGTAAAGGCCGCCGCCGTGTTGGACAGTATGTCACGCACGGACTTGAATGAACTTGCAGAGCTATGGGCGGAGGCCGGCCAGTTATCTGAGTTTCAAACCGAGATCAGTCGTTGGCGTTCGAAACTTTAGGGATAATCTTCGAACCCGTGCGGCGTTGAACGGCCTCCCGTAAGCCGGTCGGCCACCGTGCCAGCGGAGACCTCATCTAGAATTCGTGCTGCTGGGTGCCCATGACATGTGCGTAGAACCAGCACGATGACCGGGAGTTCTGCAACTTTTCGGCGCCCCGCGGTTATCTCATCAATGGATCCGTTGATGAGACCTTCGTCGCCGAGACATCCCACCGTCTCGGTTCGGGGATTCTTGTTCGCTGCTTAGTCCCAGCAATGTGTCTCACCGCAGTGATTCTCAACATCAGAGTTTTTGATCCTTTGATAGGACCCGGAGAATTCTTTACGGCTACACGGGTGGTTGTGCCAAGGTACCTTGACAGGACGCCATCATGAGGACACGCTGACGCTATGGCAAGATACAGCGGCGGTCCGACTGTCCATCGAGCGATGAAAGGTCCTCGCGTGACAGGGGTGTCGAGGTCGAGCCCACAGGGCTGGAAGGCAGAGGTAGTCACCACGCTGAGGGCTATACAAGAGGTCCGCCAGGAATGCGACAACACTGAACTCACGACTGTGAAGCACGCGCGGAAAGCTGGCCTGTCGTGGGCGGAAATCGCGACTGCCCTCGGGGTTTCCCGCCAAGCGGTATGGGAGCGGTGGCATGAGATTGACGAGACCCTGCCCAAAAATGATGCGTGGGGGCCCGCCGCACTTTCCGACACCGGTTCTGAAAGCGCTATGGCGCCGGATAGCACGCCCGGATGAGGCAAATGAGGCTGCGGTACACGGGAGCCTGTCGGCTATGCGGAACCTCCCTCGCGGCGGGAACAGAAGCACTCTATGAGCGTGAGAGCAAGACCATCCGTTGCTTGGTGTGTGCCACGGAGTCGGGACAAGCACTCTCTCCGGGTCCGGAAGCAACACATGATGGAGTGCTGCCGCCTGCAGCCGGGACAGCAGGATCCTCGGCCCGCCGCGAGTATGAGCGCCGTAAGAGCAAGAACCAGGACTCTCTGCGCGAGAAATGGGGACCTTTCGGGGGCTTGGCTGTCGCGCTCTCTGATGAGCGGCCGTCCACCAAGTCCTGGTCTCAAGGCGCCATCGGTGAGGAACGCTTGGGCGCTCGGCTGAATGCGTTGGCCACGGAGGACCTGGCTGTGCTGCATGACCGGCGTATCCCGGGTTCGAAGGCCAACATCGACCACATCGTCATTACTTCCGGCGGGATCTGGGTAATTGATGCCAAACGGTATAAGGGGCGGCCTGAAGTGAAGATCGAAGGCGGCTTTCTTCGTGAAAGCGTCGAGAAGCTGCTCGTGGGCAAACGCGATTGCACGAAGCTCGTTGATGGTGTGCTCAGGCAGGTTGATGTCGTGCGGAACCATGTTGGGGATGTTCCGGTCAATGGCGCGCTGTGCTTCATCGACGCGGATTGGCCGCTGTTCGGGGGAGCGTTCACGACACGTGGCGTTGAAGTGCTCTGGCCGAAGCGGCTAGGCAAAGTACTTACAGCGAAGAGGACAGGCGACGTTGACGTGCCAAAGATGAGGAAATTAATAGCTTCGCGATTCAAGTCAGCCTGACGGTGGTGTCGATGGTCGCATATGCACGGAGGCACCGCTAAGGGATCACTGAACTGAGGACTACTTCGACGGACTCTCGTGTAGCCATATCGCGCGGTCCAAATCCCGCGGTTCGACAGAGAGCTCCGTGGCCGCGAGTTGGAGGAGCTGCCGTGTTCGTGCAGGGGTAAGTCTGTTGCCATCGCCGAGAACTCGGACGAGGTAGCGCTGCACCATCACGTCTGGTTTTGTTTCGGTGCTGACTCCTGCGTTCATGATCAGATATGACCAGGCAAGCGGGCCTAAGCCTTTGACGGAGAGCCACGCTGTCCTAGGGGCGGTACTTCCGTTGGCCGCGGCGGTTCGGAGATGTTCGGTGGTTGTTACGGCAGTGTCCAAGGCAGCGAGCCGGGAGAGGCCCTCGTAGATACCCTCGGGCCGCAGGCGGTTTGTTCCAGGGAGCTTGCTTTCGTTGCGCAAGATGTCACGGGCAAAGTCCACAGGGCCACCCGCACTGTCCATGGCCTCTATCAGGTCTGCGCCACTATCAGTGTCGGCCGTTGAGCGAAGCGCGCGGTACTTGGCAAGCACATTCGTCGCTGCGGCCGAGCTCCCACGTAGGGAGTAGGCCGAGTTCAGTGCGCAAAGCGCAAGAGAGCCGCGAAACTCCACCGGGGCAGTCCAACCGGGAGGATCGCCGAGATCCTCAGCAATGGCCTTCACGAGGAGATCTAGTTCAGTCATGCCCGGATCATAACTCGCGTTCGAGGGCGGCAGCGGGACCCTAAGACCAAAGGACCGTTCTGACGGCATGCCCTCACCCCGGAAAACTGGCCATTTGATCGGTCCGTGGCCGCATGCTCTGGTCAGGACGCGACCACGGCGCCGGAAAGAGGTGCGACGGCGGCGTACCCCGTCTGCTGCTCGAAGGCGCGGCCATAGCGGAGCAGCTGCATATCGGTGTAGTGGTTGCCGGCCAGCTGGAGACCTATGGGCAGTCCCGCAGAGCTGAAACCTGCCGGGACGCTCAGCACCGGCAGCCCGGTTGCGGACAAGAGGCAGGCCGAGCGCATCCAGTCCAAGTAGGTCTCCGAAGCAACTCCGGCTACCTCCAAGGGGTACCGCAGCGTCGCATCGAAAGGGAGGACTTGTGCGCATGGGCTGGCGAAGAGGTCGTAGCGGCCAAAGAACTCCTGGACGCTCCGTTCAAGCCGGCTCCGGGCGGCTGCCGTTTCGATGAGGTCCCGGGCGGTCAAAGCGAAACCCTTGTTCACGTTCCAGTGCACTTCTGGCTTAACCACATCCCCGGCGCGTTCCAGGATGGGGCCCAGGCCGGCGGCGAAGTCCATGGCGCGGGTGTTGCCGAACACCAGGTCTGCTTCGCTGAAGTCCGGCGTGGCCTCTTCAACGATCGCACCGAGGTCCTCGAAGATGGCCAGTTGCCGCTCCAGGTGCTCCAGGATTTCCGGCTCCACGGGCACTCCGATGCCAAAGTCGCGTGACCAGCCGATTCGCACGCCGCGCATGTCGGTTTCCAGGCCGGATCGAAAGACCTCGGGGTCGAGCCCTGCCGGGTGCGGCACCCGCGGATCCTTGCCGGCGGTGGCCGACATGAACAGTGCGATGTCGTCAACGCTCCTGGCCATGGGGCCCGTCCGTCCCAGCCACGCATAGGCGTTGACGTCGGACGGCATGGGGATCACCGCCGTCGACGGCCGGAACCCGACCACATTGCAGAAGGAAGCCGGGATGCGGAGCGAGCCGCCCATGTCGCTGCCGTCGCCGATGCTCTGCACCCTGGAGGCGACGACGGCGGCCACTCCGCCGCTGCTTCCGCCTGCGCTCAGAGTTGGCGCATAAGGATTGGTGGTGGTTCCGAAGAGGTCGTTGAACGTGTGCGAGCCAGCACCAAATTCCGGGACGTTGGACTTTCCGGTGCTGACCACCCCGGCTGCCTTCAACCGCGCAACGATGAGGTCGTCGGCGTCGGGAACGAAATCACGCAAGGCCAGCGAGCCCTGGGTGGTGCGCATCCCGGCGGTGTTGTTGGTGTCCTTGTGTGTCATGGGCAGGCCGTGCAGCGGCGGGAGCTCCGCGCCGGAAGCTGTGAGTTGGTCCGCACGATGAGCCAGTGCTTGCGCACCTTCGGCGTCGAGGGTGACCACGGCGTTGACCACGGGATTTACCTCGGCGATCCGCTCCAAATGCGCAGCCAAGGCCTCGCGCGCCGAGATTTTCTTCTCGCGGATGGCTGCGGTGAGTTCGACGGCGGACAGCTCGCCAATGGTGTCAGGCATGGTGCTCCTTTGCTGGGTATTCGCTGACTGAAAGTGTGCCGGGCCACATTCCGCCACGGAAGGCTCCGGCTTCAGTGGAGGCATCTTTGACTGTTTCGGCCAACACTTTGGCTGATTCCGTCAGCTATTGTTTGTGATCCGGCTCATAGCGGAAGGTGTTGCTAACTCGTTGGCCGATCTGGTTCGCGAGTCAGGATTCGCCCCAATGCAGCACGCACCCGTACAACGTGGTTCGGTCACGGACTTGCACCAGGGCATTCACCCGGAGGTTTCCATGCACCAACCCCTGGCACTGCAACCACTCGCTCTTCCGCTCGCAAATGACTCAACCGACGTCCTGGCCATCGCCAACAACCCCGTCCTGTGGATCTGTGTCGCGGGCGTCTTCGGCGTGATCATCATCCAGTCCGTCATCTTCATGAAAGCGGCCCGCCGCGCAGCTCCCTCCGTGGACATGAGCGCGCAAGACATCAAGACCTCGTTCCGCTCCGGTGCCGTCTCGGCGATCGGGCCGTCCTTGGCTGTCTCGCTCGTGGCCATCGCACTCCTGGGACTGTTTGGCGCTCCGGCAGTGCTCTCCAGGATCGGCCTGATCGGTTCCGCTGCCTACGACGTTTCCGCCGCGGGAATCGCTGCCGGATCCATGGGCGCCAAGCTCGGCGATGCCAGCTACACGCAGAGCGTGTTCGCGGTGGCGTTCTTCGCCATGAGCATCGGCGGCGCCATGTGGATGCTCGCAACCCTGATACTCACCCCGCTGCTGCGCAAAGGTGACGCCAAGATCCGCTCCGTGAACCCTGCTGCCATGGCCATTGTCCCGGCTGCCGCACTGATCGGCGCCTTCTCCTGCCTGGGACTCACGGAGCTGCCCAAGTCCGGCATCCACGTGCTGTCCTTCGTCGTCTCCGCAGCGGTCATGGGGCTGTGCCTGCTGTTGGCCAAGAAGCTCGGGAAGAGCTGGCTGCGTGAGTGGGGGCTTGGCTTCTCGATCGTCATAGGGCTTGGTGCCGCGTACCTCGCAGTGGGTCCGGCCGTCGGCGCGTGAGCGCACGCGGTGCCTGAGAACGACCAGTGCCTGAGAACGACCAGTGCCTGAGAACGACCAGTGCCTGAGTAGTGCCCCACCTCCCGCCTGCAGCCCTTACCGCTGAGCACGAAAGGAACACCCCTTATGACTTCCATGACTTCCGCTCCCACCGCCGTCACCAATACCGCCATGGCGGACTTCAACCGCACCACATCCCGCTGGGGCCAGATCACCATGATCTGCGGATTGCTGATTTCCGTCGTGGGCCCGCTCTACTTGGTCTTTGCCGGAGGCCTGGACATCGGCCCCGCCCAGCTCTGGATTGCCTTCGCAGCAGTCGCCGCAACGTTCGGCATCATCTGGATCGTTGAACCGCTGACATACTTCCCGATCCTCGGCCCGGCCGCGATGTACCAGGCTTTCATGATCGGCAACATCTCCAACAAGCTCCTGCCCGCAGCCCTCATCGCCCAAACCAACATCGGCGCAAAGCCGGGCAGCAAGCGCGCCGAGCTGGCCGCCGTCGTTGCTATCTGCGGAGCCGCCGTGGTCCACCTGATCTCGCTGGCGATCTTCGTTGGCCTGCTGGGCAGTTGGCTCATCAGCGTCATTCCGCCGTCGGTACTGCTTGTCACCCGCCTGTACGTGCTGCCCACCGTCCTTGGCGCGGTCTTGGTGCAGGCCATCGTGTCCATGAAGCAGCCCCGCACCACGGTCTTCGCGCTGGTGGTCTCGGCCGTCGTCGTGTTCGTGGTGCTGCCGTTGGTGCCGTCGCTGGCTATGGTGTCCACCGCCATCGCCGTGCTGGGAACCATCCTGCTGGCCTGGTTCTTCCGCGGAAAGTCGACCATCTCCGAGGCAAAGCCCATCCACATCGAGTAGGACCCCCAACCGACGAAACCGTAGAGCCCCAGACCAGGAAGACCAGACCAGAAAGACCAGACCAGAAAGACAGGACCAATGACTGGAACAGCCACCGCCCTTAAGCTCGATGCCGAACAGACCGCCAGGCTCCACGATCTCTACAAGCACCTGCACGCGCACCCGGAACTGTCCATGCAGGAATCCGCAACAGCTACGTTGATCGAGGATCAACTCGATGGCCTCGGGATCGTGCACTTCCGCTGCGGCGGCACTGGCGTGGTGGGGGTCCTCCGCAACGGTGACGGCCCCGTAGTGGCCTTTCGCGCGGATTCCGATGGCCTGCCCATCGAGGAAGCCACAGGACTCGATTACGCCAGCACGGACACCGGAACGCTGCCGGATGGCACCACGGTCCCCGTGATGCACGGCTGCGGGCACGACACCCACGTGGCCAGCCTGCTCGGCGCTGCGGAAATCCTGGCGGGGAACCGGGACGCCTGGTCCGGGACACTGGTCCTGATCTTCCAGCCGGGGGAGGAGACTGCCGCCGGTGCCCTGGCCATGCTCGACGACGGACTGTGGGACAAGGCTCCGAGGCCGGAAGTAGTGTTCGGTCAGCACGTCATGCCGCGCCAAGTGCGGACAGTCGCCATTTCAAGCGGACCCGTAGCCGCCATGGCAGACTCGCTTCGGGTCACGGTCCACGGGCAGCAATCGCACGGTTCGCAGCCGCAGGACTCCATCGATCCCATCGTCATGGCCGCGCACATGGTCACCCGGCTCCAAGGGATCGTGTCCCGTGAGCTTGACCCGCGGAAGTCCGCCGTCGTCACTGTTGGGACGTTCCATGCGGGACTGAAGGAAAACATCATCCCGGCCTCGGCCGAATTCACGCTCAATATCCGGACCTTCGACGAGGACGTCCGCGGGCAGGTTCTGGCCGCTGTCCGCCGTATCATCGAGGCCGAAGCTGCTGCTTCCGGGGCGCCCCGGCCGGAGATCGAGGAAATGTACCGCTTCCCGCAGTGCTTCAACGATCCCGACGCCGTTCCCTCCGTTGTGGAGGCACTGCGCGCCGAGCTGGGGGCGGAGTCGGTGGAGATCACCCCGCCGATGATGGGCAGTGAGGACTTCGGGCACCTGGGGACTGCGATCGGGGTGCCGTCCGTGTTCTGGATGTTTGGCGGAACCCCCGAGGGCGGACATTCCGGCCCCGGTCCAGTTCCCGTCAATCATTCTCCGTTTTTCGCCCCGGAACTCGAGGGCTCGCTGGCCGGGGGAGTCTCTGCCGCCGTCGCCGTCCTCATGTCGCGGCTGGGCTAGCATCGGACGGGTGACCACCCCGAATCCGTTAAGCTCACTTCACCTCGAAGCAATTCCAGCGGGAACCATTGAGCTGCGCGACGCCCGCTCCGGGGCATCCCGCCAGGTTGCCTTGGAACCGTTCTCCATAGGGCGGACACCTGTAACGGCGGCGGAATGGGAGGAGCTGAGCGGAGCCTTGGGCGGGGGGAACGGCAGCACGCCCGCCCACCCCGTTACCTGGTTCAACGCCATCAAATGGTGCAACCAGGCCTCAGCTGCCGTCGGTTTGGTGCCGGCCTATTCACTGGAAGACCGCGACGTCGTCTGGCACCTGGGTGCCGACGGCTTCCGCCTGCCGACAGAAGCAGAATGGGAATGGGCCTGCCGGGCGGGGACTACGGGACCACGGTACGGCGAGCTCGGCGACATCGCATGGACGGACGCGGACCAGGTGGACGGCCCGCAGGACGTCGCCGGGAAAGCCCCCAACACCTTCGGCGTCTACGACATGATCGGCAACGTCTGGGAATGGTGCTGGGATTTTGCGGATACCGCCCGCTACGGCGACTACCGGAGTCTGCGCGGCGGTGGCTGGGCGGATCCTGATTGGAGCTGCAGGGCCTCGGTCCGCCGGGGGAGTGCTCCTGACGCCGTGCTTGAAGACGTCGGCTTCCGGGTGGCCCGCGGTCCGGTTGGCACCATTGGTGCGGAGTCGGCGCAAGGCTGGTCCGGCGTCGACGATTGGCAGCGGGCGCAGATCCGCGGGCCGCTGCCAATCGGCTGGACTCCGCACCGAGGGTTGCGGAAGCCCTGACGGGGTGTCCTGCTACTTCATTCGCAGGCTGGTCGGGATCAGATAGACGTTCAGGTTGGCGGCGTCCATTCCTTTGAAGACCCACTTGGACGTCGACGCGAACACCGGGGTAACGTCTACCCGCTCCAGGAGAGCCTGCTCGGCGCTGAGGAAGTGCGAGCAGGATTCGTCCGCAGTGCTTGCCCGCGCCTGACGGGAGGCATCGCTGAAGGCAGTGTTCTGGATCGCTGCAAAGTTGCCGCCCTTGGGGGAGGCGGGTCCGCCGAAGAGGCCGGCGAACGGAAGCGGCGAGTCGGAGGAAACAATGGAGATGGTTGCATCCCATTCGGTTCCCGCGAACAGGATTCCCATCACCTGGGCAACGGGACGGGTGTCCACCTTGACCTTGACGCCAAGTTTCGTCCAGACGTCCTGGACGTATTCGGCGCCTTCCTTGGTCAGCGCGGCCTTCATGAGCCGGATTTCAAGCGGCTTGCCGTTCTTTTCATAGATGCCGTCCGCATTCTTGGCCCAGCCGCCACCCTTCAGGGTGGAGTTCGCCGCGTCCTGCCCGCCGTCGGGGATCAGGGGAGCGGTGGCCTTGGCATCTGTGCACACCTCGTTTTCGCCGCGCAGGGAATTGGGAACAATCCCGGTGCCGGCGGTCTGGACGGTGGTGAGTTCCTGGCGGTTGATGGCCTGGACAAGGGCCTTTCGGACGGCCGGATCCGCGCCCACAAGGCCCTCACGCTGGTTGAAGACCACATCGCCGGTCTCAAGGCTTGCAACCTTGGTAGTGAGGTCGGGGACTCCTTCGAAGCGCGGGAGCGCCTCGGGTGTGGCGATCATCGCGTTGGCGTCGCCGCCAAGCAGAAGGTTGGTCTGCGTGTTGGGGTCGGTCACCACCTTGAAGGTAATGGTGGACGGCATGCCCGAGCCTTGTGTCTTGGCGCCATCCGGCCCCCAGGTGTAGTCGTCACGCATCTTGAGGGTGTAGTGGTCGCCTTGAACAGCCTCGGTGAGGACATACGGGCCGGATCCCGCCGATGTTTTTGTCAGAGTGGCGGGGTTGTCCAAAGCGGCGTCGCAGATTATGGCGGGGCCGTTGCCGAATGCACGTTCGAGGAACGGCGAGGGAACAGTCAGGTCGACGTCCACGGTGCGGGCGGCTTCGTCGTAGCGGACGGTGTAGTCGGTGCTTCCGAAATAGACCGCCGTGAGCGGGGCGTTGAGTGCCGGATCCTTGGCGCGTTCGAATGTCCGGGCCACGGTCTTGGCGGTGACGGGTGTTCCATCGCTGCAGGTGACGTCGTTGCGAAGCGTGAATGACGCATGGGTCGGAGTCATTTTCCACGATTCGGCGACACCGGCATGCATCTCCTGGGTGGATTCATCGCGGTGCAGGAGTGTGTCGTAGAGGAACCTGCTGAGCGTTATGGACGGGGCGGCGTAGGCGAGTGTGGGATCGAGGGTGTCGAAGCCATCACCCAGGAGGATCGTGGCATTTTCTGCCCGTGCTGTCTGAACCGGGGGTGTACAGCTGGTGAGTGCGAGTGCCGCACAGAACCCCAACGCGGTTCCCGCAACAGTGACGGAGCGGCGAGGTCTTGAAGTTGGTACCACGGAAGTTCTCCTTGAAGTAAGACGGAGTCCTTTTCAACTTCGATTGTGAGTTGAAGGATTACATTAATAGTAGATGGCTAGCGCCTTGTTGCCTAGATCACAGCTCAAATATTTAACTGTGAGTCGAAGTATGGCTACTTTTGGTCCAAATGTGAGACGACCATCTTTCCCGCTTTCCAGACGCGCCTGACCGCACCCGGTGTTGCGATCAGGGCGGCATCATCCTCCAAGGAGACACCGACCTCGAGGAAATCGGCGTCGGCACCGGCGCGCAGCCGGCCTGAAGCCAGGGCCGAGTCGCCCAAAGTTGATGCGGCAACCGAGGTAGCCGCCCGCAATGCGTCCACGGGGGAAAGGCCTGCCTCCTGCAGATGTCCTATTTCGTCGATTCCCCGTTCCTGCGGGGTGGGAGAATCCGGCCCTGAAGTCCCGAAATCGGACCCCGCAGCGATGGGAACGCCTGCGGCGTAGGCCAGCTGGACGCTGGAGCTGGATCTTTCCACCGCGTCCCTCAGCTTGTCGGCGGCCGCGGCGGAAAGGGCAGCAGAACGTCGCAGCATGCTGCGACCAACAGAAAGGGTGGGTACCAGGATGACGCCCGCTTCCAGCATGGCGTCAACGCATTCCTGATCGAGGTAAGTGCCATGCTCGATGGTTCGAACGCCGGCCCTGACGCTGGCCAGGATGCCGGCCTTGCCGGTCGCGTGAGCCATGACGGTGCGTCCCGTCAGAGATGCCTCCTCGACGATTGCCCGCAGTTCCGCGTCTGAGAAGTGCTGGTGATGCGGGCTGTCATGGGCGCCGAGGATTCCTCCAGAGGCGCACACTTTGATGACGCGGGCGCCTTTGCGGATCTGGAGCCGAACCGCCCGAATGCATTCGTCAACGCCATCGCACAAATGAAACTGGGGTGGATGGGGATCACCGGTGAGCCACTCGAGCGGCGCACCGGGCAGATCGCCGTGTCCTGCAGTGGGACTCAGGACGGCGCCGGCGCCATAGATCCGCGGCCCTATGACAGTGCCTTCCTCGATGGCGGCTGCGAGGTGGACACCGTAGCCGCCGGCCTCGCGCACGCTGGTAAATCCCGCGGCGAGCAGGCGTTCGGCGTCCTTGGCCACGCGCATGCCTGCGACGGCATCGCGTGTTTGGAGCATCTCCGCCATGGTCATCTGCCGAACGCCGAAGAAATGCGTATGAACGTCCCACAGCCCGGGAGTGAGCGTGGCAACAGCGTCCGCGGAGAGGCTTTGGTACTCCGGCGGCAGCTCCGCACGCGGTCCGGCGAAAATGATGGTGGGTCCGTCAACTACCAGTGAGGCGTCGCGGACAAACCCTTCGCCGTCGAACATGGAGGCGGCGTCAATGCGGAAGGTCATGGTGCAGTTCCCTGTTCGTTCGTGGATATTCGGCTAGTTGGTCGACGTCGATGGCGGTGCCCCAGCCAGGCTCATCGGAGAGGATCAAGTGCCCGTCGGTGATGACCGGCGGTTGTGTCAAGAACGTGTCAATCCAAGGGGCTTCGTCCATGCGGACTTCCAGGACGGCTACGTTGGAGAAGGCGGCCGCGAAGTGTGCGCTCATCAGCGTCCCGAGGTGGCCCACCGGATTATGGAGTCCGACGTTCAAGCCGTAGGCCTCTGACAGGTGGGCGATCTTCGATGACTGCACCGCACCGTTCCAGAGGACGTCGATGAGTGGAACGTCCACTGAGCGTGCCTCCAGGTAGGGCCGGTACGCCTGCGCCCCGTAGAGGGACTCGAGAGAGGCGATCGGCATCGTGGCGCTGCGCTTGATCTCCTGCAGAGCTCCTGGCTCAGGGCCGTCGAGTTCCAGCCAGCGGAGGCCGCGTCCGTCGAGCTCCCGGGCAAGCCTGCGGTAGCCGTCCGCCCGCAACATGAAGTTCACGTCCAGCATGATCTCCACGTCAGGACCCAGGCTGTCCTGGAGGACATCGAGCTGGGCATGGACGTCGCGGATGAGTTGGAGGCTCAGATGGGAATCGAAAAGCCCCGGACCCAGCTTCAGTCCATTGCCGTACATCGACAACCGCCCGTCAACCTGGCAGAGAGGGTTGGTCTTTACGGCCCGAATGCCATGGGATCGAACCTCGCTGGCCAGGCGGGACAGATCTTCCATTGATTCCAGGGGTTCGAAGCCATGGGCTCTCTTGAAGAACCCGGCAAAGGCTGCCCGGAAGCTGCCATAGTGCGTCCAGTAGATGGGGATCCGTGTGCGGAACGGCCCGCCGAGCAGCTTGGACACGGGCAAGCCCAGTGCCTTGCCCTGAACGTCCAAGCACGCATTCTCGATCGCGGCAATTGCTTGGTGGAGATTTCCGCCGGATGCCACTTTGGTGGTGGCGTGCAGTGTGTCGCTGATGACGCCCGGCATGGACGGATCGAAGCCGTGTTCTTGGAGGACGGCGATCAGCGATGTTATCGAGGGGGCGATGGGGGCGCCGTTGAATTGGTCGTAGTACTCGCTCCACCCTTCGATTCCGTCGTCTGTGGTGATCCTTAAGTACTTCGCGGTGCGATATCCGGCATCGGCTGTAAAGATGCTCGCCTCAGCGATGCGCATGGGTTGCCTTTCGTCCCTTGCCCGCGCTGTTCAGCCCGGGACCCTACGTGCAATGTGACTCAATTTCTCCACAGAGTCAAATACTTCAACTGTCAGTAGAAAAATTACCTCACTGACTCGTTGTCTCGATGCTTCACGTTTCTGCTTACAGATTGTTTAACAGTGGGCCTCAATGAGTTGGCAAACCGTACAGCTTGTGCAGAGAAATATGAACAGGTTGCTAGTCCTCGGAATCCTGCTTAGCCTGCTTGCACCAGGGGCCATCGCGCCCCTTGGCGGCCCCAGAAGGAGAGCACACTGAAATCTTCACACCGAGCGGGACTCGAAAACTTCCCTCCCTATCGCCAGGGAAAGACGCCCCAAAGCATCAACGGATTTGAGCCGCACAAGCTCTCATCCAATGAGAACCCCTTCCCGCCCCTGCCCTCCGTCGTGGCAGCAGTGGCCCAGGAACTGGGAAACATCAACCTCTACCCGGACATCGGGGCAGCGGAGCTCCGGCATTCCCTGGCGCTGCACTGGTCCGTAAGTCCGGAGAACATCGCTGTGGGCGCCGGTTCCGTAGAGGTCGCCTCGCAAATCATCCATGCGGTGACTAATCCGGGTGATCTGGTCATGTTCGCTTGGCGTTCGTTTGAGGCATACCCGCTCCTGGCGACAGTGGCAGGGGCAGTACCCCAGCCCATTGCCTTGAATCCAGAGGGCGGCCATGACTTGGACGCCATGGCCGCGGCTGTCACCGCCCGGACCAAGCTGGTCTTCCTCTGCAATCCGAACAACCCCAACGGTGTGGTTTTGGAAAGCGCCGCAGTGGAGGCGTTCCTGCAGAAGATTCCCTCCGATACCGTCGTGGTGCTGGACGAGGCCTACATCCAGTTCAACCGTTCTGCAGACACCGCGATCGGCATTGAGCTGTTCCGCAAGTATCCGAATGTGGCCGTGCTGCATACCTTTTCCAAGGCATACGGCCTTGCGGGCCTGCGCATTGGATACGCGATCGCAGCGTCGTCGCTGATTGAGAATCTCCAAAAAGTTGCCGTGCCTTTCGCCGTGTCAGCCCTGGCCCAACGAGCGGCCATGGAGTCGCTGCGGTCAGGGGCCGAACTTCAGGAGCGGGTAGACGTCATCGTCTCCGAGCGTCGACGGGTCACCGACGGACTGCTCGACGCCGGTCTGCCGGTTTGGCCCTCAGAAGCGAACTTTGTCTGGATTGACAGCGGCAGCGGCACTGCAGCCCTGGCGGAAGTCTTGGCGGGGCACGCCTTGTCTGTCCGGGTCTTTCCAGAGGAAGGGCTCCGGGTCACCATCGGCTCACCCGAGGCCAATGACCGACTTCTTGATGCCGCCAGGCAGGCGGCCGAATCTTTTGACACCGTCCCAAGCCAAAGGAGCTGACATGACGAAAACTTTGAACATTTCCGACGTCGTCGCGGATGTTTGCGCACGGCACACGGACATCGTCTTCGGGCTGATGGGCAACGGCAACGCCTTCTTCACCAGCAACCTCACCGCCCGCGGCGTTGCCTACGTCAGTGCGCGGCACGAGGCCGGAGTGGTCGCGATGGCGGATGGCTACTACCGGGCATCCGGAAAGGCTGCAGTCGCCACGGTGACGTACGGGGCCGGATTCACGAATTCACTGACTGCCCTGACCGAAGCCGCCAAGGCGCGGACGCCCATGGTGGTTGTTGTCGGGGAAGCGCCCACCAGCGGTGCGCGCCCTTGGGACGTTGACCAGTTGCAGGTTGCCCGGGGTCTGGGGGTTGAAACGCTCGTCGTCGGCGGCGCCGATACCGCACGCGTCACCGAGGCCGCGTGGTCGATGGCCCAAAAGGACCGGCGTCCTGTCATCGTTTCCATCCCCTATGACTTGGCCGATCAGCCGGCGGGTCCCCAGGAAGCTGCAGGGCACCTCAAGGAACCCGCGGCTCTGCAAGGGGCTGCAGCCACCAGGCAGGACGGAACTGGCCCGTCGTCGATCGCTAGTGACGTCCGCCGGATCGCCGCCGTGCTGGCTGACGCCAAACGCCCGCTGATCCTAGTGGGCCATGGCGCCGTCGTTTCCGGCGCGGGGGACTCCCTGACCGAACTCGGTGACAAGCTTGGCGCCTTTTTCGCTACGACCGTCAGGGCGCGGAAGTACATCGATTCCCCGTGGGATCTGGGCATCGCGGGTGGGTTCGCCAACGGGGGATCGCTGGAAACAATGCGATCGGCCGACGTCGTGCTGGTAGCCGGTGCCAGCTTGAATCCTTTCCAGACGCGCTATGGCTCACTCTTCGCAGACGATGCGGAAGTCATCCAGATTGACGAGTTGGAGACGGCAACGAACCCCCGCGTCACACGCTTCCTGCAGGCCGATATTGCCGCCGTAGCCTCCACGCTGGCTGCAACGGCGGGGCCGGCGAAGGACGGGTGGCGTGCTAGGAACGCCGAGGTTCTCCCCGAAAGCCTCTTCACCAGCGACCCGGTGGAGGAATACCTGCCCGACGGGCGGCTGAATCCCCGGGCAGTGGCGCAACACCTGGAGTCCTTGTTGCCCCTGGAGCGGACCATCGTCCAGGACGGGGGGCATTTCTGTGGCTGGGTGCCCATGTATTGCCAGGCTCCTGACCCCCAGGGGCTCATGATGGTGGGCACGGCCTTCCACTCCATAGGTCTCGGAATTCCTGCAGCAGTGGGGGCCGCTGTGGGGCGCCCGGACCGTCTGACGGTCCTGATTTCCGGTGATGGGGGCGCACTCATGGCCCTTGCGGATCTGGATTCCGCGGTGCGGACCATTCCAAGCGGGGTGATGGTGGTCTTCAACGATGCTGCCTACGGCGCGGAGATCCACCAGTATGCGGCCCGGGGACTGGACGATACGGCCATGCAGATAGAGGAAGTCGACTTCAGCGCCGTGGGCCGGGCCTTGGGGGCGCAAGGCGTCAAGGCGCGGTCGTTGGCGGACTTCAAGGCACTGGAGGTGTGGCTGGCCGACGGCGCCCAGGGCCTGTTTATCCTTGACGTCGCCATATCCCAGCACGAAGTAGCCGAGTACATGCAGGAAAGCATGGCGGCCATCCTGGGAAAGTAAGGCTGTAGGGCGGCGCTCACCGCCCTACAGGCTGTTTCCTTCAGCCTCGATTTCGTTGAGGTAGTTGTAGATGGTGTGCCGTCCAACCTCAAGTCGCTGGGCGGCAAGTTCCACCCCTTCGCGGATCGTGAAGAAGCCCCTTGCCCGCAAATCGCGTACTACCTCGATCTTGTGCTGCTTCTTCATCAATTCCACCGGCACCCCTGATTCGCCGATGGCAGCTTGCAGGATTCCCGCTGACAACGCTTCAACAGTGGCGGGGAACGTTTCGTTCCTGGGTGCCGGCTGCGCCCGGAGTGCCGGGTCGATGGTGGTGATGGCGGACATGCGGCGCAGTAATTCCTGGGCCTCCAACACCTTGTCGATGTCAGTGTTGATGCACAGGCAAGCGACCGCCCGGCCTGAGGCGCCGCGGAAGAAGATGCTTGAAGAACGCATCTGAACGCCCGAATCTGACTCGGTCCGGTAGCCGATGAGATGCTCGTTCCAGCCCGAGGTGAAGTTCCGCAGGCCAAGATCCGTGGGAGGGCCGCCCACGCCGCGTCCTGTGATGTCGCCGGCGATTGCCTCAATCGTGAACGGCAGCTTGGTGAGGTTGTGCAGGACAACTTCGCTGCGGGGTTCCCAGGCGGCTGCCAGCGCAGCGACTATGGGGCCGACGGTCTCGGTTACCCTGCGCGCATCCTCGCGATCCTCGTCCGTGAACGCTGCGGCCGCGACAGTGTCGTCGCCGATTCCGATGTCGGTGCTGTTCTGGATGACCATGGCTCTCCTTCGATGTCTCTATCGATATTGTGCATGAGAAATCGAAGAACCGTCAGGTCTTGCGCCCTTCAGTAGCGAATCAATCCAAAAATCTGTCAGGTCTTCTATTCCTGGTGCAATAGTTCTATTATGAGTCGAAACGCGACAGTGGAGTTGTTGTACTCCATGTCGCCGATTCGAGGAGTACACATGCACCACAACGCTCACCCAAGTTGCTGCCCGGCAACTGCCATCGGCCGACGGACAGGTACCAAATGAGTGCCGCCGCCCTCAGCACCGCAGGACTCCAGCCGGCAAAGCGGCGCATCCGCTCTCCCTGGGCCGGATTCATCCTCCGCAGGCTCGTATCGTTCTTCGTCTCGCTCTGGTTCATCTTGACGCTCGTCTTCTTCCTCGTGCGCGCCATCGGCGGCGACTCGATTCGAGCCGCGGCCGGAATCATGGCGACACCCGAGTACATCGCTGCCAAGAGGGAACAGTTCGGTCTGGACGACCCGATCCTGGTGCAGTATGGCGACTTCTTCCAGCGCATCATCCACCTGGATTTCGGAAACTCCCTCTCCACAGGCCAGCCGGTCATCTCCGAGATTGCCGTGCGCTTCCCGTACACCGCCCAGCTGGGAGGCTATTCCTTCCTGCTGGCCATCCTGCTGAGCGTTCCGCTGGGCATGGCCATGGCCGTCAGGACCCAGGACGGACGGGGTTCCCGCGGCGAAGCGGTCTTCAACGCCGTCACAGGTTTCTTTGCAGCCGTTCCCGACTTCCTGATCGCCATCGGACTCATCCTCGTGTTCGCCGTCGGCCTCCACTTGGTGCCGGCAGCCGGCGGGAGCGGTCCCGTAGCGTTCATCCTCCCCGTCATCACAGTCTCCACCGGTCTTGTCGCAGTGCTTTCCCGGCTGGTGAAATCGGAAACTGCGCGGGTTCTGAAAGAGGAGTACGTCCGAACGGCCAGGGCGAACCAGCTTTCTCCCACGGTCGTGCTCGGGCGCCACGTCCTCCCCAACGTGCTGACGGCAACATTGACGTTTACCGGCATGGTGCTCGCGTCGCTGCTTGGCGGTGCGATCATCACGGAGACTGTCTTTGCCTGGCCGGGCATCGGAAACCTGCTGGTCAAAGCCATCCAGCTCTACGACTTCACCCTGCTTGAGGGCCTGGTGGTCGTTATTTCGGGTTTCTCCTTGATCATCCTGCTCTTGGTCGACGTGCTCCTCGTCATTGTCGACCCCAAATCACTCATGCTCAGGAGCTGACCAGTGTCCGAACCCATCGCTCCCGCCCGCCCCAAGAGCTGGCTAGTGGCTACGCTCTCCACACCGGCCGGTATTGCAGGGACCATCATCGTGGTCCTGATTATCTTGACGTCCATCTTTGCGCCGCTCCTCTTCCAGGAGGGCGCCACCACCATCAACGCCTCCCAAGCCCGGCTCGGACCCTCGCTGGCACATCCCTTCGGAACTGACGAGCTCGGCCGGGACATCATGCTTCGTGTGCTGGTGGCCTCTCGGCTCACGTTGGTCCTGTCGCTCTCCGTAGCTTTCATCTCCGGCATCGGGGGGATCACGCTCGGCATTCTTGCCGCTGTGCTCGGACCGGTGGCCAGGCAGATCCTGGTCCAAGTGACCACTGCGATGACGGCTTTCCCCACCATCCTCCTTTCACTCTTGCTCGCTACGCTGCTGGGACGTTCGGGATGGGCCGCAATGCTGGGGCTCGCCATTGCCGGTATCCCGACGGCGGCCCGGCTCACCTTGGGTCTGGCTACTTCGGTAGGCGGGTCCGACGTCGTGGCAAGCGCCAGGGTCATTGGCGTACCAAGCGGCCGGCTTCTCCGGCGGTACATCCTTCCCAACATCATCGAACCGCTCCTGACGATCGTGATCGTGAATCTGGGATCGGCACTGCTGGTCATGTCCGCCTTGAGTTTCCTCGGGGTTGGCGTACAGCCGCCCGAGTTCGACTGGGGACAGATGCTCAGCGGCGCCATCGCCAATGTGTACACGACCCCCATGGCAGCCGTCGGGCCCGCTCTGGCCATTGTGATTTGCGGGATCGGCTTCAGCCTCTTCGGGGAGGCTCTGGCAAAGGGCATCGACCCCAGGAACCGCATTGCCATGGCCGGGCAATTTTCCCGCCGGAGTGCAGGCACCAACAAGGTGGCCACCAGGAAGGCAACGAAGACCGGGACCGCGTCGCGTTCAGGCCGCTACAGTGCTGACGGCAGCGTCCTCGCGATCAACGACCTCCGGGTCGGTACCGTACAAAACGGCGTTCCGAATGAGCTCGTCCATGGCGTTGACCTGGTGGTTCGGCCAGGTGAACGGATCGGAATCGTGGGGGAATCCGGCAGCGGCAAGAGCCTGACCCTTTCTGCGATCGGTTGCTTGCTCCCGGGCTCGGTCACCACCAGTTCAAGCCAGCACGTTTTCCTTGGCGAGAACTTGTCCGGCCGGACGCCCGGAGAAATCCGCAAAGTCCTGGGTTCACGTATTGCCACCGTGTTCCAGGACCCCATGTCCTCGCTGAACCCGGCGCTCACCATCGGTCGGCAGATGTCGGACAAGCTCAGGGCCCACACCTCCTTGAGCTCGGCCGAGATCAAGCGCAAGGTCATCAAAGCGCTGGCAGACGTGCGCATACCGGATCCAGAGCGCCGGTACAAGCAACATCCCCATGAGCTCTCAGGCGGTCAACGCCAACGTGTCATGATTGCGATGGCCACGCTGGGTGACGCCCAGGTCATCCTTGCCGACGAACCAACCACCGCGCTTGACGTTTCCGTGCAGGCCCAGGTCATCGACCTTCTCCTTGCCATCAACCGCGAGCGGGGCACAGCGATTGTCCTCGTCTCCCACGACCTCGCGTTGGTGAGCCAAGCCTGCGAACGCATCGTTGTGATGTACGACGGACGTGTGGTGGAAGAAGGCCCCATGGAGCAAGTCATCGGCAACCCCCGGCATCCCTATACGCGCATGCTGCTCGGGGCGGTGCCGGACCTCTCGGCAGGCACCGACGAACGATTGATGACGGTCACCGACTACTCATGGAATACCGACGCATTCCGCGAAGAGTACGCCAAAGCCATCGATCCCTCCCTGGCCGCACCTTTCGAAGATTCCGTACGACCACAGGAGCACGCCCGATGAGTGAAGGACTACGCGCCACCGACATTTCCGTAAGCTACGGGCACGGTTCGCAGAAGACCACCGCGCTAAATGGCGTCAGCGTGACAATCTCCCCGCAACAGTCCCTGGGCTTGGCCGGAGAATCCGGCAGCGGAAAGTCCACGCTGGCCAGGGTGCTCGTAGGATTGCTGGCCCCGGAGCGCGGGACAGTGACCTGGAACGGCCGGCCCTTGGCTGAGCTACCCCGCCGAGGCCCGGATTCACGGCCCAGGACTGTGCAACTCGTATTCCAGGACCCCGCCGCTTCCCTGAGCCAACGCATGACAGTGGGACAGACCCTGCGAGAAGCATTGGTGGTCAACGACATTCCGGGCGATCACCGCGCAGAAATGCTCAGGCTCCTTGGCCTGGTGGGGCTGGAAGCCCGCGACGCGGACCGGTATCCCTTCCAGTTCTCGGGTGGCCAGCGTCAACGCATCGCCTTGGCCAGGGCCCTGGCGGTACGGCCGGCCGTGCTGTTGTGTGATGAAATCACCAGCGCACTGGACGTCAGCGTTCAAGCCGGAATCTTGAACCTCCTCCGCGATATCCGGCAGGAAACCGGCCTCGCGCTCGCGGTGGTCTCGCACAACCTCGACGTCATCAGGTACCTCTGCGACCACGTGTGCGTCATGCGGGCGGGGGATGTCGTGGAGCATGGCCCAACCGACGAAGTACTTCACGCACCCGCGGATGGCTACACCCGGCAACTGGTGGAGGCGGTGCCTCGTTTCGCGGTACCACCAGGAATCCACCGGCCGCATGTGGCAGAAATGCCCGCGGCGGGCGGACGTGCGTCCAACGGGGTCTCTCCATGACGTCACCGACGTTCGATGAAGCCTCTTTTGTTGCCGAGAACTTTCCGAACAAACCGGCGGAGTCGTACTTGGACACTGCTGCAATCGGGCTCGTGCCGGAGGCCGTCCGGAAAGCACTCAACTCGTACACGGATGCCACCGGGCGGGGGATGCTGGGGTCTTCCGCGTGGCAGCCCGTCACCGCCGGCGCCCACGCCCGGATCGCTGACGAGTTCGGTGTGGCACCGGAGCGGCTCAGCTCCCTCGCCACCACAGGTGAGGCCATGAACGCTACGGCCCGGGCTATTCCGTGGGAGAGCGGCGACGAGATCCTCGTTTTCTCGGACGATTTCCCAACAGTGCACCTTCCATGGCGAAGATTGGGGCAAGGAACCCGGGTGGTGGAGCTGGCGCCGCCGGCCGATGAGGACCGCACCAGTACCATGATCGAAGCGCTCGGCCCGCGCACAAGGGTCGTGTCCATCACCCACGTGCACGCCACCACCGGCTCCTTGGTGGACCTCACAGCTTTGGGCCGAGCGTGTCACAGCAACGGAACACTTCTGGTGGTGGATGGTGCGCAATCGGCCGGTGCTGTGCGCCTGGACCTCGATGAAACTGACGTCTACATTGGCGCCGCCTACAAGTGGCTGCTCGCCGGATTCGGTTTCACCACGGTGGTCACGTCCGCACGATTCACTGACCTCGCCAAGCCGGGCCTGCTCGGCTACGCCAACAGGCCGCCGTCGGGCTCTTTGGTCTACGGACACCGGAACCTGGCCGGCATGTATGCCGTCGGCGCAGCCGCAGAAGTGCGGAGTGCCTTTGGCCTGGACAGGTCCATCCACCGCACCCATCTCCTGGTTGCCCGACTCCACAAGGAGTTGACCGCACTGGATTTCCGTCCTCTGTCGCCTCTTGACCGCTCCGCCGGCATCGTGACTGTCGCTGGCCTTGATGGAGAGAACCTTGCCGGCGCCCTTGGCGACAGGGGCGTTGTGGTGGCGAGCAGGCAAGGCATGCTGCGAATCTCGCCCTACTTCTATACCGCAGACCAGGAACTGGACCGCTTCCTGGACACCTTCTCCGAGCTCGCGCCGAAGTTCCGCGTGGGCCCCGCTACCTCATGACAAGGAAGAACCATATGAGCGCATCAGCCGCTGAAATCGATCACCCAAGTCCACAAGGACCCTACTCAACCACGCTCCGCGCCGGCGGCTTCCTCTTCCTGGCGGGGCAAGGAGCCCTGGACCCGGCCACGGGGTTGCCGGACACGTCGAGCCTGGACGCCGAGGTCCGCCTCACGCTCGGGAATATCGAACGGCTGCTTCACTCCGAGGGATACACCTTGGACCACCTGGTTCAGGTGGTCTGCTATCTGACCAACCTGGAGGATTGGGCAAGGATGAACGAGATCTACGCAGATGTCCTGGGCCCGCGTATTCGCCCCACGAGGACGGCCATTGGCGTCTCCAGCCTCCCCTTCGGTCTCAGTGTGGAAATGACCTGTATCGCCTACCGTGAGGATGCTGCCCTGACCGGGAGCGGAGCTTCCGCATGAGCCGGCTCCCACGTTTCGACCTCCACCTGGCACCAATGGCGGGCGAAGGACTGCACGTGTCCTACCGTGCCGAACTCGCACCCGTGGCCGGCGGGACCGCCTTGCTGCGCATACCCCTCACCATGGTTTCGGTGCCTTTCCCCCCTTATACGGCCGCTGACCTCACCGTCATGGACGACGACGGCGAGCTGGTTCTCGTCGGCGTAGACGAGGAACCCACTCCCATGGGCCAGCATCGCAGCTGGTCGGCAAACCGCGCCACGGTAGGCGCCCTCACTGTTTCCTATTTCGCCCCCGTGCGTCACGTTGATGAGTCCAGCGCGAACGGTCCCCTCTTCGACCTGCGCGGCGAAGACCGCGGAGTCATCGGAAGCGGCATGGGTTTCCTCGTCCTGCCGGTCACCGAGGAAGAATTCGATATTGGCCTGCGCTGGCGATCCAACGGGCATGGGTATGCTGCCGCCGTCTCCAGCCGGGGAGAAGGGGACCAAACGTGGAAGGGCCGGCTCGAAACGTTGGCATTTTGTACTTTCGCCGCCGGCGACCTGAGGAGGTATCCGGCATGGCATGGTGATGACCCAAGCAAGGGGCCTGTTCCGGACCTTGCCATGTACTGGCTTTCGGACCCTCCGTTCGATACTGACGCCGTTGGCAGCTACATTGCCTCCAGCTATGCGAACATGGCCACGTTCTTCCAAGAAGAGGAGCGCAATTACAGAGTGTTCATCCGGGCCAATCCCTTCAAAGGGACCGGAGGTACGGCCATGCCCCAGTCATTCACTTTCGGCTATAACAGGCATGGCAGCGTAGACGCCGAGGAGCTCCGGACCCTGCTGTCCCACGAAATGGCCCACAATTGGCCCAAGCTCGACGGTGAGCACGGCGATACGGCGTGGTACTCGGAAGGGACAGCCGAATACTATTCGTTGCTGCTTCAATACAGGGGAGGGGCCCTCGATGTCGCCACCCTGGTGCACGAACTGAACTCGCGTACGTCCGGCTACTTGACCAACCCCCTGCACGTGGTGAACAACCGGGAAGCCGCGGAGCAGTTCTGGCAGGACAGCCGCGCCCAACGGATCCCCTATGGCCGCGGCCTGCTCTACCTCATTGCCGTGGATGGCAGGATTCGGCTGGCGAGCGACGGCAGGAAGTGTCTTGACGACGTCGTGCTGGATATCCTTCGGACCCAGCGGAACGGTGGAACCGTGACGCTGGACGGTTGGGTGGAGCGCGTCGCCGCGCACATCGGACCTGACGCGCGGGCGATGTTCGAGCACATGGTTTCCGGCGCGGACATCGAGATCCCGGGAACTGCCTTCGACGGCGCGGTTGCCGCCACGGCAACGCTCGAACACACATTGGAGCTGGGGTTCGACCATGCTTCGTTCAAACTCACACCACGCGTGGTCCGTGGCCTGGACGCAAGCTCAGCAGCGGCGTCGGCCGGCTTGCGGGAGGGCGATGCCCTCCGCACAGCCGGTGTCCCGACGACGGTCATGAACCACAACGACGCAGAGTTGGAGCTGGACATCATCCGCGACGGCGAAACCCTCACCGTACGTTTCTGGCCGAGGGGACACAAAGTACCTTCCCTCCGTTGGGCGGCCACAGGACAGGCGCAACCATGACGCATCAGCAGTCCACGACAATCGGCGGACACCGCATCGACTATGAGGCCAAATGGCATTCGCTCCGGCTGGACAGCGCGGGAACCACAATTTCCGCCACGTCCTACGTCGCGAACGGCACCGCTTTTACTCCGGCGTCGCGACCTGTGGCCTTCGTCTTCAATGGCGGCCCTGGCGCCTCCTCCTCGCCGCTGCATTTCACTGCTTTTGGTCCGCGGATCCTGCCCTCCGCAGGTCCGGCCTACTGGACCGAAAGCGAAATGCTGCCCAATGAAGCAAGCCTGCTGGACGTCAGTGACCTCGTCTTCGTGGACCCGGTGGGGACCGGATTCAACCGCACCGAAGAACCCGGCGCCGATGCTCAGTACCTGAGCATCGAGGGCGACGCCGGCGCTGCCGAGCGGTTCATCAGGTACTGGCTCCAGGAGAACAAAAGGGAAGACTCGCCACTTATACTGGTCGGTCAAAGCTACGGTGGACTCCGGGTGGCTACGCTCGGTCCGCAGCTCGTGGACCTTCGCCTGGATCGCATTGTCCTGATTTCACCGCTCCTGGACGTCAGCGCAAGCTCCAATGCCGTGGGCAACGACCTTCGCTTCATTTTCGATCTTCCCACCATGGCCCTGACGGAGTGGCACCACGGCCTGGCCGACTCTGCCGAAGGTGACGGCAAGGACCCGGCGAAAGTCTGGGAGAGCGCACGTGTCTTTGCCCAAGGCGAGTACGCTGCAGCCCTGCAGTTGGGCTCCGACCTGGATGAATCCCGGACACATGTCATCGCCAAGGAGCTTTCCCGTTTGCTCGGGGTGACCGAAAAAGAAGCGATTGACGCCAAGCTCCGGATTGACAGTGAGCAGTTCCTTCAGGGCTCGTTGCGCCACGGTGGTTTGCTGGTGGGCCGGCTGGACACGCGAGTAACAGGGCCGATCCCGCCGCCGTTGGTCGGTGACCGGCCGCCCGCTGCGGACGACCCCTCGCTTGGCATCGGGCGTTCGAACGTTGTGACGTCAGCGGCCATCGGTACCTACCTTCGTGACGTCGTCCAGGCCCCGGTGGGAGACACCGAGTACCGCTCATTGAATCTTGAACTGAACTTCCGATTCGACTGGCGTCCGGATGGAATCCGGCAAGACTTCTACCGCAATCCAACAACCCGGCTGGCAGAACTTCTCCGGCAGCGCCCCGAAGCGCAGATTACGGTTGTTGGAGGCCTGTTCGATCTCTCCACGCCGTGGCTGGCCGTCAGGTACGCGCTCGCCCATGCAGGCCTCGACGGTGAACGGTTGCACCTTGTTCCGCTCGCCGGAGGCCACTCCATAGAGCGCACCGAGCTGGCATCAGTGTCCGCCCGGCTGCGGCGTTTCCTGGCCTAGCAGCTGGTCCCCCAAGAGGGGCCCGGGAAGAAAACACAAGAACCCCCGGAAATCCTTGGATTTCCGGGGGTTCCTTTACCGAGCTTCCTATCAGAATCGAACTGATGACCTTTTCATTACGAGTGATAGTTCTTTGAGCCTAGATTGGGGCTAAGCAGTGGCTCTTGGTGACGAAAAAGTGACGAACTATTTCCAGCCCAAGCCAGACAGAGCATCGTTCAAGCGCCCAGCGCTGTCAATTAGATCGTGGGTCAAATAGTCCCGCATACGTGTCCAGGGTCATTGCCGCACTTGCGTGTCCGGCAATGCGCTGAACCACCTTGACATTAGCGCCAGAACTGATCGCCAGGCTCACTGCGGTCTGACACCGGCCACGGACCACTCGGACACTCAAGGGCTGCAAAGACCAGGCTAAGGCGTTGCTGGTGGCGGCACGGGCCGACGGCCCGCGCTCTCCTGCACTGCCTTGCATGACCTCCAGGACAGCATGGGCCATGCTGACCCTCGCACCACACGAAGGTACGACCGTCCCGCCACACGCCTGCAAAAGCCGATGGTTACGACGCAGCGCGGGCCTTGGGTTAGATCCTCACCATAGTTGCGCTCTGAGCTTGGCCTGCTTCTCTTCCAGACTGAGGGCGGAATCCTCGAAAACTTCCATAAAGCCGCGAAGTCCTTGAGCCGAAAGCACTGGGATGTCCAGTTGAGCGAGGTACTTACTGTTCAGACTCTTGCCAATCTTCTTGCTGCCGCTATCGCCGTGCTGGAGGATGTCCTCGGGGAAGAGCGTAAACAGGGCATTCAGATATTCCGGAGTGACGTGTACGTCGTCGTCCGTAGCGGGAGCAGTCCACTTGTCGTAAATGACTAGGCCCGCGATGGCTTCATTTGTGTACAGGTCTTTTCCAGCGATGGCCGTTGCGCCGATCGTGAGTTTGAAGCTGACCAGGGTTGTACCGGAAGGTATCAATTTCACGTTCGAATTGGCCGCACCGTCGTCGGTGATCATCTTGGCCGACGACGAGATAATGCCGCCCTTCTTCAGATCAGCAACGCTGACCCATACATTTGTTCCATTCTTGTAGTACTTCGGCTTTTGGGTGGATGGGGTCCCGCCGATGACGATTTTGGCAAGGCGTCCCAGCTTATCTGTGGCGGCAGAATACTGCTCACGAACGGCGCGCTTCGAGGTCCTCAAAACAGCTTGGAAGGGAAGCGCGGTGAAGTCGATAAGGTCCCATAGGGGGACAATGGCTGTGTGGCTTTGCAGTGCTTCCGGTACTTCCTCGCCCAGATCGCCTAGGAAGTTGCTCCGCACCAGGCCGCTCACCCTTGCAGGGTTTGTCCTGTTTTCTTGATCGAGAAGTGGACTGTCGATCACGTCAGTCCCGGATAGGTACATCATCCCTTCGTGGCGACTACGGTCGCTGAATCTGTATCCGAGGAACGCCTCTTGCTCGGCTTTGGGCTCGGGAGCAATGGTTGTCACAACCTGCTGACCTGCTGCTAACACCCAAAACTTGAGACGGTCCTTTTCGGATGCTTGTACGAAGGACCTAAACTCTTTAAGCTCCAGTAGCTGCCGCAGTTCTTCCGGCGCCGCTTTGTAGTCTTTAGTCGTTTTGAGCTTCTTTAGTACGCTGCTCTTCTCGAAGGCAAAGTCGTAGTCCTTTACAAAGCTGTACTGATCATGGTCGTAAGGCTTATCGAGGATGGCTAGATAGGCTTCCAAGGACTCCACGCCTACCACTTGACGTGCATACTGGAGGAACACATCAGTGCGGCCGCCGTGCTTCTGATCTTCCTTGTCCCTCATGAAATTTTCAACCGAGGCGGAGGCAAGCGCGGCAGCGTCGTTAGCACGCTTGCGTAGGAACAGGCAGCTCGTGGGTGTGCCAGTGGCCATGAAGGTCAGGCCACCGAAAGCGGTAATCCCAATCACTTCAAACTCTTCCAGAAGTATGCGGCGTGCATCCGTTTCCACTCCATTGTTGGAAAGTAGGGATGTTGGAAAAATCACACCCGCAACGCCACCAACCTTGAGGAGCTGTGACGTTCTTTCGAGGAACAGGCACTCGATCTCGTCGGACTCATTAGTCAGGCGGGACGCGAGCTGGAACGAGCGAGTGATGTCTTCCGTCATCATTTTGCACTGGCTTACCGAGAACGGTGGATTGGCCATGACTGCGTCGAAGACTTGGTTGCTCCGGTCGGAGCGCATGATCGAGCCGTCCCGTTTATGTAATAGCCCTTGATGGCCGACGTAGTCAGGGTCGGTTTTGAAGCTCCCCAAACCATCCGCGCAAATGACGTTGGCGAGCCCGTCGCCGTTCAAGAAGCAACTGACCTTTGCTGTCTTTGCCAGACGATAATCCTTCTCTACACCGTAGACAAACTCTCTCGCCCAGGCATAGTCGTGCGCCCAACTCTGCAAGTTTGATGACTGGGACCTGTTCAGGCCAGCGTCGTTCCTCGTACGTAGATCTTGCACGATTTCATCAATCCGGTCCATGCCCTCTGTTAGAAAGTGCCCACTTCCAGACGCATAGTCGATGACGTGTGGCAGGAACTTCTGCTCACCTGCTGCCACCTTGTTCTTTACGATTTGCTCGTAGGGCAGGCTGTCACAGATGAAGCGAGCGATTGGGATGGGAGTAAAGAACTGCCCCGACTCCTGCTTCACGCTGGTATTCAGAAGGCGTTCGAAGAAGTTCCCCATGAACGGATGCTTGTGGGCGTACCGCAGACGAAATTTCTGGAGGAGGCGAACGACATCCCTGACGATGTCGGCGTTCTTCTGGAACGACCGCTCGTCGTATATCTCGATGAAGTTGAAGTTGTTGTCTTTGTACAGGCGTACTTTGGAAAAGATGGCCTGTAGCTGTCCCTGCTGTTCGGGGGTGAGGTTTTCGATGGTGCTCTGAAGTCCTTCCGAACTCAGATCAGCGACATCCAACTCCAGGTACTGTTTCAATCCCTTTTGGTAGAGATCATTCAGCCGGTTCAGCACAGTTAGTGCTGCCTCCTGTCCGCCCCACTGAAAGTCGAGAAATTCTGAACCCCGTTTCTCCTCGTCGTTCACCTTGCAGATGAAGAGATTGAAGATTTTGTTGAAAGCGTTGGGCTTGTCGGAGACGGTGTGCCTGCGAAGAATCTCGGCGAAAGCGTTGAAGATGCGGCCGCCATCGGCCTCTGACATATCGCGAAGGTCGGAAACACGCAGGCGAGTCTCAATGCGTTCGTAGGGAAGGGCATCAAAGAGGCCAGTGGTGAATGTCTCACGAGTCCACGACGCGTATGCCTGCTGAAGATTCGAGCCGGTTATGCCGACAGTGTCAACGGCCTCATATTCGGCACGTGCTCCCGTTGCGTCGATCGTCGAGGTGTAGACGGCGAAGACGCGTGTATCGCGCTCCTGAATGAAGTAAGAGAACACCTGCCCGCCGTTTGGCTGGAGCAGCTTCTCTCGTTCCTTGACATATTCGTCGCCTGAAGTTTTGCACTCGATGAGCATGTACGACTTGTTGTGTTGGTCGAGGACCTGTATGTCAAGGAACTTGTCGTTATGGCCGACCTTGTACGCTTTCTCCAGAACCAAGGACTTAGGGGCATAGCCCTGAACCAACAGACGATCGACACACTCCAGGACAACTAGCGACTCCGCCTGTCCCAAGTTGGATGTCGTCTTTCTTTCGACATGAATGTCCGGGCCGTAGTCGATGACTGCCGGAATCTTGCTGAAGTCAACTGACACCACGTAGCCCTGACCGTAAATCTTGGACACGACACCGTTCTCTTCGCCTCTGAATCCAATTGCGCAAAGCTGGCCGTAGGCAGTCGACGCAACGGGCGTTGTGAGATCGGTGGCGGGCATAAGAGAGTCCTCGTATTTCCTTTTGGGAAGCGCGCAGTCGCAGCAGGTAACGTCACCGACCTGCCTGACTGCAAGATTGCGCAGGGATGTAATCAGGACTCATGGTACCGAACGCGAGGCCAAGGACTGGCCAGAGGCACACCAGCTCAACCTAGCCAGTTTTTAGACGAGGAAGGGGTGACGAAAAAGTGACGAACACGCCGGGAAAAGACAGGAAAAGCGGGGAATGCCTAAGATTCCCCGCTCGTCCACAAGCCAGCGAAAACCCCCCAGAAACCTTGGTTTCTAGGGGGTTTGTCCCGAGCTTCCTATCAGAATCGAACTGATGACCTTTTCATTACGAGTGAAACGCTCTACCGACTGAGCTAAGGAAGCACCGCGTCCATCACCGGTTTCCCGGCCGATCACGCAAGACATAACTGTAATAGAGGCACCGCGCCCGGGTCAAAACGAGAGCGGGCACGGCCGTTGCAGGGATGTTCACCCGGACGTCGGACCGGGTTCAGGCGGCCGTTTCCCTGCCGCCGGAAGCTGGGGAATCAACCATGGCAGGTTGGATGGGGCCACGGAAAAACCAGTCGAAGGAGCCACGCAATGACCGGGGACGCAATGAACAGGGACACCAGCCACAAACCGCATCGGCTGCGGCTTGCGGTGGTGGACATGGTGGGCACCACCATCACCGACGATGGCCGCACTGAGCGGGCCATGTCCCGGTCCCTTGCCGAACACGGCGTTGAACCGGGCAGCGCCCGCTTTGAAAGCATGCTCGGCTACGCACGGGACACCATGGGTTTCTCGAAGATGACCGTCTTCAGCCACCTTTTCGACGACGCCGCTGTGGCCGAAAGCGCCAACAAAACCTTCGAGAAGGCCTACGACGAACTGATTGACGACGGCGGTGTGCGCGCCATTCCCGGGGCCGAGGACGCCATTTTGTGGATGCGGGAGTCCGGCATGCAGGTTTGCCTGGCCACTGGCTTCGGCCGCCACACACAGAACATGGTGCTGGAATCGTTGGGGTGGATGGGCTTGGCGGACCTCAGCTTGTGCCCGGCCGATGCCGGACGCGGACGGCCCTACCCGGACATGATCCTGACGGCGGTGCTCGCCCTGGACCTCGATGACGTCCGTGAGGTAGCAGTAGTGGGGGATACCAGTTCGGACATGGTGTCCGGTGTCCGCTCGGGGGCGTCCCTGATCGCCGGTGTGCTGACCGGTTCACACTCCGAGGCCACGCTGCGCGCAGCCGGTGCCACGGTCGTCGTCGACTCCATCAAGCAGCTCCCGCTCTTGGTGGAAAAGCGCGAAGCCAGGCACCTTTAGCGGCGCGAACCGCCTAGCACTTGAGGCCGTCCTGCGGCAGCTTGCCGTCAACAAAATAGTTGTCGACGGCGGCGCTGACGCATGAGTTCGAGCGGCCGTAGGCTGTGTGTCCTTCGCCTTCCCACGTGACCAGCGAAGCATTCTCAAGCTGTTTCCGCAGCGACTCAGCCCATTCCAGGGGAGTGGCGGGATCGCCGGTGGTGCCGACCACCACGATCGGGGCCGAGCCGGTGTAGTCAACGGACGCCGGGGTGCGGGTGTTCTTGTAGGGCCAGTCCTTGCAGGTGACCCCACCATAGGCAAAGAAGGCACCAAACGTCGGTGAGTCCTGCAACAGGCGGGCTTCCTCCGCGCGCATTCCGGCGGTGTCCGTGACCATGGGGTAGTCGAGGCAGTTGATGGCCTGGAACGCGAATGCGGAGTTGGAGCTGTACGTGCCGTTGGCCTCGCGGTCCGCCCCGAGGTCCGCTATGCGCATCATCTGGGATACGTCGCCGGAGAAGGCGCTGTCCAGTGCCTGGGTCAGTGCAGGCCAGCTCTGGTTGTCGTAGAGGGGCAGGATGATCCCGTTGACGAAGTCGTTGCCGGTCACCAGCCGGCCATCCTTGGCTGTCTGGGGATTCTGGTCCACGGCGTTGATGAGTTCCCTGATTTCCTGCACGCCATTGTCCACGGACCCGCTCAAGGGACATGAATTCTGTTGGAGGCAGTCAGCTACATACGTGCGGATGGCCCGCTCGAACGCCCGGGCCTGGCCGGCCGTCAGTTCTTCGTTGCTGATGGACGGGTCAACAGCACCGTCCAGGACCAACCGGCCCACGTTGTCCGGGAACAGGGCCGCGTAGGTGGAGCCCAGGAAGGTTCCGTAGGAGAAGCCCAGGTAGTTGAGCTTGGCGTCGTTCACCACGGCGCGCAGTACATCCAGGTCCTTGGCGGCGCTCACGGTGTCGATGTGTCCCAGGACCTCGCCGGTCTGCTGGGCACATTGCTCGGCGGCTGATTTATTGAACGCCAGGGCTGCTGCCAGGCCTTCGTCCGTGTTTTTCCGGAACACCTTCTCACGTGCGGCATCACGCTCGGCGTCGGACATGCACTTGACCGGGGATGAGCGCTTCACACCGCGGGGGTCGAAGCCCACAAGATCATAGTTGGACCGCAGCTTTTGGGTGAAGTGGGTGTTGGCGGCGTCCTTGACGAAGTCCACGCCGGAACCACCCGGGCCGCCCGGGTTGACCAGGATGGACCCCTGCTTCTTACCCGTGGTGGGCAGCCTGATGGCGGACAGGGTGATTTCCCCTGAACCCGGGTTGCCGTAGTCCTTGGGGACCTGGACTTCGCCACATTGGAAGCCGTTCTCGCAAGAACTCCATTCCACGGTCTGCGAGTAGAACTTCTCAAGGCCTTTGGGGGCCGAGGCAGCAATAGAGGGATCAACCGTGCTGGTGGTGGTGGGTTTCGCGGTGGGCGTCGGCAGGAACGGAAGGGAGCATGCGCTCAGCACCAGCATGGAGGCCAGTGCCACGCACAGGGCCGCGAATCCGCGACGGGCAGACCGGTCCCTTGACGGGTTACCGGCGGGCCGGCGTGGTGCGGACTTCATGGATTCTCCTATTGCTGGATGAGGCTCGTAGCCATGGACTCGACCGCCAACAGCGGGGCCACGTTGGTGGTGGTGATACGGACACGGGCCTTGTTGATGGCATCCATGCGGGCAAGGGTGGTTTCCGGGGTTGAATGGCCTGCGTACTCAACGAGCTCGTTCTTGAGCTCAACGTTGACCAGCTCCACGGCGTTCCCCAACTGGATGATCAGCACGTCGCGGTAGAAGGACAGCAGATCGGTCAGTGTCCGGTCCAGCGAATCGGTGATGGAGCGCTTGGCTCGCCTCTTTTGGTCGTCCTCAAGCTGTTTCACCTGACTGCGCATGGAGGGCGGCAGGGTGCCGGACTCAGGCGCGCCAAGGCTGGCCAGGAGGGCGATCTTTTCGGCGGCATCGCGCTCGTCATTGGAGCTGTTGGCCTCTTCGGTGGCGATCTTGACTAGTTTCTCTGCCATCATCACTGCGGCGGTGACGCCGCGGAGGCCCAACGGGATCCTTACGGTTGCGGTGCGTCGTTCCCGGGCATCCGCGTCGCGGGCCAGCCGACGGGCTATGCCGATGTGGCTCTGCGCTGCCCTTGCGGCCCGGTCCGCGAGTTGGCGGTCCACGCCGTCGCGCCGTACCAAGAGGTCAGCGACGTCGGAGGCCGGCGGAAGCCGCAGGCTCACCGGACGGCAGCGCGACCTGATAGTGACAAGGACGTCCGCGGGTGAAGGTGCGCACAGCATCCAGATGGTGCGGGGAGTAGGTTCCTCGATGGCCTTCAACAGAACGTTGGTGGTTCGCTCCGCCATGCGGTCCGCGTCCTCCACCACGATGATCCGCCACCGGCCGGTGGCCGGCCGGTCGCCTGCCTTGGACACCAGGCTGCGGGCTTCATCGATGGTGATGGTGACCTTCTCGGTCCGCACGAAAGTAACGTCGGAATGGGTCTCGCCCAGGATCGTATGACAGGCAGCGCACTGACCGCAGCCGCGCTGGGTGACGTCCTCCTGCTCGCAGTTCAACGCCGCCGCGAAGGCTTTGGCGGCGTTGGAGCGGCCCGATCCCGGGGGACCGGTGAAGAGCCAAGCATGCGTGAGGCCGGTTTCGCCTTGGGCCGCTTGCTTGAGCTGCGCGACCACCGGTGCCTGCCCTTGGAGGTCATCCCAGACACTCACGGCCGGGTGCCCGCAATGCGTTGGCCGAGCAGTGACTCCACGCGCTCCAGGATCCGCGCTGCCAGAGTCTCAATGTCATCATTGGCCGGCAGGACGAGGTAGCTGGAGGGGGCAGCCTCTGCGAGGTCCAGGAAGGCATGCCGGATGGCGGAATGAAAAGCGTCCGGCTCGGATTCCAACCGGTCCTCCGTGGCATCTCCGGCCGTCCGGCGCTGGCGGCCGTCGGAGGGATCGACGTCGAGCAGTACTGTCAGGTTTGGCTGCAGGCCCTCAGTGGCCCATTCATTAAGGGACAGGACACCCTCTGCCCCCAAGCCGCGGCCGGCGCCCTGGTAGGCAACGGACGAGTCGATGTACCGATCGGTGATGACCACGGTTCCCGCTGCCAGCGCCGGACGGATGACCTGGCTGGCGTGGGCGGCTCGGGCGGCAGCAAACATCAGGGCTTCGGTGCGGGCGTCGATAGTGCCGTGGCCATGGTCCAAAACAAGGAAGCGCAGTTTCTCGCCGATGGGGGTGCCGCCGGGTTCACGGGTGCGCAGCACGGACAGGCCCCGCGACTCAAGGGCGTCAGAGAGCCGGGCGGCCTGGGTGGACTTCCCCGCTCCGTCCCCGCCTTCGAAGGCGATGAAAAGACCTGGGCTCTGAATACTCACTCGTCTAGCCTACCGAGCATCCCTGACATCGAAAGCGCGTGTAATGCCTTTCATCCACAGGCACGCCCGCCGCTACGCTGAAACCATGAGCCTTTCCGATCAGCACGCCGCCGAATTGTCCCCGGAAACCGTTGTGGTGGCGGCCGGCCGGCCAGCCCGTGCCCACGACGAGCCGGTCAACCCGCCCATCGTCCTGTCCTCCACATACTTTGGCACGGGCTCGCTGGGCGACGGCGACCGCGGCTACGGGCGCTACTCGAACCCCACGTGGGACCCGTTCGAGGACGCCCTCGCCAAGTTGGAAGGCGCCACACTCCCGGGCCTCCTTTACGCCTCGGGTCTTGCGGCAGTCAGCTCGGCGCTCTCGTTGGTGCCGGCAGGTGGCGTTGTGGTCATGCCCTCGCACAGCTACGCCGGTTCCTTGGTCATGGCTACGGAACTGGCGGAGAAGGGCTTCCTGGAGCTGCGTACCGTTGACATCGCGGACACGGATGCAGTGAAGGCCCTGCTGGACCCGGCCGACGGCCGGAAGGCGGACCTGCTCTGGCTGGAAAGCCCCACCAACCCCATGCTGGGCATCGCCGATGTGCGCGCCCTCACCGATGCCGCGCACGCCGTCGGCGCGATTGTCGTCACGGACAACACCTTCTCCACGCCATTGGTGCAGCAGCCCCTGAGCCTGGGGTCCGACGTCGTTCTCCACTCGGTGACCAAGTACCTGGCCGGCCATTCCGACGTCGTACTCGGCGCCTTGGTGACGTCCAATCCCGAGCTGCGGGCCACGCTCCTGCACCACCGCATCATCCATGGCGGGATCGCCGGTCCGTTCGAGGCGTGGCTTGCCCTGCGCGGGTTGCGCACCCTGGCATTGCGGATCGAGCGCTCGCAGGCCTCGGCAGCCACGCTCGCCGAGCGGCTCAGCACCCACCCCCGGGTGGAAGGCATCCGCTACCCGGGGCTCCCCACAGATCCCGGTCACGAGCGCGCGAAAGTGCAGATGAAGGGATTCGGCTCCATCCTCTGCATCCAGATCGCCGGCGACGAAAGCCGCAGCGGCGCCGAGACCGCTGACGAATTGGTCCGCGCGCTGCAGCTCTGGCTGCCGGCAACGTCCTTGGGCGGGGTTGAGTCCCTGATTGAACGTCGACGCCGGCACACGGCAGAACCGCTCAGCGTCCCGGAGAACCTGGTCCGCTTGAGCGTCGGAATCGAGAACGTGGAAGACCTTTGGTCCGACCTTGAGCAAGCGCTGAAGTCGTTGGACGGCTAGGCTAAAGGTCGTGGACGGAAAACTCTTGATTTCGTACGTTAACTACGGGGTATACCTCATCTTCGGCTGGGTGGCCCTTGCCCTGGAACTGTGGGCCTTCGCGGACTGCCTACGCCACCGGCCAACACTGTTTGTGGCCGCTTCCAAGCGCACCAAGACGTTTTGGCTCGCGCTGACCGGCGTTGCCTTTGCGATCGGTGCGCTCACAGTGTTCACCGGCGGCAACGGCCTTGGGCTGTTCGGCATTGCCGCAGTCACGGCTGCCTGCGTCTACCTTGCCGATGTCCGTCCCGCCTTGCGCGAAGCGGGCAGCGGTGGCAACCGCAACGTGGGTCCCTACGGCCCCTGGTAAACAGCACCATCAGGCATGGCGGGGCGCAACCGCTTCCCACGCCACGGTAACTTCACCCAGTCGCCACCGCGCAGGCCCGTCCTGGAGCGGCCATCCGGCGTCGCGCAGTGATCGGCACATGCCGGTCCAACGCTGCCGGTTCCCGAACGACGCCAATGGCGCCGCCTCCAGCCACGCCTTGTCCATGGCTTGCAGGAACGCGTGGATCGCTTCGCCCGGCACGTTCCGGTGGATCAGTGCTTTGGGCAGCCGTTCGGCAACTTCGGAGGGCAACTCGAAGCTGCCGAACCGGACAGAGAAACTCAGGCTCAAGGGCCGCTCGGGGTCCAGCGCCACCCAGGTGACGCGCCGGCCGATTTCGTCGCAGGTGCCGTCAATGAAGAGCCCTCCCGGAGCCAACCGCGATTGCACCAGGCCCCAGATCCCTTGAACGTCCGCTTCCTCGTACTGCCGCAGCACGTTGAAGGCGCGGACCAGCACGGGATTTCCGGGCACCGGCACCTCGAAACCGCCCACGCGGAAGCTCAGCCCGGGCCGTTCAAGGGCCTTTGCGGTCCGCACACGCTCGGGCTCAATCTCGATTCCACAAACACGTACGTCGGGCCGCACGGCTTGCAGCCGTTCAAAAAGTTCGACGGCGGTAGTGGGCGAGGCACCATAGCCCAGGTCAACCACAAGAGGGTCGACGGCGGTGCGCAGCCGCCACGCCTGCGGTCCGGCAAGCCACCGGTCCAAGCGGCGCATCCGGTTGGGGTTGGTGGTGCCGCGGGTAATGTTGCCAACCGGCTTGCCGCCCCGACTCCGGGGAGAGCCCACCCGTTCCGCTTTTTGCACCACGGCCCCACTTTATCGCCGTACCTGCGCGTGCGTTGCCGAACGTAACGCCCGGCGGCGCACCGGACCGCTCGGCTAGGATGAAAACCATGACTTACAAGCTGATTCTGCTGCGCCACGGCCACAGCGACTGGAACGCCAAGAACCTGTTCACCGGTTGGGTGGACGTAGACCTGAACGACCAAGGCCGCGAAGAAGCAGTGCGCGGCGGGGAACTCCTGGTTGAGAACAACATCCTCCCGGACGTCCTCTACACCTCGCTCCTGAAGCGCGCCATCAACACCGCCAACATGGCCCTGGACAAGGCCGACCGCGGCTGGATCCCGGTCAAGCGCGACTGGCGCCTCAATGAGCGCCACTACGGCGCCCTCCAGGGCAAGGACAAGGCCCAGACCCTCGCCGAGTTCGGCGAAGAGCAGTTCATGGAATGGCGCCGCAGCTACGACACCCCGCCGCCGCCCCTGTCCGACGACAGCGAATTCTCCCAGGCACACGACCCCCGCTACTCGGACCTCGGCGACGCCCTGCCGCGCACCGAGTGCCTCAAGGACGTCCTGGTACGCCTGCTCCCTTACTGGGAATCGGACATCAAGGAAGACCTCAAGGCCGGCAAGACCGTCTTGGTCACCGCCCACGGCAACTCCCTGCGCGCCCTGGTCAAGCACCTGGACGGTATCAGCGACGACGCCATTGCTTCCCTGAACATCCCCACGGGCATCCCGCTGGTGTACGAACTGGATGAAGACTTCCAGCCGATCAACGCCGGCGGAACCTACCTGGATCCCGAGGCAGCAGCCCAGGCGATCCTCGCGGTAGCGAACCAGGGCAAGAAATAGTCAAACGACGGCGGCCGGTCACCAATGGTG